>NZ_JAGJEE010000099.1:0-692 GCF_018100885.1 Pseudoalteromonas sp. MMG013 | reverse complement strand
AGGCAAGCAGCCTAAACACTTAGCGCGTTTTGCAGGCAGCCCCAGAAAACATATGCCCAAAGGTTTACCCTTTGAATTAAAGTCCTACTTAGAACTGGTCGAGTTAACAGGCCGATGTATGCGAACAGACAAACGTGGCGCTATAAGCCCAATCAACTCCCCGATTTTAGACTGGCTCAACATAGCCCCAAAAAACTGGCTAAAGCTCACCACACAATTTACCAAAGTATTCCATGGCGCGGTAGGGCGACCTCAAAAGCTTGACAATTATTGTGCGAGCCTAGAAATAAAACGGCGCGCTAATTATAAGCAGTGTGAAAAGTTACTGGCTTAATTTGAGACCACCAAGATAATCACTATATAATCAATACACGATGGTTTCTAGGGTTAGGCGTGCCTTATTGCTGGGCATGAGTTCATGAGTTCGGTTTTCCCTATCTTTGAGCTCATAGCATATGTAGTTAATTCAATTTTACTAACTAGACGATATTTCAGGTTGAACATTGCCTGCTTTCATTCGTTTTTTGAATGGGTGTCATTGTCTGTTAATTGTTGCTGGGCATGAGTTCGGTTTTCCCTATCTTTGAGCTCATAGCATATGTAGTTAATTCAATTTTACTAACTAGACGATATCTCAGGTTGAACATTGCCTGCTTTCATTCGTTTTTTGAATGGGTGTCATTGTCTGTTAA
>NZ_JAGJEE010000098.1:0-713 GCF_018100885.1 Pseudoalteromonas sp. MMG013 | reverse complement strand
GTACGGATATGGTCGCGGTAAGCGTCGACATCGAGAATATCACCGGTATATAAGCAGATCTGTTGTCCGTGTAACAGCGGGCATAAAGTGGTGGTAACAGATAAGTCAAAACAGTAGTTAGATGAGAAGTCGATACGTTGGTATTGTTTGCCAAGAGCGTGTGTTAACGCATCAAGGTAATACAGTGCATTACGCTGACTCAGCATGACACCTTTTGGTGTGCCAGTGGTCCCAGAGGTGTAAATGATATAGGCCAAACGCTCGAGGTTATTAGGTCGAGTCAGGGTAATATCGACCAATGGGTCGGTACACAGGTCCACATTAATACACTGAGCTTGGTCAAGCATCGGTGCCAAAGTATCACAGAGTGTCGTATCAGTGAGTACTAAAGCTGTTTGTGTATCTTCTAAAATAAACTCAACACGAGAGTGTGGGTATTGAGGAGATACAGGCACATAAGCGCCACCGGCTTTAAGAGTGGCCAATATGGCAACGAGCATGTTGACGCTGCGTTCAAAATACAATGCGATGGGACAATCAGCAGGTAAGCAGGTGTCGGCATCAGGGTGTGATTCAACAATATAGGCTGCGAGGGTATCTGCACGGTGATTGAGAGCTTGATAGCTCAAGGTCTCGCCGTCAGCGGTTGCAATGGCAATGGCATTCGGTGTTGCTTGGGCATGCTGCTCAAATAATGTTGCTAGGTCGAAGGT
>NZ_JAGJEE010000097.1:0-719 GCF_018100885.1 Pseudoalteromonas sp. MMG013 | reverse complement strand
CATACCCATCTGCATCCGGTTGGCGCAGTGCGTCAAATTTGAATGCACCATTACTGTCAGTGTTGGTGATCAATGAGACTGTGTTGCCAAATTCATCTTTACCCGTCAACGTTATTGCGAGATTAGGGATCGCAAGATCTTGTGATTCTTTAACACCATTTTGATTGCCATCAACAAACACCGTGCCCTCAACACGGGCTTCGCCAGCATTTGGTAGTTCAGTAAATATCACCTTGCTTGGTTTACCTACCGTGGCTACCTTCACTGCACTTTTACCCGAATAGGTATTCTTAATGCCATCAAGGTAGTCTTGGCCATCTTCATAGCTGGGTGTGTCTGCGCACGTCACCACATACCCATCTGCATCCGGTTGGCGCAGTGCGTCAAATTTGAACGCACCATTACTGTCAGTATTAGTGGTCAGTGACACAGCGTTGCCAAATTCATCTTTACCGGTAAGCGTGACTGCTAGGCTTAGGATCGCCAGATCTTTACTTTCCTTCACGCCATTTTGATTGCCATCAACAAACACCGCGCCCTCAACACGGGCTTCGCCAGCATTAGGTAATTCAGTAAAGATCACCTTGCTTGGCTTACCTACCGTGGCTACCTTCACCGCGTTTTTACCCGCATAGGTATTCTTGATGCCATCAAGGTAATCTTGGCCGTCTTCATAACTTGGCGTATCTGCGCGCGTCACCACATACCCGTCTACATCC
>NZ_JAGJEE010000096.1:0-723 GCF_018100885.1 Pseudoalteromonas sp. MMG013 | reverse complement strand
AGAATGGTTGGTCGAGAGAATGAAGTTGCTCAGTAGCGTATTTGCAATAGAAATAGCGACTTATGCGATTATGAGCAACCATTATCACCTTGTTGTGAAAGTAAATAAGCAAACCGCACTTGATTGGTCAGATGATGAAATTATTAAGCGTTGGTATCAACTTTACAATGGTGATTCATTGGTAGACAGATATATCAGTGGAGAAGTACTCGATGATGCAACGATGACTTTCTTCAATGACATAGTGTCAAAGTGGCGTTTGAGGTTGTATGACATTAGCTGGTATATGAAGAATTTGAACGAATTCATAGCCAAAGAAGCGAATAAAGAAGATAACTGTACGGGTAAATATTGGGAGGGCCGCTATAAGTCCCAAGCTCTGTTAGATGAAAGTGCACTATTGAGCTGCATGGCGTATGTAGATTTAAATCCAATCAGAGCGAATATGGCAAATACGCTTGAAGAGAGCGATTTTACGTCAATTCAAGAACGGTTACTGCACTTTAAAGCTCATAAAAAAGACAATAAAAAAGCACAATTAAATCCTTCTCAAAACATCCCTCAAAAAGATGACCCAGCCCATATAAGCCAACCTACGGAATTAAAACCATTTGGTGGAGAGCACTTAGCAGGAACCATCCCATTTAGCCTACTAGATTATTTTGAATTGGTAGATTGGAGTGGCCGCCATGTACACCCAAAAAAGACAGGTTATATAAGCCG
>NZ_JAGJEE010000095.1:0-759 GCF_018100885.1 Pseudoalteromonas sp. MMG013 | reverse complement strand
TATTTTGAAGGCGGGTGGGGCGTATGTCCCACTGGACCCACATTATCCGCAAGAGCGTTTAAGTTATATGTTGGCAGATGCGCAGTTAAGCTTGGTATTACATCAGGGCGCAGGAGCTGCGGCCTTGCGCGAATTTACGGGGTCGTTGGTGTCTTTAGAAGCAGCGCAATATGGTCATTACAGTACCGATAATTTAGATAAGGGGGCATTGGGGTTATCGTCCAGTAATTTGGCGTATGTGATTTATACGTCGGGTTCAACAGGTAAGCCCAAAGGAGTGATGATCGAGCATCGTAGTGCGCAAGCGCTCATGCATGAAATGTCTGATTGGTTTACCGGTGTGACACGATTTGGCTGGGGAGCCAGCTATGTTTTTGATGCGTCCTTACAGGGGATCGTATGTTTATTCTCAGGTAGAACATTAATTGTGGTGCCTGAAGATATCAAAACGCAACCAGAGCGACTGCAAGACTATATTCAATCACACCATATAGAATTACTCGATTGCACGCCGAGTGTGCTGCAATTCTGGCTCGATACATGGCACGATTTTACACCGCCACATTTATTGGTGGGAGGGGAGGCGATAAGCCAAGCATTATGGCAACGTTTGGCAGGTTATACTTCTGAAGGGATAGAGATCCGCAATGTATACGGACCAACCGAATGTACAGTGAACAGTACGATGGCACATGTCAGTGGCACAGAGGTTCATATTGGCAAGCCTTTATCGTATATGCGTTCATATGTGTTAAGTGA
>NZ_JAGJEE010000094.1:0-766 GCF_018100885.1 Pseudoalteromonas sp. MMG013 | reverse complement strand
AGCCCGAAAAGCGAATAAAGAAGATAGCTGTACGGGTCGATTTTGGGAAGGGCGCTTTAAATCACAAGCCTTACTTGATGAAGCTGCACTGGCGGCCTGTATGGCCTATGTTGATTTAAACCCGATAAGAGCTAAAATGGCTGACACACCGGAAACGTCAGACTATACCAGTGTTAAAACACGGTGTGAACATGCCAAAGAGGGCAAGCAACCCAAACAATTGGCGCGTTTTGCAGGCAGCCCCAGAAAGCATATGCCCAAAGGCATCCCATTTGAACTAAAGTCGTACTTAGAACTTGTCGAGCTAACAGGCAGATGTATGCGAGCAGACAAGCGAGGCGCTATAAGCTCAATTAATTCCCCTATTTTAGACCGGCTTAACATAGCCCCTGAAAACTGGCAAAAACTCACCACGCAATTTACGAGCGTATTTCACGGTGCAGTAGGGCGACCACAAAAGCTTGATAATTATTGTGCGAGTTTAGAAATAAAACGACGGGCTAATTATCGGCAGTGTGAAAAGTTGCTATCTTAAAGCTTACACCATTAAGATAACCCTTTAAACACTCTAACCCTAGACAACACAGCATTGAGGTGGTGGATTAGCCATGCACTATGAGTGCTGAGCAACACCATTTTTGTATGCTTTTTGAGTCTGCAGCTTATATTTCAAATTCAGACTTATGAACTAAGCGATATGCTTGTGATATTCTTTAGGAATTCGCGTGAATTTTGAGTGGGTGTCATCAGTAGGTTTTATTTACTA
>NZ_JAGJEE010000093.1:0-777 GCF_018100885.1 Pseudoalteromonas sp. MMG013 | reverse complement strand
GCTTTAATATTTTTTCTTCAATTCTAGTGATTTGATGTTTGAATGCAGTGAGGATTGGCTTTATTGTCATAGCGAGTTCTTTAGGGAGTATTTGAAGACGGTTTTTCTCCATGGTCTGCATGACTAGTAACTGCTTCCTGCGGGCAACTAAATCGCTCATAAGCTGTATTCTCTCTGGCTTTAATTGAGATAGAGCTGGTTGTATTGCTTCACCATAATGAGCAATAAGTTTAGCGTCGAGCTTATCTGTTTTAGCGCGTTGTCCAATTGCACCAGCAAAGCGTTTCACATGAACAGGGTTAGCGATTACGAAAGGTAAACCAGCTTTAGCACATGCCATAATGAATGGCATTTCTAATCTCCCTGTGGCTTCGATAATAATACGTTCGGGTTTGTGTTTTTTAATCTCTTTTATGGCTTCTTTAATGCCTTTATCATCGTTAGAAACAGTGAAGTAAATATCTAAAGGTCGAATATAAATATCGAGTTGAAATTTACCGGTATCGACACCAATGTTAATGCTTTGATTTGTTTTAGTATTCATATAAGCTAACTCTTGCTTGCATAATGCGGGCTCGAGGCCCAGTAGACTATTCGAGTGTGGTGCTTGGAGTCTTTTACAGCGTTCTTTCTTGTTATCGGTCTCTCAATAGAGGAGCCTTCAATCAATCGAACTACTGTAAAAGAAGGCTTTAGTTGCAGCTAAAGCCTGGGTCTCACCTTACCCTAAATCGGTATAAAAAGAATGATTAAGATGGGTGTATTATCCATACAAGC
>NZ_JAGJEE010000092.1:0-788 GCF_018100885.1 Pseudoalteromonas sp. MMG013 | reverse complement strand
AATAATATGGGACAGGCACAAATTTCTTGTATAATTGGGCGGGGTTACATTGCAATGTTGAGCGTATAATTATGTGCCTGTCCCATTGCTGTCCTCTTTCATGCTGCTGAGCAAAGAGCTAGTAGGTGGGGTGTACTAAACCCATTACAATCAATACTTGATTGTTTTTACTCATTAACAAGCGATTATGCAGCACAAACAACGTGCCGCATAAATACTAAATAGTTATATTAACCAATCATCATTGGAGTTTTGTCATCAAAAAAGTAATCTATTTATTCTCTTTGATTCTAATGTTTGGATGTTCAGATAAAGACCAATGGCAGCCAAAAATTGAGAGAATGGTTGCTGATTTGCCTACTAAAGCACAAGTTGTATCCTTCAGTCGTGGCGCTTGTTACGGTACTTGCCCAGTTTATGACTTTTATATTTTTCCTGATGATAATTTCGTTTTTATTGGGCATGCCCATGTAACAAAAATGGGAGCTTATCGAGGAACTCTAGAGCAAGGTACATTTAAAAGCCTAATCAACCTTGTTGATAACAATAACTTTTTAAAATTATCTAGAACTGGTTACTTTGGAAACTCACATTCCAAAGATGCAACTTTTAAATGTGGTTCATATAAAACAGATCATTCAAGTGTTTCTATTGGTGTTCAGCTTCAAGAAGTAGAATTAACAGTCACACATAATTTAGGGTGTTCTGACTTTTCAGAAGAACAAGTAATAGTGAATATGTTTACTAAGTTTGAGCAAGTTGTTGTATTAAATGGCAAAGGGTTAATA
>NZ_JAGJEE010000091.1:0-801 GCF_018100885.1 Pseudoalteromonas sp. MMG013 | reverse complement strand
GGTTTTAGTTTTTGAATAGGTGTCACTGTTTGAGTTTTGGGTGCGTACTTTTTGAGTTTACGGTACAAAGGGGCTGGTTAACACAACACCCCATCTGTAGAATATAAAAAACCATCAAAACGGACCTAGCAAACACATCAGCTTGCTGTTTTGCTTTCCTTTCCTTGAACTCAATAAATCTGCGTTAGAGTAGCCAAGGTGACAGAAAGTAATATTTTTAATGTATTTCACAGTGAAAAAATATTGAAGCTGTGTTGCAATGGTGAGCGTATAATTATGTGCCTGTTCTATTTTACTAAAGGTTGAGGCATCAATAAAAAATAAATTAAAACGGGTAATTCTACAGGCTCGTTATAACTCTCTCGGATGTCGGAACATATGAATCTCGTAGTGACCACTTCACCAGCGGAAGAAGACCTTAAAACATTAAGTGTAGGTATTGGCTCTTATAACAAAGATTACCTTCCTGATGAAGTCAGCTTTGAAAAAGACACCAACTTTGCTGTTATCGCGAAAGACGATAATGGAATCGTTTTAGGGGGGATTAGAGCAAAAGCATTCTGGAACTACTGTACTATTGAACTACTATGGTTATCAAAAGAAGCAAGAGGTTTAGGGCTGGGTAGTAATTTAATGAAAGCAGCTGAAAAATTTGCTAAAGACAAAGGTTTTGGCTATGTCCGCACTGAAACTCTGAGCTTTCAAGCAAAGCCTTTTTACGAAAAACTAGGTTATAAAGTATTTGGTGAGTTGCCTGATTATCCTAAAGGCCATACAACATATTGTTTAGTCAAAGAGTTA
>NZ_JAGJEE010000090.1:0-802 GCF_018100885.1 Pseudoalteromonas sp. MMG013 | reverse complement strand
CGGGCAGACTTTACAGTCTTTTAAGTAACCGCAGAATCGTGTGTATTGTTGATGATGACTTTTTACATTTATGCCGCTTCGCCGTTTCTCTTGTTCTGTTTCCTTTTTACTTATAGGAAGTTTTCACTTTCTTTGAATAACGGATTTCGCTTTCTAAACTGGTTATCGGCTATATAAGTATCAAAGCCACTTTCGGCCATGAATGCGAGGTTCGCTTCGCTGTTAAAACCGCTGTCTGCGGTGAACTTAGTATGTTGTTTAGTTAACTTAGGGTTCTGGCAGACCTGAGCCAATTGTTGTTTTAATTGTGCCACCGCAGGTTGTAAGGTTTGTTGCTCTCCTACTGAACCCCATGCTTGTGCTTGCAGTATAATTTGGTGTTTATCATCATTAATCGCGATACCGTTATAGCCTTGAATGGTACCTTTTGAGGTCGTCATTTTTGCACTGTCTGGGTCGGTGATGTTGCTTTTGACTGGCTTGCCTTTGCTACCTGTTTTTTCTTGGTGTGTGGCAAGAAATTGTGTGATTTTATCGGCACTTTTATCTAGCTTTTCTTTTTGCTTTAAATCTTGATTAACCTGCTCTTCGCTTAGATTATCTTGTGATTGGTGCCGCTCGAGAATGCGTTTACTCGCGCGCTCTAATTTGGCTTTTTTACGCCCAAGCTCATCGAATGTACCGCTCATTATTCGTATCATCCTGATACTCACCCTTTCAGGGCCAGCTTCGCTGTTCAAATTTATTCCCGATAAATTTGTGTTTACTGGCATTGGACTTTAATTTACACCCATCAATGGCG
>NZ_JAGJEE010000009.1:0-173922 GCF_018100885.1 Pseudoalteromonas sp. MMG013 | reverse complement strand
GACTTCTTTGAACTTGGAGGGCATTCTTTACAAGCTGTCCAGCTAGTTTCACATGTATTTGATAAAATAAATGTTTCTATCAGTTTGAGAGATATTTTTGCACATAAAACGATACGCAACATTGTCACTGCATTAGGCGCTGATGTGCGCTCAGGAACAAAGAAACAGGCTTTACCGACTATTCAGAAGCAAGAAAGTCAGACTCTACGTGAATTATCTGCGCAGCAAGAGCGTCTGTACTTTTTGGAGCAATTACAAGGCGCCACTGCAAACTACAATATTTTCTTTGGTCTAAATATACAGGGTCAGTTGGATAGTGAGATTGTTGCTCAATGCTTGGAGTACATTACAACTCGACATGAAGTATTACGCTCAACGTTTATTAATACAGCGCAAGGTGCTTATCAAAAAATCAGTGAAAACAACCCAGGTTGGACGCTAGAATGCGAACAGGTGCAAGCATCGCAAATCGACAGTCATATTAAAGTCTTCGCTGGACAGGAATTTCCATTAGCGGATGAATGCTGGCTAAGAGTAAAGTTATTAACTGTATCCCCACAACGCCAAGTATTACTGTTTTTAACGCACCATATTGTGTCTGATGGGTGGTCCATTGGCATTCTTGTGAAAGAGTTTTGCCAGCAGTATCGCGCAAAACTTAGCGGACATAGCTGCAATATGGATGATCTACCAGTGCAGTACAGTGACTATGCATACTGGCAAAAGCAGATAATCGCGGACACAGTTAATGAGCAGCTAGATTACTGGCGAACAGAGTTACAAGATGCACCCCAATTACTTGAACTTGGCATAGCACAGGACAGAAATGATCAGGTTGGATATGATGCAGATGCTATCCCGATAAAAATAACTTCATCGCTTAGCGCTGAGCTAAACAAGTTGGCTCGAAGCCAAAATACAACTTTATCAACGGTATTGCTCGCTACTTTACAGCTGTTACTTTCACGTTATGCCGGCCAAACAGATATTAATGTAGGGATCCCTGTTGCTAACCGTCGCAAACCTGAAGTTGAAAAGTTAATTGGTTACTTTTTGAATACATTGGTTATTAGAGTTAAAGTTGATGAAAATAAGACGCTTAAAGATTACCTCGGCCATGTTCATGAGCGTTGTCTAAGCGCTTTTGAGCATCAAGATGTGCCCTTTGAAAAAGTACTTGAAGCCATTAATCCGCAGCGCACAACTAATCATACGCCTTTGTATCAAGTCATGTTTATTCTGCAAAATACGCCATCTGAGTCGATAGCAATTCCAGGTGTAAATGCCTCCGCGTTAGCGTATCACCATGACAAAACGACGTTGGATATGACGTTTGATTTAACCGAATCTGACGAAGGTATCTCTGGCTATCTTGTTTATCGAAAAGGGTTGTATCAGCAAAAAGACGTGGCGCAGTTACTGGAGAACTACGTGCTCCTTCTGAGTAAGCTTGCTGATAATCTGGATTCTGAAATGTGCAATATGCCGAGTCTGTCTAAAGTGCAATTCAATGATATAAGGGAATTTTCTAGCAATGGCGTCAGACTACCTGTAGAGGGGAGCTTGGCCTCCTTATTCTGTGAGCAAGTCGCGAGAACACCTCATACAGTTGCATTGCAAAGCCCAGATAAAGCGATGAGCTTTGTTGAACTGGATAGGCTTAGCAATCAATTTGCACACTACCTCAGCCATCAAGGTATCGCTGTTGGTGATCGAGTTGGCCTAAGAATGGAGCGTGGCATTGACATGATAGTGTCAATGCTAGGCGTGATTAAGCTTGGCGCAAGCTATTTACCTCTACATGATCAACTTAATGTGCAGCAGATAGAAAATATCGCTGTAAGAGCTGAGTTAAATTGTGTGGTATCAAAGGATGTTATGACGACGCTTAGTTTGGTAACGCACACATACCAGCACTTTATGGATCAGTTGCAAAGCCTCTGTGATGAGTCATTGGCTGTGAATTTTAGCAATTTACTACCTGCACATTTGTATCTGACATCTGGTACCACGGGGATGCCAAAAATCGTTATTGGTAGTCATTATTCAGTGGTTAATAATTTGGTAGAGATCTGGCATAACCACCCGATTGGTGACAATGAATGTGTGTTGGCCAAG
This sequence comes from Pseudoalteromonas sp. MMG013, assembly GCF_018100885.1. NCBI lineage: Bacteria > Pseudomonadati > Pseudomonadota > Gammaproteobacteria > Alteromonadales > Pseudoalteromonadaceae > Pseudoalteromonas > Pseudoalteromonas sp. MMG013. The sequence goes on along the minus strand of NZ_JAGJEE010000009.1, from coordinate 171,804 downwards.
ACAAGTCCGAGCTTTATAGCCTCAGTCCAAGAGGTATTTGCACCATTACTCAAAGGTGGCAAACTATTTTTTAACTCAGAAGCTCAGGTTAAAGATATTACCGCATTACTAGAGCTGATCGAGCAGCAAAAAGTCACACGTGTGTTCTTCACACCATCAGTTTTAAGGCTGTTATTTGAATCGCAAAATGTCGACAAGCTTAGTTCATTGAAACGTATCTTTGTTGGTGGTGAAGCAATAAACGCTGAACTGGTTCAAAAAGTTAAAGCAACCATGGCGCATGTTGTAATGGTGAACGCATATGGTTCTACTGAAGTGGTGGGGGATGCAACGGCAAGTCGATTAACGGATATTGCAACACCAAAAGGGGTGATGCCAATAGGTAAACCCGTCGCAAACCTGAAAGTGTATATTTTGGATCAATATTACAACCTTTGCCCACCGGGTGTGGTTGGTGAGTTATATGTCAGTGGCCCAAGTTTGGCGACGGCATATGTTGATATGCCGGATCTAACGGCTGCAAGCTTTGTCCCTGATCCGTTTAGCTCAGAGTCTGGGCAGCGTATGTACCGACTCGGTGATCTAGGAAAATATAACAGCCAAGGCGAAGTTTTATACCTTGGACGACGGGATAACCAAATCCAATACAATGGCATTCGGATTGAATTGTCAGAGATTGAGCGACTTATTCTCCTGTGTCCACTCGTGCAAGGCGCAATTTGCCGCCATATTGTTGACGAAAACGACGATCAAGCACTCAAAGCGGTAATAAAAGTAGTTGATCCACAGCGAGATAATGCCCCTGTTCGTCAACATATATCTAGGCACATTCCTTCGTATATGGTTCCTAATCAGATAGTTTTGGTCACTGAATACCCTGTTACCAGTAACGGTAAGGTGGATACCAAGGCCCTGTTATCGTTTCAAGAACAAGTCACAGATAGTGAATTGTTTTCTGAATGTACTACGCCAACAGAACAAGCCATTGCTGGTGTGTGGCAAGATATTCTATTGCTAGAAACGGTTGGCTCGAGACAGAGCTTTTTTGAGTTAGGAGGGAACTCTCTCAGTCTTTCAAAAGTACATGTGAAGTTAGTAGAACAGCTGGGTATGGAGGTGACGATGATGGATCTATTTAGCCATCCTACTGTCGAATCTCTGGCTCACTTCATAACGAACAAAAGTCATAATGAGACAGGTGAAAAAATGGGTAGTACCCGAGGTAAACGACAAGCGATAGCACTACAACAAAGTGAAGCAATGCGGCGTCACAGGCAAAAATCTAAAACACAAAGTAAGCGTTTTGAAACGAGTTAAGGAAAGCGAAACAATGGTTGAGCAGATTAGTTTAACATCAGAGTTATATGAAAAACTTATGGTGCCAGGTGATGGTGAAATTGTAGTAAAACGAGATTATTTTCTCAAAAATGCCTTGGCAAATAACGCGCAGATTGTAGCGATATTTTGTAGCGAGACATTTTATTCACTTTATAAAAACGCCTTACCGAGTGAGCACGGTTGCCGTATAGGGGTTATTGAAGACGAACAGATTACGCCATATTTAGGCGTTGCCGCTGCACGAGCGGTATTGGCGAAGATTAAAATGCCTAAATATGTGCCGCTGGATATGCTTGGCAACAAAGTCATGTTACTAAACGGTGTAAAATATTCCGAGAGTGCAGGAAATCTTGTCCGCAGTGCAGTGGCGATGGGCATATCCTCAGTCGTGATATGTCCTAAAGCCGTTTCGCCCTATGAGCAGAGCGCATTTGATCTATCTTCAGGCCACGTCATGGGCTGTAAAGTACACCGAAGTAGTCATATTACGGATACATTGTCACAGCTCTCCGCATTAGGATATCAAATTGTGAGTACTGCTAACTCGGCACAGGCCATATCGTTGCGAGAGTTTGAGTTTCCAGAAAAATGTGTGCTTGTACTTGGTTCAGAGGATGAAGGGATAGAAAGTTGTGTGATTGATAAGAGTCATCACGTGATTAAAATTGATATGAAAAATGGTGTTGATGCGCTGACTACGCCAAGTGCTGGCGCAATTTTGCTAAATAGTTTAGTAGGTGGTTAAGTGCGTTGGCTGCTGTTTCTGATTATTGCTGTTGTGAGCCTCAACGCTAACGCTATGGGGCGGTTTGATGTATTGTCTTATACCGCTCAATTAACGCCAGATATTGAAAATCACAGCTTAACTGGGCGTGTTACTGTTGATTTTAGAATTGCGCCATCAGGGCAACTAGCGAAAGAGAGCGATCTGGAGTTTCGACTGCAAGCTCCAGATATGCAGATTAAGCGAGTTCATGGGCCCATGGTCAAAGGCTTTCATGTAACAGGCGATCAATTAATACTGGCATTGGATAGTCGACTGAATGGGCAAAGGGGCGCCACTGAAGTAACCATAGATTATGATACGTCACCAAAGAAGGGGTTAAAGTTTTTTGACGGCTACATGTATACGCTATACAACACCGCTAATTGGCTTGTCTCACATGATGATATTGGCGATAAAGCGACCTTTGATTTAACGCTAAACTTGCCTAAAGGAATGGCTCATGTGGCCAATGGGCGTAAAATCTCTTCCAAGCCCAATGGAGAACTGATGCAGCATCATTGGCGTGAAGATAGAGCCCGTCCGATCTACACATTTGGCTTTGCCGCTGGCGACTTTTTAACACATCAATTTGATGCTGAAGGTATGCACTATAGCGTGCTATATCAGGATTTATCTCAGCAGGATGTTGTAAGTATTTTTGCCGATATCAAGCAGGCGTATCGCTTTTTTTCTAAGGTCAGTAATAAGGAGTTGAGTCACAAGCGCTACACTTTTGTTGTCACCAAAGAAAATACAATGCAAGAAGCGGGAGCATTTAGCTTGGTCGGTGCGCGTTTCATGAAAGATGTGTTAGTCGAGAAGCGGGAAAACTGGTTGGCACCTCATGAATTAGCTCATGAATGGTGGGGTAATTCAATCTCGGCCAAATCATGGAACGATTTTTGGCTCAATGAAGGGCTGGTTCAGTTTATGGTTGCTGCATTCAAAGAGCACGCTTATGGTAAAGAAGAGTATGATAGAGAGATAATACTCTTTAAAGAATCGATGCTTAGACTACAAAAGCAGGGCAATATTCTTCCTGCAGTTTCACCTCGGCAGGAAATAACGTTTGAACAATTCAAATCTACCTATAGAAAGGCCGCATACTCTAAGGGGGCCTACCTTTTCCACATGCTCAGACTCGAACTGGGGGAGCAGGATTTTTGGGATGGAATTCGAATATATAGCCAAGAGAATTGGGAGTCGGTTGCGACAACAGAGGCATTGAGAAAAGCCTTTGAAAAGGCGGCTGGGCATACATTGGATGGTTTTTTTGAACGCTGGGTGCACTCAAAGCAGACGACAACGTTGGCCGTGGATGTGGCGGTTAACAGTCACAATGTGCTGACTTTAGACGTGACTCACGATGGCTACCCACACCATTACTTGCCTTTATGGGTTGAGATTGACGTTGATGGCAAGGCACAACTGCTTAAGTTTCAAGTGACTAAAAACACACAACAATTTGTTAAGGCGCTTAAAATGCAGCCAGCAAGTATTGTTGTTGACCCACAACAATATTTTCCAATCACAGTGAGTGTCACCGGGATCGATGAATACTTGGTTGAAAACGTGGAAAAGAGCAAGGAAACCTTGCCACAATATTGGAGTATGAAGCGTTTAATTCACTCAAAGTATTGTGCTCAAGAGCCCGCACTTATTCAGCATTACTTAAAGCATTTTGACACACACAGTAGGGCGAGAATATTGCGCACTGCGACCGATTGGTGGCAGTCAAAGTGTCCAACTAACCTATAAATGTGACGAGGTATGTATGGCCAACCTTTTGGCCATACATCGACTGTTATACCTGTTCAGCTATTTTCAAAGGCACTGATTTAACATTCGGAAAGTGGCGCTTTAAAATGGCTTGTGTAAGTTGTGACTGAGACAGTCCATGAGCATCGCGCAGTTGTTCATCATCTCCTGATTTCCCACAAAATGAAATTGGCCAACCAAAACCGCTGATACGTGCTTTGAGGTTTAACAATTGTACTAATGAAGCCAGCCCGCCCAATTGACAGTGATCTTCAATCACGATCAGTTGCTCACTGTCTACCAACTCATGTCGTAACTTTTCAATGTTGTTTACGTGTAAGCAGTGGAGCAAGCCGATATCACACCCTTGTAGATGCAGCTGCTCAATAACCTGCTTACTCCATTGACTCGCAATACCACAGCTGACGATATTAATCTTCCGTTTTGGATAGACCCACCGAAGTTCACTGGAGTTGCCGCCTAGCGCATGTTGTTCACCAATTGGTGCGCGAGAAGCTCTGATATAGGCCGGTTCGCTGTTGCTCATTATTTGCGACAACATATAGGTGACGTCATCGTAATCAGCAGGAGCCCAAACCTGCATATCAGGTAGCGTGAGCATGACAGCCATATCATTAACCGCGGTATGTGTTTTACCATTGCGTCCAGCCAGTCCACCTGCATGTGAACCAACTAATGTAACAGGCATTTTTGTCTGACAGATGCTGACTCTGATCTGATCGTAGGCGCGGTAACATAAAAAAGCAGCGAAAGAGAAAGCGAATGGGCGTTTCCCTGTGGAGGCCATTCCAGCAGCCATGGAGATCATGTTTTGTTCTGAAATACCAGACATCAAAAAGCGCTCTGGAAAAGCATCCGCGAAATAAAATGCGCCATCTGAGTCTGCCAAATCACCATCAAGCACAGAAATATCTGGGTATTTATCTGCGATATTGGTTAATTGCAAGCCAACTTCTTCTGCGAGTTTTTTCATGATCTGTACTCCTGCATAATTCTTGTGTGTTCCTCCTGGTCCACTTGGTTACAGTGAAACTTTTTGGGGGCTTTTTCAATCAGTGGAACACCCTTTCCTTTTATTGTGTTGGCGATTAAGACAACCGGCTTGTCTTGTACTTCTCCCATCGCTTGAAATGCTTGGATAAGTTCATCAAAGTTATGTCCGTCACATTCAATGACGTGCCAGCCAAAAGCTTGCCACTTATCACGAAAGTTACTGACAGGAGGTGGAATTTGGTCATCAACCTCAGCCCAGCCCCACTCTTGAAAATGGTTATTATCTACCACCGCTTTTAAGTTAGATGTTTTCATATTTCCTGCAAGCATAGCCGCTTCCCACACTTGTCCTTCTTGGCACTCACCATCACCTAGAATAGTCCAGATTTTGACTTGCTTTGGCAACGAATATGCCATACCTAGAGCGACAGAAAGCCCTTGACCCAGTGAGCCCGTGGAGAAATCGATACCTGCCAAGGCAGTCATATCCGGGTGACCTTCAAGCGGTGAATCAAAATCAGCATACTGATCTAAAGGCACTTGATGGAAATTAAGCTTTTTCAGTACAGCATAAAGTGCTAATGCAGCGTGCCCTTTAGAAAGTATGAGCCTATCTCTATTAGGGTGGGTTGCAAATGCAGGGTTACACTTGATTTGAGTCCTGTACAAGGTTAGCAGTAAATCTATAACGCTAAGACAGCCTCCATAATGACCCCCGCCTGTTTGGTAAAGTACTTCTAATATTTCTTTACGCAACTCATGCGCTTCATCATGTAACGACTGAGTTGGATTGGTTTGGATTGAGAGATTCATCATATTTACTTTTTCAGCCATTTATCGTACCAAGCACATAATGTTGCGAGTGCCCAAAGTTGATCCAGAGGTTTAAATGCGTCACTTGGTGGATTGTGTGTTTCGAGTAGTGTTTGTACCTTGTCTTTTAGTGTACCTAATGCGCTGCGTTCAATTAGTGGCTCAGCATCAAGTAATGCACTATCTTCTATTGCTGACCAGATCCGGTTGAATATTTCAGGGTCTTTCAGCCAAATTTGCAAGGGGACAACATATGCTTTGCGAGGACGAATGGTTACGTCATCGGGCAAGAACTGCCGTGCAATACGTCGCATAACAATTTTATTATCTAAACCAATTTCTTCGCGTTGTTCAAAGCGTTCAGCTGCACCTAGACCAATTACCTGTTTAATAAGGTGTTGGTCTAAAAATGGATACCATGTGGTCAGCCCATTGCGCTCATTGATAGGTTCATATACCGAGTGCAGTAAGTCAGGTATGCGGTGCTGACATTCATGGGCAATCATAAGCTCGAATAAATTGGCTGATGATTTCATCTGTAAACATGCTTGGTAGAAGCTAGCATGGTGCCCCGTTACCTGCCACTGCTTGAATGGTTCAGATAAATACTCGGTTAATGCGCTTTGGTCAAAGAATCGAGGTACACCGCAAAAGAGGTTATCGTCACATAGTTCAGGCTGCCATAGCAGTTGTTCAAACTTGCCGACATTGAGTAATGAAGATTCGAATAGCTGCACTTTGGAGTAGTATTTTATGTACTTTAGGTAGCCGCCAAAAATTTCGTCAGCTCCCATGCCTGAGAGAATATTTGAATACCCATCATTGGCTATTCTATTTAACAACTTGTTGTGTGGGATAACTGAAGCAGCACTACATGGTTCCGCACTAGAAAACGCGCTGTCTAAGCTTTGATGCACATCGGTGAGGTCGAATGTCACACTGTGGTGTTCTATGCCCAAAGACTCAGCAAATTGTTTGGCCAGCTTGGTCTCATTGAGCTGCTCTAACTCCGGGAAGCCTTGATACTCAACCGTATAGGCGCATAGGGTTGTGTCGCTGTTATGATGTTTGACATAATTTGCGATAAAGGATGAATCTATCCCCGATGAAAGAAGTATTGCAGCTTTATCGGTGTGGCTTGATTTATCGATAGCCTGTGTTAACGAGTTTGTAATCTCTGCTGCGACTCTATCTGTTGCTGTGGCGCTGCAGTCATAATTGATAGGGGTGAAATACCTAGATTCACACGGCGCATTACCGACCTGAATGCAAATTGAGTGTCCCGCTCGAACTTTTGTTATGTCCTTTGCTAGAGTGCGTCCAGGTAATGGCACGCCAAAGTTGAGGTAATTAAATGCAGATTCGAGATCGAACTCATACTCAAAACCTTCTGCTGATAACAGGGCTTCTAAACTCGAGCTGATGTACCAGACATGTTGACTCTGTGCGATGTAGAGAGACTTTTGGCCTAAAGGGTCGCGCACGAGTGTGAGGGTGCTTGATTGCTCTTGCCAATGCATAAATGCGAACTGTCCAGATGAATCGCGTAAGCTGTTAATGTGTGAGGGTGCGAGTATCGAAAGGAGCTGTTGTTGAGCATCTGGCTGATGCAAGTCTATAGGCGTTGTACTGTTTGAGTTTACAAATAATTGGCCTAACCCGCTGACTCTCTCTTGATTTTCAGACTCTTGGCTGGGATCAAAGATTGCCACACCGGCATCGGGATGTAACCACCATTGAGCGTCTGTATCAGGGAAGCTACTTGGCAGTAGGGCTGCGAAGTTTTCCAAAAAGTGTGGCTTGATATAACGATGCTTAGCAACAATAGCGAAAAGATCATGGTTTTTCTTGTTCATTACACACCTATCAAGCTGAATATTAGTTTCAGTTTTTCATCACATTGACTGGGGTGCAGCGGTTCAGCCAGTATCGGATTGAGTTTATCTAATTGGGCTAAGCATGAATCGGTAAAATAAATGGTGCCATCGTGATCTATGTTTGCGATACCGTCAAATTCAGCTGCTTTGCGTTGAAATTTAAGTATCTCTTGTTCGTCGTTATACTGCGTTGGTAAATTGAGCTGGATATCGCGGCCTTTTATTGTAACGGGCCAACCACCTTCTAGCCCGCAAGGGCCTGGAACAGAAGTATAGAGGGTGTCATCACCGAGCATCGCGCGAATAACTTGTACAGCATGGGCTGATGTTAGCGCGTTAAGATCTTGATCTAAGTTGATTTTAGGTCTAGTTTCAAAACCTTTCGATATGTCTAAGCTTTTGCCGTCTGAATAGATGATTGGCAGCGGCATTTGCTCTGGGACAAAGCCTGTAGCGACAACCCTAACATGGGCGTGATGTGCAAAAGTTTGCGGTAACGCTCGGTTATCATCAATCAACTCTTGTGCAGCGAGCGCGTTAATCATGCCAGCATTGCCAATACCCAAACTGACAGGTAATCCAAAATTGTTTAATACAGGGTTGACTACATCTGGGAAGGAGCAATTGATAACCGGTACGTCCATTTTCAATTCAGATAAGAGCGTCATTAAATTAATGGGAATAGTCAGTTGAGCTGGCAACTGAGCGGCAAAACCAGCCTCGAGTAATAGTTTTGAGCGAGCACAACGTTCTTGATTTTTGTATAAGTACCACGGAGATAAAAGTGAAGCACTTTGTATGATCAGATCTGGTCGTTGAGCAGACAACAGTGACTTCAGTTGGCTTGGGACTAAGGCGTTAACATGATGAAATTCGACAGAGCGATTACCACATGCGGATAAAAGACGACAAAATGATTCGCCTTTTTGTTTAGATGTACTTGCAATGATTAGCTTTTTATATGCCAGTGAAGGATCACACGCTAAGTGGTAAGCAATACGCTTTCCTAAATCACCCAGGCCGAGAATGAGTAAGGTATTGTGTTTATTCACAGTATCTCGCTTTATTGTTTGTGTTAGCTGTTGCGAAGTTGTCGTGTTGAGAAACTTGGTATTTTGAGTGGGCATAAAAGGCGGGCTTTACAAGCCTACCTTTTTCAAACATAGCTTGATTAATATGCTAAGAAAGAGTGATCTTTTGTAGAAGATGCTAGGAAAGAGGCGTCTTTAGTAGATCGGCTAACTGTGAAGTTAGCTAGAACGTCTTTAGAGATATCAGCTTTACCGCCAGCAACGTGTTGTAGTTCTTCGTTAGTTAGTTCCAATTTTAGCTTTTGTACGTTTTTCATCTTAAATTCCTTTATTTAGTGTAATTTTATATGTACTTAGCGAAGCAAGTACACACAAAGATAATATTTTATATTTTAGAGAGTTACAATGGTAATGTTGATATACTTTAATTTTTATGTAATTGAAATGTCGGTTTTTCTTAGGCGATTCGATTTTCTTTAAGATATTGTATTCAATTATGCTTTTTAATTAATTTGGTTATACATCATTATTTTAATTAACATTTTATTATCTTTTATTGTAAAGCAAACACCAAAATATACCGCTCAAGGTGATGCGCGTTCCAACCCGCCCAATGTGCTTTATGCAGGTTTAATTGTTATCCCAGTCACTGCTTTGGGTCCATTACATAGGGATTACCTAGGGAAAAGCCAACAGCCGTGCATCAGTAAATAATACAAAGAGCGGAGCCGCTTTTTAATCACTTTAGTTTCAACGCTAATACCTTACAATGATTCACTAACTCGTTACGATTGTTGCTTTTTTGTGAATTAAAAATGATCTTGGATTGGGTTCTCTAGGTAAGTGTTATAGGGTCAATGGATAGAGGTTGGTTGTTTATTGGTCATATAAATTTTTTTATATTGCTTGATTGTACCCAAGGCACTTGCCGTTCTTTCTAATTTCTATAAAATTCAACAGGTAACTTTCATATTAATTAATTTGTTTTTTGACTTAACGGTGGTTTTGTATCGAAAACAAGGTTAATATTTCGGTATTCTTAATAATTAAGTCTTTCCAAAAAGAGATGGAAATGTTTATAAAGTGATTCACTTTGGAATAGGGACGTTACATTTTAAACATGAGGAAAGGTTAAAACGTTTGAAAGAGTCATTGTAACTTGCAGTAAAGTGTTAACGACATTTTTGTTTATTTGATATTTCCATAGGTGCTTCGTGCAAAAAGCTTTGCACGCAGACACATCTTTATAATGCAGAAATTGATAGCTTAAACCCTCTTTGTTGTTAAACATAATTAGCTACTGCTCATGTTGCGGCTTTAGTGTGTTTTACATGACCTTGAAAACACCTGTTAGTTGGCTAGGGAATACAAAATAAAATGGTTTTTGACAAGACATCGGAAATAATTAAAAACGAAGAGTTTCTCAACTTGGATAATTTTCTATCTGATAGATACGTCGTTTTAAAACTAGAGAATATGAATTTATCAGGGTCTGTTAAACATAAACCGGCCCTTGAAATGATCAAAGAGATCGAACAAAAGAACTTGATTAAAAAAGGCCAAACAGTTGTTGAATCTTCTTCGGGAAATATGGGGGTTGCGCTGGCAATGATTTGTGCTGAGCGTGGTTATCAATTCACTTGTGTGACAGACCCGAACATATCGCCAAGCAATGTTAATTTGATGCGAGCATTTGGTGCTGAAGTTATTTCCGTGACCACAAAGATAGATGGTGGCTATGTTAAAGAACGCTTGCGTAAAATTGATGAAATTCTCACTCAAAACCCAGATGCTGTTTGGGTAGACCAATATTCAAACTCGGCAAATTGGCGCTCTCATTACAAGTATACCGCAGCAGCGATCCATAAAAATATTTCTGATATCGACTTTTTATTCGTCGGTGTAGGCAGTAGCGGCACTATGATGGGGTGTCAGAAGTACTTCGAAGAACACTTACCACACGTAAAAGTCATTGCTGTTGAGCCTGAGGGGTCCAGCCTATTCGGTAAAGAAATAAAGAACCGCAACATACCCGGCATTGGCGGTAATGTGTTGCCTAAAATATTTTGCCCTGAAGTTGCTGACGATGTTGTGGTAGTTAAAGAAAAAGAAACCGTTGAGATGTGTCATCGCATGGCAAAAAGGTTTGGATTTTTAGCTGGTGGCTCGACAGGTACATTACTGTCGGGTATAGAGCAATATCAACATAATATACCTGCCGGAAGTACTGTGGTGGCGATAGCCGCAGATTCAGGAAGTAATTACTTGAACACCATTTATGACCAAGAGTGGGTCGCTAAACATATTGAATAAATAGATTTATGTGCAGGGGGCTGAACATAAATTTTCAATATTTAATAATTGGTTAGGCAATATTTGAAGGAAGCGGTTGTTGGGAGCAGCAGTGTTTACAAATGTAGAGCTTGTTTTAGAAGAATTAGAGCGAATTGGTGCTTCATTAAGCGTCAAAAATGGAAATTTAGTCGGTAAACTGCCAAAAAGTGGGGTGAGTGCCCAATTAAAACAGGCTATTTCAGCACATAAGATGGAGTTGTTGAAAAGGTTGAGCAAACCCACCGGCATACTATCGGTTTTGGAGCCAGGAGTCGTTGTTCAGGACAGTGTAATCTCTTATACACAACAGAGATTTTTGATGTTGGCTTCTTTGGGGGCGCATAAAAGTAGTAATATGCCGTTAGGTATTGTTGAACTTGTCGGCAAGCTTAACACGCCTATTCTTCGCAGAGCTTTATTCGAATTAGTTGTTCGTCATCAGGTGTTGGCCTCTCAATTTAAGCAAGTTGATGGTAACTACAGTGTTAGCTACAACACGGACTTTGCGGCACCTATGAGTGAAATCGATCTTACTCAAGAGCCGCAATTGTTGAATAAAGTATTGGAGCGAGAAAAGGCAAGAACCTTTGAACTAAGCCAATCTCCACTGTTCCACCTAAGCGTTGTACGATTGGGTGAGTTAGAGCACACTTTGGTGCTTGCGATGCATCACATTGTTACAGACGGTTGGTCTACTCAGATCTTTATTGAAGACTTGCTTAAAATCTACAATGCTTTGCTACATGACCATCAGCCGCAGCTGACGACTCTAACATATCAATACAAGGATTATGCGCTGGCGCAGCAAAAATGGTTGAAAACAGCCGCTGCGAATGAAGCTGCTGAGTATTGGCAGACACAGCTTAAGGACTACCAAGGCGCGATACAGTTTCCTGAGCATGCCACCTATTCCTCTGGCGATAATTGTTACGTCAAATCCTTTATTCCAGCTTTAAAATCTCAAAGGATTAAGCAGTACTGTAACTTGCATAAGCTATCTCCGTTCGCATTACTGTTCGCTGTATTTAAAGTTGTTTTATATAAATACACGGGCCAGTCAGATATTGTTGCTGGGACCCCAGCATCTGGTCGTGATGATAGTCACCTTCAGCAGCTTGTTGGTTGTTTTATCAACCACTTAGCGATCCGTAGTCAGATTAGACCTAAGAACACAATGAGATCATTTATCGCATCTCTTAGTGAAGCGACTGGACGCGCTTCTAAGTATCAACATTTCCCATTTGAATATGTAATGGAAGCAACTAACATCCCAAGAAGAAACGATTCTCAGCCTATATTTAATGTGTATTTCAATTACCAAAATGAGTTTCGAGATGTATTCTCAATGGCTGATGCCAAAGTGAGTGCTGTATCAGTTCAGCGCGGTGAACCGAGCTTCGATCTCACATTCTATGTTCACAATGCTGGAGATAATTACGAGTTAAGCTGTACATTTAAAAAACAGGTGATGGGCGATGTATTTGTAAGCTCTTTACTGACGAGCTTCCAAAATGCGTTAGAACAGGTACTTGAAAACGATCTATTGCCTATCTCTAAAGTAAGTATGGGTAACCCTGTAAAACTTGTCTCTAAAGCGACCAGCCAACAGCCAGTGACAGCGGCCGATAATGTACTATGTGATATTTTTTCTCAGGCGCATCTGGCTTCTTCAAACCCTGCGATTGTATCCGATAATACGGTGTTAAGTTATGCAACGCTGTTTGGGTACGTTAAGTACTACGCTAAATTGCTTCAGAATTTGCCCACACAACCGGTCGCTATTATTGGCAAGCGTAGTCCCTTGACTGTTATTGCAATGCTGGCTGCATTATTGGCGAAACGCCAATTTGTATTGATATCTGAAGAACGCCCTGTGGCACAAATCGACACTATTCTGGCGATGGGTGATGTCGTGTGTATATTAAATACAGGTCAAAGCAAGTCGTGGGGCAAAGAGGAGATGGCTTGCTATACATTAGCCTTAAACTCTGAACATGCACAAATGGGTTCCTCGATCCCTGACACCTTGTTCCAGTGGGAAGTGAATGAACTAGACAGCGCCTACTTGAGTATAACCAGTGGCAGTACTGGTTCTCCTAAACTGGTGATGTCTAATTCAACATACTGGCATCGTGCTTTATCAAACTTTAATATTGATTATCAGTTAGATAGTGGTGATAGAGGAGGGATGCTTTCAGGCATTGGACATGATCCGTTGCACAGAGATGTGCTGATGACATTATGTCGAGGCGCTTCACTTTGTATCCCTAACGAGCAACAGTTCTCGGCGACTTACTGTGGAAACTGGTTACAAGAGCACTCGGTACAAGTTTTAAACTTAACACCATCTTTCGCACGGTTTTTACTTGCAGACAATACAATTTCACTGCCAAAAGTTAAGTTGGTACTTTTCTGTGGCGAACCTTTACCTCGTGAATTGCTAGAAAAAGTTCGGCAAGTTATGCCAAATGCACGGTTTGTTAGCATGTATGGTGCGACGGAAACTCAACAGGCACTCAGTGTATTTGAGTTAAAAGAGCAAAGAGGTTTATCGACTCGGCGAGTGGCGATTGGGGCGTATACAACTCAAGGGCATATTGAAATACGCGATGAGTCTAACCTGCTATGCACTGCTAATCAGCTTGGAGAAATTACCTTTGTGGGTAATGCGTTGGCACAGGGCTACATTACGGAGCAAGGTTTCCAGCCATTCATGGAGTCAGGCGGTTTACGTACTTATCGGACTGGGGATCTAGGTGTGATTTGCCCTGACGGAATCTTACACTTTATAGCAAGACGAGATAGGCAGGTAAAAGTTAACGGATATCGCATTGAACCTTCGGAGATCGAACATGTACTGTTAGCGCACCCTGTGGTCAAGGAATCGCGCGTCGTTGCACTTGAACAAAATGGCCTGACTGTTTTACATGTATTTATTATCAGCACTGCGGATATCGATGATGGTGATATCCGAGCCCACTTAACCCTTAAATTGGCGCACTACCAACAGCCAGCCCACATTCATAAATTACCGCACTGGCCAATTAATGCGCACAACAAAATCGACCAAAATGCATTGCTGGCGCTGTGTGAGAATGTAGCTGAGCAGCGACTTGCTGGCGTACCACCAAGCACAGATCTGCAACACGAATTACACGCGATACTGGCATCAACATTACAACTGGGCAAAGTGTATATGGATGATAACTTTTTACAGTTAGGGGGTAACTCCATTCAAGCTGCAAAAGTGCTTTCTCAGATCAGGCTTAAGTATGCAGTGCAGCTCAATTTAAGTGAGTTCTTTAACAATGCGACGCTGCGTCAGTTAGATACATTGGTGAGTCTTGCGCTAACAAATCAAAAGACAGAAAACGAGAAGCCGGTTAAAAAGGAGCTTTTGATATGAATCTTGAAGCATTATTGGATTACTGTGACGTGCACGGTATTACTTTATCCATTGAGCAAGAACAGTTAAAAGTAGAAGCAGAAGAAGCGCAGTACACTGAACAATTTATATCTACATTAAGAACTCACAAGCAAGCATTGCTGAGTCATTTACGCGAGCAAGAGACGGCATTGGAACGCGCACCTATCACAATGTTACAGCAGCGGATATGGTTACTTGAAGAATTGACCGAGCTTGGCTCTGCATATAAGCAAACGAAAGGATATCGATTTGATAACGCAATTTCTATATCAGTACTTCAGCAGGCTTTAGCTACGACGGTCAAACAGCACCCAATACTGTCGCTTGCTTTTGAACGAAAAAATGCGCGAATAGAGCAATTTATTACCCACCAATGTCCTGATATTGACTCGTTGATTTGCAGCACCCCAGACGAACTAGAACAGGTGGTCTGTTCATATTTATCTCAGCCAGTTGAGCTACAAAATGATACCCCCATGCGTGTTGGACTGGTGTCAATGAACACAGGAGAAAGCATACTTTTGCTGAGCATTCATCACATTATCTGTGATGGTATTTCATTGTCTTTGGTGTTACGAGCGTTGTTGAAAAACTATTTGGCTATTGAGCAAGGGGCACACCTTTCAATAGCCTCAGAATCACATTTTCTTCAATTTGCTCGGGACGAGTCAGCACAGTTTATGACTGAGCAACTTGAACATTCGAAACAGCATTGGAAAAAGCGTTTATCTGAATTACCTCAATTACATGAACTGCATACACACAGCCCAAGAGTACCTGATGCCCACAACATTGGTGCTGTTGTCAGCGTGCGTATCAAGGCGCCATTACATGCGCAAATAAACGCTTTTTGTCAGAGTAATGCCTGCTCGGTATTTAACCTAATGCAAGCAGTTTTTGCGGTCGTGATTGGGCGATACTCAAATAGTGATGACATTGTATTTGGTGTGCCAGTTAGTTTGCGTCACCAAGGAGACTACCAAGAATCGGTTGGACTGTTTTTAAATACGCTCGTTGTTAGAAATCAGATTGACGAATCTCTGAGTTTGCAACAGTGGGTAGCACAGTGTAAAGAGCGCTTTCTGTTAGATTCACAACACCATGTGTCGCTTGAACTACTGCTTGAAGAGCTGAATATTGGTAGAAACAGAACTTATAACCCTCTGTTTCAAATTATGCTCACAGTGCAGCAAGCTCAACAACAGCTTATACCTTCGCAACTTGGTGGCATGCAGGAACTAGAGCTTGCACAACAGCAAAAGGCTAAATTAGATTTAACGCTTAATGTGTTGACTGGTCAAAATGATAGTGACATGCGCTGGGAATATAACACGAGTCTGTTTTGTGATAAGCAAATAGAAGCGATTGCGCATAGCATGTTGCAGCTGTTGGATGCGGCAACTTGCCACTCTACCAAACCTTTAGCTAGCTTAAGTCACCTCAGTGATGCGCAGACGCAAAATTTGAAGCTGTGGAATGATACGAGCCATCAGTGGCAAAAAAACACGGCTTGTATTCATCATACAATAGAGTACCAAGCAGCCCAAACCGCTCACAATATAGCGTTGAAAATGAGCGACTCAGCGATTAGTTACCAAGAGCTCAATGTTAGCGCAAACAAGTTGGCTCGATATATGAGTCATCAACAGCAAATGGTCGGACAATTTGTTGCTGTTTTTATGGATCGCTCAATTGACTTGGTTATTTCACTGTTCAGCTGTTTAAAAGCGGGGGCAGCCTATATTCCGTTAGACCCAAGTTACCCTCTAAGTCGCATTGACTACATGTTGACACATAGCCAGCCGAGCAAGGTGCTGTGTAGTCGAAAAACGATAGACATGCTACCTGAGCAGTTTAAAACAAAAGCGGTTGTGGTGGATGAGTTATTAAGCTCTGTACTGTTCGATAAATACAGCGGTGATAATCTGGCTGACTGTCAGGTGGACAGTTCTAGCTTGGCGTACATGATTTACACATCGGGGTCGACTGGACAGCCAAAGGGTGTGATGGTGGAACACCGAGGGCCAGTTAATTTATTTAATCATCTAGACAGGCTTGTTAGTAGAACAAGTAATGAACAAGAAACTTGGCTTGCTGCGACCAGTACTAGTTTTGATATCTCTGTATTAGAGCTGTTTTGGAGCCTCAGTCGTGGCGCAAAGGTTGTCATTCAGCCTGAACGAATAAAAAAAGTGATGGCGCCTGTGGGTGATAAAGAAATTACTTTTAGCTTGAGTTTCTTTTCGTCAAATGCAGAAGTTGCAAATCCATACCAGCTACTTTTTGCTTCGACTGAGTTTGCGGATAAGCATGGTTTTGAAGCCGTTTGGTTGCCAGAGCGACACTTTCACCAATTTGGAGGGGGATTTCCTAACCCAGCCGTCGTTGGCGCGGCCGTGGCGGGGCGCACTGAACACCTACAAATTAGGGCGGGTAGTGTTGTATTACCGTTACATGATCCGATCCGTGTCGCAGAAGAATGGGCTGTTTTAGACAATATCTCTAACGGTCGAGTGGGGATGTCCATTGCACCAGGCTGGCATCCCAATGATTTTGTATTGGTACCCAGTAATTACGAAGATAGAAGAACAGCCAATAACACGGCGCTTGAACAAATTAGGCAGCTTTGGCGAGGGGAGCCACTTGAGCGAGAAAATGGGTTAGGACAAACCGTTTCGGTTAATATATACCCGAAGTTACAACAGGCGGAAATGCCAATTTGGCTGACCGTTGCCAAAAGTAAAGACGCATTTGCTTATGCTGGCGAGCATGGTTTTCATGTGTTAACGCACTTACTTGGTCAAAGTTTCGAAGAGTTGGCAGAAAAAGTAACGATATATCGCCAAGCCAGAGAGAAAGCTGGATTAGACTCGAATGCTGGAAAAGTGACGTTGATGGTCCATACGTTTGTCAACGATGACCAAGCGTTAATCGCACAACAAGTCGCCCCCGCATTTAGGGAGTATTTGCGTACCTCCGTAGATTTACTTAAGTCAGTTACACAGTCATCTGGACTGGACTTAGATAATCCAGAGCACCTAGAGCAAATACTGGATGCGGCGTTCAAACGGTATTTTGGTGAATATAGCTTGATAGGTAGTATTGAAGACAGCTTAAATACGTTGGCTCGCATTCACCAAGCTGGTATAGATGAGCTTGCGTGCTTGATTGACTTTGGTGTCGATGAATCGACTGTTGTTGATGGACTGGAAAATATTTGCCAATTACAACGACACTTCAAACGCATGCAGGCTCAGCAAAAGTACCTGAGCAGCAATGCGTTAGCTGTAAGTGTATCAGAGCTTATCGATACACACGGGGTGACACACTTACAAATGACCCCATCGCACATAAAGGAACTGCTCAAAGAACAACGCAGTCGCCAAGCTTTGAGTAACATCACATGTTGCCTAGTAGGGGGAGAAGCTATTCCAGAGCAAGTATCCCAAGCGCTCAAAGCGATAATACCTGAAGGTTGCTTTAACGTTTACGGTCCGACAGAAACGAGTATTTGGTCAGCAATTAAACCCATCGCCGCTGACAACAAAATTGGTGGACCTATTGCTAATACACAGTTTTTTATTCTCACCAGTCATATGCAACCAAACTACATTTACGCACCGGGTGAGCTTTATATCTCAGGTGATGGACTAGCGCGTGGCTATTATAAAGATATAGAGAAAACGAATTTAGCGTTTAAGGATATTAGCCTTCATGGCGAAGTTCAAAGGGTTTATCGAACCGGAGACTTGGCTAGCTGGAATCCAGATGGCACCCTAAATTACCTTGGTCGTAATGATACTCAGACCAAAGTGAGAGGGTTTCGCGTTGAGCTAGAAGAGATTGAAGCCAAGTTGATAGCGTGTTCTGAAGTGATAGATGCTGCAGTCGCCGTACAACATGATGCGCAGCAACAGGCATTTTTGGCGGCTTATATTGTCACCCATCATGCAGATCATACTGAGCTTCAAGAAATACTAAAAAGTAAGTTATCCCGACAATTAGCTGACTTCATGGTACCAACCGCTTATATGGTGCTAGATACTCTGCCGCTTACCCCAAATGGCAAACTGGCTCGTAATCTATTACCACATATCTCGTTAGAGCATAACCAAGCGCCATATCGTGCGCCAAGAAATGACATAGAGCGCAAACTGGCAGATATATGGGCTGAACTGTTTGCGCTGGATCGCGTGAGCCTTGATGACAACTTCTTTGCATTGGGTGGGCATTCTTTGCTGGCAACAAGAGTACAACAAAGAGTTGAGTCTGATCTCGATGTTTCTTTATCTTTGCGTCAATTGTTTGAAACAGAAACGCTAGAACAGCTCGCGAAATTAGTCACTAGCGCACACACCAAAGTTGATGAGCGTATTATTCGACATCCAGAAAATGAAATCGGAGCTCTGTCTTTTGGGCAGCAACGGATCTGGTTTATTGAACAGTTGTACGCGAACAACTCTCACTATAATGAATTTATTGTTTTAACGTTAGAGGGTGAATTAGTGCATCAAGCACTGCAGTGGAGCCTCTCTGAGGTCATTGAACGACACCATATTTTGCGAACCGTTTATAAAAATGATGCTCATGGAAGTGGCACACAAGTGGTATTGGACGAGTTTGAATTTAACGTACCCATTCATGTATTGGATGAAAGCAAAGATCTACAGCAGCAAATAAACACGTTAATCCATCGCGAAGCGAATCGTCACTTTGATTTATCAAAGGATGTGTTACTACGAGCGCAGTTGATTGCATTGCCAAATGATCACTATGTATTTTTATTGTGTACTCACCATATTGCGTCGGATGGGTGGTCTAGAAGTGTATTACTTAAAGACTTTTCAGATTTTTATCAATATGCTTTATATGGCAAAGCAAAGCCTGAACCACTTGAAATCCAATTTGCTGATTATGCTCTGTGGCAGAGCAGTGACACACAGCAGCAGCTTTTGAATTCGCAACTTGATTACTGGCTGGAACAGCTACAAGGCTTACCAACAGTGCATCAATTTCCACTGGACCATACACGACCTAAACAGCAAAGCTTTGCTGGAGCTAAGTTATCACAGCAGCTTAGTTTAGAGTTAAGTGACAATGTATTTTCGATTGCAAGAGAATTTCAAACAAGCCCATTTGTGATCATGCAAAGTGCCTTGGCTTTATTAATTGCTACGTATAGCCAGCAAGAAGAAGTCGTTATGGGCACAGTTGTGGCGAACAGGCAAAGTGAACAACTTACCGCGCTAATAGGTAACTTTGTTAACAACTTAGTGTTGCGTACATTTGTTTCGCCAAATGACACTTTTGCTGAGTTTGTAGAGCAGTGTAAAGGAGTACATGCCGGTGCCATGGATAATCAGTCATTGCCATTTGAGCTACTGGTTGAAAAGCTTAATCCGACACGCTCACAGCAGCATCATGCTTTGTTCCAAATTGCCTTTATTTATCATAACTACCAACATGAAAGCTTTGATATTCCTGATCTGAAAATTGGATCTTATGAGCACGACGAAGTGTTTTCTAAGTTTGATATTCAACTGAGTGCCTTTGATAAGGATGGTTGTATTCACCTGACTTGGGAGTACAACACAGACCTCTTTTATGCGGACACAATGCAGCAAGTAGCTGACAACTTTGCGTCGTTAATATCGGCTTTGCGTCAATCAGCTCAACTGCAAATGGGTCAGTTAGAGATACTGTCAAATGCACAAACTACTTACCTCAAAGCACTTGGTCTAGGTGAGTTTGAAAGCACGCAAGGCAGCCAGCTAGTACATCAGCAATTTGAACATTATGCAGCGGAGCACAGTGATGCTCCAGCGGTGTTTTTTGCTCAACAGCAACTGACCTACGGGCAGCTCAATGCGCGTGCAAATCAGGTCGCCAACTATTTAATTACGCAGTGTGGTGTTAAGCCAGATACATTGGTTGGACTGTGCGTAGAGCGTTCGATAGATATGGTTGTTGGTATGCTGGGGATTTTAAAAGCAGGAGGAGCGTATGTTCCGCTTGACCCATCTTATCCCAAAGAGCGTTTGGCATTTATGCTGCAAGACTCACAAATCTCTCATGTGTTGGTGAGTTCAGAGGTTAATGCCAAAGAGATAGTAACGACCCATCACACAATTTGTGTGGATGATATAAGCCAGACATACCCAAGCGATAGACCACAGGTGAATGAGCTAACGACAAACAATCTAGCTTATGTCTTGTATACGTCGGGCTCAACAGGAAAACCCAAAGGTGTGATGGTAGAGCACAGTTCGGTGTGCAACTTCATTGATAGTATGAAGCAGAGTTTCCCGATAGGGCCATCGGATAGAGTACTGGGCTTGACGTCAATGAACTTTGATATTCACGTTTTAGAGCTTTATTTGAGCTTGTCTACGGGTAGTGCCTTGGTGTTGGCAAACGAGGAGCAGCAAAGAGCCCCAGAGCAGCTAGCGACATTATTGTTAAAGCATGAAGTGAGTTTAATGCAGGCGACCCCGAGCAGTTGGAAGATGCTACTTGATGCGGGATGGCAAAGTAGCCAGGTGCTGACGATGTTAAGTGGTGGTGAAGCGTTACCACAAGAATTACTTAAGCGACTCTATGCACATTGCCCAGCGGGTAGAGTGTTTAATATGTATGGTCCGACGGAGAGCACGGTATGGTCGAGCATGGGAGAGCTCAAGGCAGGGGAGTGTCATTTAGGACGACCCATAGCCAATACCCAGCTACTGGTATTGGACAGCCAGCAACGGCTGTTACCGCAAGGTGCAATAGGAGAGTTATATATAAGTGGAGCGGGGCTTGCGAGAGGATATCTTGGTCAAAGAGAGCTGACCCAATCGCGTTTTGTAGCGAATCCTTATTATGAGCCGGGTAAGTCTTGGAGTTCAGCACGTTTGTATAAGACAGGGGACCTAGTGCGTTATAACTTGCAAGGTCAACTGGAGTTTAAAGGGCGAAGTGATGAGCAAGTGAAAATACATGGTCACAGAATAGAGCTTGCAGAGATAGAAACCCAGTTAGCGGCACTAGAGGCAGTGAGTTCAGCGGTTGTTATTGCGGCTCAGGTGCATGGTAACAATCAGTTGGTGGGCTATGTGCAACCGGCAGAGCCAGCGGTGGTGGGGGATGAGTCAGTATATGTAGCTCAGTTAAAGGCGCAGTTAAGTCGTGTGTTACCAAATTATATGGTGCCAAATATTTTACTACTCCAACAGCAGTGGCCAAAGACCCCGAATGGCAAGATAGATAAAAAGGCGCTCCCTACACCCAATGTAGGGGGATCACAAAGCCAATACGTCGCACCAGAGTCTGACAGCGAAGTGCGTTTAGTTTCAATCTTGGCTTCGTTACTGATGATTGATGAAAGTAAAGTGAGTGTTACTGCAAGCTTCTTTGCATTGGGTGGGCATTCACTGCTTGCCATTAAACTTATCACAGCCGTTAATTCAGCATTTGACGTTGAGCTAAAGCTTGAGCAGATTTTCACCTTAGGTAACGGTCGAGCGATTGCAAAACATATTGATGGTTTACAGCATCAAGAAGGGCTACAGCTTGCTGATAATTATGAACTGAATGATGAAGAAGTTGAATTTAACATATGATACTAGATGAATTATTTGCCAAGTTAAAAAAGTGTAATATCAGGCTTGCGCTAAATGATGATCAATCGCTCAAAGTGGTTGGAGACAGGTCTTTACTAACACCTGAACTATTAAGTGAAATCAAACAAAATAAGATGGATCTGATTACTTGGTTACAGCAAGACAAGGAACAGGCACCAATAAAACCGGTGCTAAAAGACAATAAAGGATGTTCAACATCATTTTCACAGCAGCGATTATGGCTTATCGATAACCTACAAGGTGGCTCGACTGAGTACAATATGCCTTTGGTGTTTAAGATGCATGGGCAGATTGATACTGCACTGATTAAGAAAGTGTTTGAGGCCATAATCGAACGCCATGAAATATTGCGAACTGTGTACTTCGAACAAAATGGGTTAGTAATACAGCAAATCCGTTCGATGTCTGACATTGACTTTGAGTTAACTGTTCAGGATCTCAGTGATCAATGCTCAGACTATGAAGATGGACAACTCAAAGAACGTGTCTTTAGAGACATTCAGGCACCCTTTAATTTAGCCGAGGACTTGATGTTGCGCATCGGCTATTACAGTGTGTCATCTGATACCGGCATATTGACATTAAGCATGCACCATATTGCATCAGATGGTTGGTCGATGGAGGTTTTAAGTAAAGAGTTTTTCACTCTATACCAGGCATATGCAAATGGGCTACCAAACCCTTTGCCTGCGCTAGCGCTTCAATACTCAGATTTTGCTCTGTGGCAACGTAAACATTTAGGCACCAATGCGCTTGAAAAACAAATCGCTTATTGGCAAACCAGTTTACAAGGCGCACCGTCATTACACAGCTTACCGTTACGTGCGAATAGGCCTGAAAAAGCACGGCACCGTGGTGCGTTGGTGTTTCAGTCATTGCCAGCAGAACAGGTCGTGAAATTACGAGATGTTGCACAGTTGTATGAAGTGACACCATTTATGCTATTACATAGTGCATTAGCGCTCACGCTGTCTAAATTTAGCCATTCTCAAGACATTGTTATTGGTACACCTATTGCTAATCGAATGCAGTCAACACTGCATGATCTGATCGGATTTTTTGCCAACACACTTGCATTTAGAGTGAGCACAGCACATGACACGCTAGAGGCGTACCTACAGCATATCAAGCAGGTGCATTTAGGCGCACAAGTCAATCAAGATGTGCCATTTGAACAATTGGTAGACAAGTTGGTATCTGAGCGCAGTACCGCATACAGCCCTCTATTTCAAATATTAATGACGATGAACTCTGATTTTGGTTTGGGTCAAACCAACTTTACAGAGTCTGTGTCTTTATCAGGTATGACTGTTACGCCATTCCATACGAAGCAGGTACAGGCCAAGTTTGATTTGAGCATTAACTTTGCTCTCAAAGACAGCGGCCTAAACATTAACTTTATATATAATAAAGACTTATTCTGTCCTGATTTTATTGAGCAGATAAGCAAATACTTGAGTAACACCATCAAACAACTTTGTGCCGTAGCGACTCAACACCCTGCAATGGAGTTGGTTGGTGGCTTATCTCAATTGGATAAACAGGCGCTGTTGTCCGATAACAATGGCGAGCAATTGGGTAATGTTAGCCAGCTAGTACATCAGCAATTTGAACATTATGCAGCGGAGCACAGTGATGCTCCAGCGGTGTTTTTTGCTCAACAGCAACTGACCTACGGGCAGCTCAATGCGCGTGCAAATCAGGTCGCCAACTATTTAATTACGCAGTGTGGTGTTAAGCCAGATACATTGGTTGGACTGTGCGTAGAGCGTTCGATAGATATGGTTGTTGGTATGCTGGGGATTTTAAAAGCAGGAGGAGCGTATGTTCCGCTTGACCCATCTTATCCCAAAGAGCGTTTGGCATTTATGCTGCAAGACTCACAAATCTCTCATGTGTTGGTGAGTTCAGAGGTTAATGCCAAAGAGATAGTAACGACCCATCACACAATTTGTGTGGATGATATAAGCCAGACATACCCAAGCGATAGACCACAGGTGAATGAGCTAACGACAAACAATCTAGCTTATGTCTTGTATACGTCGGGCTCAACAGGAAAACCCAAAGGTGTGATGGTAGAGCACAGTTCGGTGTGCAACTTCATTGATAGTATGAAGCAGAGTTTCCCGATAGGGCCATCGGATAGAGTACTGGGCTTGACGTCAATGAACTTTGATATTCACGTTTTAGAGCTTTATTTGAGCTTGTCTACGGGTAGTGCCTTGGTGTTGGCAAACGAGGAGCAGCAAAGAGCCCCAGAGCAGCTAGCGACATTATTGTTAAAGCATGAAGTGAGTTTAATGCAGGCGACCCCGAGCAGTTGGAAGATGCTACTTGATGCGGGATGGCAAAGTAGCCAGGTGCTGACGATGTTAAGTGGTGGTGAAGCGTTACCACAAGAATTACTTAAGCGACTCTATGCACATTGCCCAGCGGGTAGAGTGTTTAATATGTATGGTCCGACGGAGAGCACGGTATGGTCGAGCATGGGAGAGCTCAAGGCAGGGGAGTGTCATTTAGGACGACCCATAGCCAATACCCAGCTACTGGTATTGGACAGCCAGCAACGGCTGTTACCGCAAGGTGCAATAGGAGAGTTATATATAAGTGGAGCGGGGCTTGCGAGAGGATATCTTGGTCAAAGAGAGCTGACCCAATCGCGTTTTGTAGCGAATCCTTATTATGAGCCGGGTAAGTCTTGGAGTTCAGCACGTTTGTATAAGACAGGGGACCTAGTGCGTTATAACTTGCAAGGTCAACTGGAGTTTAAAGGGCGAAGTGATGAGCAAGTGAAAATACATGGTCACAGAATAGAGCTTGCAGAGATAGAAACCCAGTTAGCGGCACTAGAGGCAGTGAGTTCAGCGGTTGTTATTGCGGCTCAGGTGCATGGTAACAATCAGTTGGTGGGCTATGTGCAACCGGCAGAGCCAGCGGTGGTGGGGGATGAGTCAGTATATGTAGCTCAGTTAAAGGCGCAGTTAAGTCGTGTGTTACCAAATTATATGGTGCCAAATATTTTACTACTCCAACAGCAGTGGCCAAAGACCCCGAATGGCAAGATAGATAAAAAGGCGCTCCCTACACATAATGCAGGGGGATCACAAAGACAATACGTCGCACCAGAGTCTGACAGCGAGATCAAGTTAGCTGCAATTTGGCAAGACGTTTTGGGTGTAAGCAAGATAAGTAAAGAAGATAATTTTTTTGCTCTTGGGGGCAATTCAATTATGGCGGTACAAGTATCTTCCAAGCTTAAAGCGTTAGGCTTGGAGTTGGTTGTGGCAGATATGTTCCAACACCCTCGACTTTTAGACATGGCTAAGGCGTTGGATGAGTCGATACAATCAGAAGAACACATTGAAGAAAACATTTTAATTTAGGCGCTGGGTAAGCATTTGGCTTGTAGGTTATTAAATTAAGTCTGTGATGAAGTAGACAGTAAAAGGTACAAATATGGAAAATTACTACGATCTAAGCTGTCTAGGTAGCGAATACCTAGAGTTTATAAAAAATAACAAAGAGTGTCAGTTACCTATTGATTATTCAACGGTAAAAATGTCTGAGCATTTAAAAAACTACCATGTACCACTGCAATCAGTGCCCATCTTGATGGACAAAGAACTTGCAGATGAGTTTGCACAGGCGAGTAAGAAAGTGCTGGAGCTCGTTTCTTATATTCCCGAGCGGATCTTTGGCTATGATGCGGAAAAATTGAAGTCTTTTTATGGTTACAAAAGAGATGACATAGTACAGGCATGCGCCGCTTCTAATGGGTTTTATAAGCCGGCAATCGCCAGAAATGATTTCATATTGACCAACACAGGTTTAAAGGCGCTGGAACTCAACTGCTCAACGACACTGGGTGGCTGGAACCTACCGTTCTTTTTTAGTATGTATCGTAATGAACTGCCGGTTAGCCGTTTCTTTGAACAACATGCTGATGAATATGAATTTGCAGTTAGAAATACGATTAGATGCTTCGCACGTTTTATTGCAGATGAAGTTACGAAGTATGCTCATCAACTGGGTATCGATGGACACTTTAATATGGCAATGGTTGGCAATGAACAGCTGACTGACGTGGCAAAACAAAGAGAAAAGTTAGTATTCAGTGTCTTTGAGGAGGAAGTTGCCAAGAAAGGATTAACTGGGAAAATAATTCCAGTTATTAATGAGTTAACCCCGCTCAACCTTGAAGGTGATGTGCTGTATGCAGGAGAGCATCGCGTTCATGTCGTCATCACAACAAACGCAAAGAATGTGTGTTCTGAGTTACTCCACGCATTTTCTAACAACAACCTTATTTGGCCTGATAACCCGTTATGTTTTGCTTATAACAATAAGTTGAATTTTGCCTTGCTTCACGAGTACAAAAACAGTGTGCATTTTAGTGACGCCGAGCGCGAAGCGATAGACAAATATATTCCTCTATGCTGGGAGCTTAAGAACGCAAATATCGATGTTGACGGCCAGTCAGTTCCGATGAGTGAGTATTTGCGTTCAGAAAAAGACAATCTAGTTATCAAAGATGCAACAGGTAAGCAAGGAGATGATGTATTCATCGGGCGAACAATGACCGACGAACAGTGGATAGCTGCTATAGATACTGCGTTGCAACAAAAGAGTTGGCTTGTTCAAAAGTTTTGTGAATCTGTCCCTTTCACGGCGCAATCTGGCGATTGTGGCCTCAAAGACTATGACATCATACTAGGCACCTTTACCTTAGGTGACGGATATGGTGGCACGCAAAGTCGTATGAAAGAAAAAGGTAACTCGGATGGCGTAATTAATGCTGCTAAAGGAGCTAAAGAAGGCATGATCATCGAAGTGTCAAAGCGTTAAACAAAACTGAATAGTTAAAGATTTTAGTTCGGAACAGAATAAGAGGCAGTAACAAATGTACGTGGACTTTACAAATACACCTTATCTTGAAAGCAGCAAGGTATTAGCACACGCAAAGCGCTTAAATTGGCGAACGGAAGTGTTGATTGCAAGAAACCGCAAATTTTTCGAAGGCAAACGTGTTCTGGATTTAGCATCGCATGATGGCCGCTTTTCATATTCCGCATTGCAGTGCGGTGCGAGTTATGTCAAAGGTGTTGAAGGTCGTCAAGAAGCGGTAGATGAAGCATTTAGCAATATGGAAAAAATGCAAATTGACAGAAGTAAGTATGACTTTGAGCAATGTGATCTCACCGCATTCCTAAGAACGGTGGAACCTGGCGAGTTCGATGTTATTTTGTGTTTTGGCGTATTTTCTCATTTAGTGTCGCAGTTTGAAGTGTTGGCAGAAGTAAAACGAATTCAACCATCTTTGTTTATTTTAGACACATGGGTTGCTCGTGAACCAATGTTTAAGAACTTTAGAAATAAAATGGTTAACTATATCGTTAATCGTTCTATTGACTCAGTTCAATTGAACAATAGGCAAACAGGGAAATGGAATATCTTCAACCATTTAAGAAAAATCGTTAAACAACCTTCTGGCTCAATCGTACTGCTATATGAAGACCCTAATGCGCCGGGGGCCACCATTGACAAGAGTGGTTTGATGGCTTGGGCAACCAACGATGCGCTGCGAATGATGTTTAGTCATTTTGACTTCAATGCAACAGAGGTTGATTGGCATCAGCAAGGGGTGGACGACTGGCGCCAACTTACTGATTACAAAAATGCGAAACGAGTATCGTGGTTGCTACAGCCAAGTAATACAAAGTAGTACTAAAAAGGAGCTTTTTAAATTTAAAAAGCTCTATTCACAATCTCTTAAATTAGACTCTGATAAAAATAGGATTTTGTAGTGCACAAAGAAGAATTTGGCATCTTCTCATTTCTAGAGTATTTAGCTTCCAAAAAAGTAAAACTTGAGAATAGAGACCAGAATATCTCTATCACAGCGCCACAGGGCGCTTTGACGCAAGAAGATATTGCATATTTTAAGCAACACAAAGACACACTGTTGCTTGTGCTGGAGGAGCATTCCTTTGACCAAGTATTGTCTCGTCGGGATGTCCAACCTGTAAGTATTCCATTGACGGAATTACAGAAATCTTTAGCTGGATCATCAACGGTAATAGGGGGCTCGGCTTTTCATCAGTTGAGTTTCACTGTTCATAAAACTCAAGTTGACCAAGTTGAAAAAACGTATTACACGCTTGTGGAGCAGTATGCGATTTTAAGAGCGTACCTAAGTCAAAGTGCACAGGGCGAACATTTGCTACAAGTTGGCGCTCAGTTAGCAAACGAACCACTTCCTAAGCTGTCAGGGATAACACAAGAGAATCTACTTGATTTAGTGCGTTTTGATACGTCAAATATCAAGGTGTGCTGTGCACTTTGGCAACCTGTCGATGAACAGCACGTTGAATTTGTTTTGGCATTACATGGGTTAATTGCAGACACAAGCACTGTGTCGTTGATAGCTGAGCAATTTCTAAATTGCTCAGCTACAGTACACCCTTTATCTAAAACCAGCTTGGCGAGCATTTGGCCGAGTTACTTCTCAGAGCAGCTGCAAAACAGCAGTGCACCGTTACTCAATGCGCCTAATGACAATGTTGTATCTGGTTACTGCTTTTCAGAGCAAATTAGTACTGGCTTGTCTTTTGCTACGCTTAAACAGCTCGCTGACAAAGCTAATACAACAAGTGAAATGGTTTTATCTGCATTAGTTGAGAGTACTTTGGTAAGCGGCCTAGATAATAAGAACGTTGCTTTAGTATGCCGTTCGGGACTGCGAGATTTAATTACTCAAGGGGTTGATGTAAGCAATGACATTGCGGGTGTGGAGCTTGGGTACCTTTGGCAGATAAATGCACAGGAAAGATCACCTGTATGGCAGACTTTAAAGCACCTCAAACTTGATGCTCATGACAAAGCTAACCGCGATCGTAGTGTTTTCGGTGGGGCATGTCCTCATGAGAATGCGCTGGCTGTGGTGGTCAGTTACTTAGAGTGTGCGCCCAAGTTTTCTGATCAAATACAACTAAGGCACATCAGCCCGTCAGTGGTGGCGGACGTTGCACACAATATCAAGAATAAGGTACATGTGTCTGCATTTTGTGGTAATGATGAGCTAGTCCTCGCGCTACATGCGTCAGAAAAAGACGCGCTTACCAAGCTGGTTTCAGCATTCAAATCTGAGTTTCTCAATCAAGCGCAGAGTCTTTGTGCAAATTATAATAAAGCAATTTTAGCGAGTGATACCAATGCAGAACTATCCGAAGATCAGCTAGAGCGTCTTGTAACTCTTTATCCACAAATGGAGTCGGTGCACCGTATAACGCCATTACAACATGGTATTTATTTTGAAAGTTTAATTAATCGCTCTGCATATGTCAGTGTAGGCTCAATCAATATGACTGGTGATGTTGATATAGAGCGGTTACATTCTGCTTATCAGCATGTTGTTCAATGTGCTAGTGCATTGAGAACTGTGTTCACTGACATCAATAGTGAAGTCATACATCAAGTTGTATTGAGCAAAGTAGTCAGTGGTTTTGAATATGTAGATTTGTCCGTAACTGATGAACCGCATACGCATATCTCGCAACATATTGAACAGCATAAAGCGCTAGATTTAAACTCAGGTCCATTGACGAAGTTGTCGGTATTTAAGTTGGATGATGAACACTACCATGTTGCGTTTATTGCTCACCACATTGTTTTAGATGGGTGGAGTCAACGACTGTTTATGGACCAGTTATGGGATAATTATTTTAACAAAGGCAAAGGATTAGCAGAGCGAGAAATTCCAGCAAAGGTTTATTCTAAGTGGTTGAGCGAAAAACCATTAGATGATTCCAAGCGTTATTGGCAAGACCAAGTAGGCGGGTTTAATACCCCTACAAGTTTGAATATTGAGTTACCAATAGAGGTCCAGAGTAAAGCAAGAGAGCAGGTTACGTTAAGCTTAGACGGGCAGCAATCGAGCCAGCTTTATACTGCTGCAAAGTCAATGAGTGTGACGCCAAACGCTTTATTAAGTGCGTGTTGGAGTTATTTACTACATCGTTACAGTGGTGATAGTAAAGTGGTATTCGGTACTGTCGTGGCAGGGCGACCAGCGGAAGTTGAAGGAATTGAGAACATGCTGGGCATGTTCATGAATACACTACCTATCGTTAGCAAAATCCCAAATGAAGGGAGCATGGCGCAATGGGTTGTAGCGCTGCAAGGGCAACAAGCTGAGCGAGAGCGGCATAGCAGCTTGCCAATACAAGAGGTCACAAAGTTAAGCGGTGTGACCAATGGGGTCGCGCTATTTAACACGCTCTTGGTCGTACAAAATATGCCTAGTTCACAGGCTGGAGCAAGTGAAGATAAATCACTGACATTGAGTGACTTCCAGATGGAGGAGTCAAGTCATTATCCAATCTCTTTGGATATCGTGACCAGCGATAATATTCATATGTACTTTAAGTATGACTCTGGCCGCTACGCTCATGAAGACCTGAACAAGCTGGCGAATATTTATCGTCAGCTGCTACTAGATGTAACGGCTAATCCTCACATTATGCTCAATGAAATTGATATTCTGTCAGAGGCCGACAAGCAGCTACAAAGTGAATGGGCAAAACAAAATACCCTAGATTTACCAGCGCTGTGTCCTCATGACATTATTTCGCGCACGAGTGCGCAATATGCAGATAAAGTGGCACTGATCTGTGAACAAGAAAAAGTAACTTATGCTCAACTAGAGAGCTATTCAAACCGACTGGCAAACCATTTACAACAGTACATAAGTGGGCCTGACGAGGGGCTCATCGCATTGGTTATGCCTAGGGGGATCCCTCTGGTCCTGAGTATATTAGCCACTTGGAAACTGGGCAAAGGGTATGTTCCTGTGGACCCTGAACTGCCTGCACAGCGAATTGCTTCTATGTTGGAAGATGCGCAGGTTGAATTAGTCGTCAGTGCAGTAGAGTGGGAAAGCTTAGCGGTTGAATGGCAAGGTCAGGTTACGCCTTTTAATGAATCTATTTTAA
This sequence comes from Pseudoalteromonas sp. MMG013, assembly GCF_018100885.1. Taxonomy (NCBI): domain Bacteria; kingdom Pseudomonadati; phylum Pseudomonadota; class Gammaproteobacteria; order Alteromonadales; family Pseudoalteromonadaceae; genus Pseudoalteromonas; species Pseudoalteromonas sp. MMG013. Next base: position 140,834 of record NZ_JAGJEE010000009.1, on the reverse strand, counting down.
TAGACGAGACTATCAGCGCAAAGAAGATTGATAAAACGGTATCTGTGGATAGCTTAAGCTATGTGATCTTTACTTCTGGTTCGACGGGTAAGCCAAAGGGAGCGCAGGTTGAGCATATTGGTGCATTGAACCATATGCTAAACAAAGTAGAAGATCTGCGTATGAATACGCAATCACGTCTGGTGCAAAATGCCTCTCAAAACTTCGATATTTCCGTTTGGCAAATGTTCTGTCCTCTCTTGGTCGGTGGGACAACCTACATTTACACACAAGACAAAGTACTGGATATTGACAGATTCGTTGACTCTTTACAGACTGACAAGATTTCAATTTTAGAAGTTGTGCCATCTTATTTAGGGTTGTTATTGGATCAACTAGAAGCTCGTGACATCAAAGCGCTCCCTACATTGGAATTTTTGATGGTGACAGGTGAAACACTAGATGCTTTTTTATTGAAGAAATGGTTTGGGAAGTTTAGCCATATTCCAGTGTTCAATGCGTATGGCCCAACAGAGGCTTCTGATGATATTACGCATCATTTAGCGACTGCTGAAAACCTCACCGATACAGTACCGATTGGTAAAACGCTGAAGAATTTTGATATTTACATTGTTGACCCTGCTATGAGGGTGGTGCCTCATGGCGTGAAAGGTGAAATTGTTGTCTCTGGTGTGGGCGTAGGTCGTGGGTATATTAATAATCCCGAAAAAACAGCGGCTGCATTTATGACGAGTCCTTTTGTGGACCATTATAAGCAGCGTTTATACAAAACGGGTGACATTGGTCGTTACGCAAAAGATGGCACGATTGAGTTCTTCGGTCGAAAAGATAAGCAAGTGAAGATACATGGTTATCGTATTGAACTGGAAGAAATAGAGAAGCATTTAAAGCTGTTATCGGGAATAAAAAATGCGGTCGTGCTAGATGTCAATCAGCCCGAAAAAGGGACGATACTGGTGGCTCACCTTGAATCTAATGAAGAGTTGGATAACAAGGCTATTTTGTCTCAGTTACGCAGAGTGTTACCATTTTATATGATCCCAAATGTTGTGATGACACATAAACAACTCCCACTGAACAAAAGCGGTAAGTTAGATAGACCAAAGCTGTTAGCTATGGATATTTCCTTGGTGATGAGTGACAGTAAAGTTAAACCTTCAACACCAACACAAATTAAATTAGCGGAAGTCTGGCAAGAAGTGCTCAAAGAGCAAGAGCTGGGGGTCAATGATAATTACTTTGCATTGGGGGGAGACTCGTTTAAAGCGATTCAAATTGCTGCTAAGTTTGGTGGCGGTTTGTCGGTTGTTAACATTTATGATTACCCAACAATCGAATCGTTGGCAGAGTTTGTTGATGAAAATAGCGATAAGCTTGCTCAACAAACACTCCAGAAGCTAACAAAATACACCAACAAACCCAAGCTTACGGTGATCGGTATCTCCAATTCTGGTGGTGATGCCATTAGCTTTAAAGATGTCGCAAGTGCGCTAGATAATAAAGAAGTAGACATCGAACTATATGGACTGCGTTTACCTCGTGATAAGGCACCCGATGATGCGGCGATGATGGAGGCTATTAATAGTCTCACAGAACAGGCCGTTGAGTTTGTTAAAGAACACATCAACACGCCAATTTTGGTATTTGGTCAGTGTAATGGCTCTGCAATGGCTATCTCTATTACATATGCTCTGCAAAATGCCAACCTTCCCATTACTGGGCTGATGGTGGGCGGGGCATTGCAACGAGTTAAAATGACACCACGGGATACACGAAGTGATACTGAAGTTGTTGATTTCTTAAACAGTATGGGCGCACCGCTACCTGAAGACCCTGCGGAATTAAATTTCTTTTTGAAGGATTTCAAATACGACACTTATTTAGCTCAAGTGTTTTATAACAATCAGCTTGTGGCAATCAGAAATGGACAGTTATCTAAACTCCCATTGCCGTTATATTGCGTTACGGGTACACATGACCATCTGACTAAAGGGTATCAACACAAGTTTAAACATTGGTTGCAAATAAGCGCTGAAGTGATGCTTGTGGAGTATCCAGATGTGGGTCACTATTTATTGAGAGATTGCCCTGACGAGTTAGCATCGACTATATGTCAAATATACAGTGAGACTTTGCGCGCTAGTGACTCAAGTCAATCATTGTCTTTGATTGAAAAATTACGATTAAAGATGGCGATATAGGAGTGACCATGCAAAGAATTGCTTTCAGTCATATCCCCCGCACAGGGGGCACGACGTTTGGGCATATATTACGTAGTTTGTATGACCCAAACAATGTGTTTGACTTTTACATTGAAAAGGGTCAGCAAACCGCGACTCAACAACTGGAAACTTTTGTTTCGTTGAGCGAGCAAGATAAAGCTGATATTCACTTGATCACTGGGCATTTTCCGTATGGCTTTGACCCTTCGATCCAAGACGTACCACATATCACTTTCTTAAGAGATCCGGTGGAGCGTTTGATCTCTTATTACTTTTATATTATGACGCTGGAAAACCATTATCTGCATGATTGGTTGGTAAGTAATAAGGTGAGCATTAGAGAGTTTCTTACGTCTAATGCGTCTGCGGAGTTAGATAACTGCCAGGTGAGAATGCTGTGTGGGCAATCCTTTAATACAGCCAATGAAGTGGTTACTAAGGAGCACCTAGAGGCAGCACAATATAACTTAGCGCATCGTTTTGCTGCTTTTGGTATTACCGAACAGTTTGACGCATCATTACTATATATTTGCCAAACAATGAATTGGCCTATTACTTATTATCAACGCAAGAATACCGCGACCAATAAATTTAAGTTTGATGGATTAGAGCCACAAACACGACAACAGGTAGAAGAAAGAAACTGTTTTGATATAGAGCTATATCAGTTTGCCTGTGAACTGTTTCAGCGACGAAATGCCGAAGCAGGGCATGACCTTAAACTTGAAAAGTTCACCGCTCGCAATGAAGCATTACATGCGGCCAGCGCATTCAAACAACTATTTTTAAACCTTATATACAAAGTTACCCCTTTATAATTGCTAGGAGAACATATGCAGTACCTGTCACATCAGGATTTAACAAACTTGGAAGTTAACTGGAACCTATTGATCGATAAAGTGAGTGATGCTTGCGAGGCGATATACCAAGAAGATTATTGTCAGCCGATCAAGCCTTATGTTACTTTTGAAAATAGCCCCAACCGTATCATCGCGATGCCAGCACACTTGGGTGGAGAAGTTGATCTTGCGGGTATTAAATGGATAGCGAGTTTCCCTGGAAACTTAGAATTAGGAATACCAAGGGCGCAATCAGTCACTATTTTGAATGATACCAAGACAGGTGTGCCAAAGAGTATTATCAACTCGTCGTTAGTTAGCGCGATGCGCACTGCTGCGGTAACTGGGTTGGTGATCAGAGAATATTTTGAAGCAAAGCCACATCGCCAACAGTGGGATATCAGCATACTTGGATTTGGCGTGATAGCACAACATCACCTTGCGATGATCTCAGCTTTGTTTGCAGACAAAGTGAGCAGCATTAGGATTTATGACCCAAGAGGGGTGGATATTGCGTCAGTTCCACAGAATCTAGCCAGCCGAGTAAACGCTGTGAGTAGTTGGGAAGAAGCTTTTGCTGATGCCGATATGATAATTACAGCGACCACTTCTGCTAAAGGGTATATGCACGGTAAAGCAAAACCTGGGTCACTTCATTTGAACGTATCTTTACGAGATTATGATGCACAGTTTAGAGGGCAGGTTAATTGTATGTTGGTGGATAAATGGGAAGAGATTTGTCGCCAAAACACCGACGTGGAATACATGTATAAAGCTGGGCTATTAAATAAAGAAGAAACCACTAGCTTGGCAGAGCTTGTGTGTAGCAAAGTTTTTAGCACTATTAATGATGATGATGTGGTTATGTTGAACCCGATGGGTATGGCTGTGTTTGATATAGCGACGGGCTACTACGTATGTGAAGCTTCAAAACAACAAGGAATAGGGACGATTTTGTCCTAAATATGTGAATGGGCAATGCGTAAAGCTTGCCTGCTATTTTACAAAAAAAACTAGCTGAGCATTAATCGAGAATAGATATGAATAGTAATATAGAAATGGACTCACAGAACGCAGCCAATAATCGTGAAATGCTGCAAAGTGCTATCTCGCAAAACCGACCGTTGCTAATAAGAAATGCGTTATCATCGGATATCCTGAATTGGCAGGCAGAGGATCTGGTTGCATTAATCGAAAGTGAAAAAGAAGTTCTTTCGCCATTGAGAAGTACACCTTTTGATACAGCCCAGATAGACTTTCAGAGTATTACTCAGCGCCCTGATAGTTTTTGCAATATTATTAAGTCGTGCGTTAATCCCACAGACCCACATTCCGAAATATATGTTCCAGGCTTGAAGCTGCATCTTCTGCCTAAGCTCAAGGAAGTTTCATCTGAACCTGATGTTCTTGCACAAATTAAAAAAGATTTTGCGGAAGTCTTTGTGGGTAGAAATACGCAGTGTGTGGGTCATTTTCACCCTTATTCGGAAGCAATGTTGACACAAATTAGCGGTGAAAAGCATGTTCGACTGTACTCACCTGAGCAATTCAAATCGCTGGCACCTTTTCCTACGCTTTCAAAATATTTCAATCGTAGTTTAATCAATTTCTATCAGCTTAACCGGGATGCTTTTCCCAACAACCAAGGTGTTGATCTTAGTGTGTATCCACAAGTCGGCCAGCTTGAAAGCATTGACTTGATTGTACGTCCAGGAGATGTATTGTTTATCCCCGTACATTGGCTGCATGTCACACAAGGTGCTGGGTGGAACATGTCAATTGCCTACTTTTGGTCTTCTTCATTAAAGAATTGGAAATTAAATTACCCAGCCAGCTTAAGCGCAATTAATGCGCCGATGTACATGATGAGAAGAATTAAACAAGCTGTGTTGTGATGCGTTGTAGTAGAGCCTTAACCTCATAGGGAATAAGCCAGAAGCTTGGCTGTTAGTTTAATCTAACCGACTGAATATAATGATAAAGAATTAAATAAAATGACAGAGCAAGACAGTAGTAGTTTAATTGCCATTGTTGGGATGGCAGGACGTTTTCCGCAAGCAGAAAATTTGCAAGCCTATTGGGAGAACTTAGCCTCGGGGCGTGAGTCTATTGAGCGAAAGGAGCAAAGTAGCGCTGCTCATCACCAGAGTGAAAATAGTAATTTTATCCATGCACATAGCACACTAAATGATATAAAAGCATTTGATGCGGAATTTTTTAACATGACTCCTGCTGATGCAGAGGTGTTAGACCCACAACAACGTATATTTCTAGAATCTTGCTACCACGCCATAGAGGATGCCGGATACACCAATATTGGTGAAGTTGAAGATGTTCGCTGTGGCATTTTTGCGGGCTCAAGTATCAGCACCTACCTTTTGGAAAACCTTTACCCAAATCGTACGTATGTTGATAGAACAGGATTAGCGAAAGTTCTGTGGGGCAATGACAAAGACTACTTAACTACGCTTGTTGCTTATAAGTTGGGCCTAAAGGGTCCTTGTGTGAGCATTAATACTGCATGTTCAACATCATTGGTTGCTGTCAGCCAAGCGTGTTCTAGTTTGTTAAATTATGAAACGGATATGGCGCTCGCTGGTGGGGTGAGAGTTGATCTGGCCATGCGTGAAGGCTATCAATTTGAGCCCGGCAGTATCTTCTCTCCTGACGGTCATTGTCGAGTGTTTGATAAAGATGCTCAAGGGACTATCTTTGCTGATGGATGTGGGGTTGTCGTACTTAAACGGTTAACGGATGCTATTGCAGATAAAGATAATATTCATGCTGTGATTAGTGGGTATGCGATTAACAATGATGGTAATGATAAAGTTGGGTTTAGCGCACCTTCACAAATCGGTCAAACAGAAGTTATTAAAGAAGCGTGGGAACTGGCGGGGATTTCAGGGCAAGACATTTCATATATTGAGGCACATGGGACGGGAACCTTAGTGGGGGATCCGATAGAGGTCGCGGCCTTACAATCTGCATTTGGCGCATCAACATCGCAAAAAGGTTTTTGTGCGCTCGGCTCGGTAAAAAGCAACATCGGACATTGTGGTTCAGCCGCAGGCATAGCAAGTTTGCTCAAAGTAATTTTAGCAATCAAAAATAAACAAATACCAGCATCTGTAAACTTTGTTTCACCTAACCCAGCTATAGACTTCGAAAACTCTGCGCTATTTGTTAATACGGAGCTTCGACAGTGGTCAGATAATAAGCCACGGATCGCTGGAGTGAGTGCATTTGGTATAGGTGGTACCAACTGTCATTTGGTGGTTCAGGAGTATGTGAAACCGCAACAACCGAGCGAAACTATACCCATGATGGCGATGCCTATATCGGCTTATGGTCATGACATACTGAGCGAGTACGCAAAGCGTTTGCAAAATCATTTGCATGAAAAAAGTAACAATGATCTGCACAACGCTGCCTTCACACTTGCATTTGGTCGTTCCATACTCAAAACCCGCGGTGCTCTAGTCCCCTGCCCAAACTCTGGCATAAAACATATCAACAATGAACATCAGACTAATACAGAGTTGGCCAATGATGGTGTTGTGTTTATGTTTCCTGGACAGGGGTGTCAGTATCTAGGAATGGGCATAGCCCTATATAAATACTCACCAGTTTTTAGAAGCAATATAGAGCTGTGTGCACGGCAGTTGAGCACGGTCAGTGACATAGTACTGCTCGATTATTTTTCAGACAGCTCGGTTTCGATTGATCAACAGGCTGTGAATGAAACGAATATAACGCAGCCTCTAATGTTCTGTTTTGAGTATGCACTTGCCAAATTATATATGAGCTGGGGTGTTAAGCCTGTTGCGATGGTTGGTCACTCGTTGGGCGAAATAGTCGCGGCCTGTTTGGCCGGGGTTTGGGATTTAAAAGATGCACTACAGCTGGTGGTGACACGCGCGCAACTCATGCAAAAAACAACCCCAGGAAAAATGTTATCTGTTGCAGCCAGTGCGTCAGATATCCATAGTCACTTACCAAATGGCTGTGAGGTAGTTGCTTACAATGCACCACAAAGGCTTGTGATTGCTGGGCCTGATGCGAAAATCATACAGTTGCAAGCTAATTTGTCTAAGGTAGATATTGCTCACAAACTATTACCAACAACCAGGGCTTTTCATTGTGAGAGTGTGACAGCTATTCTTGAAGCATTACAAACTAGGCTCTCAACCCTCACATTTGGTGATTTGAATCTACCCATTGTGTCAACATTAACTGGTCAGTGGTTGACGCAGACTCAAGCTAAAGATGTTGACTATTGGTTACAACATGCGCGCCAGTCGGTACAGTTTGTTGATGCCATGGAAGTACTTAAAGTGAGCTACCCAAATCATTTGTTTGTTGAGATGGGCCCAGCAGCAGTACTAGGGGAATTGGCCAAGCAAAATGGTATTACTTATTCACAAATATTGGCCTCACAGCAATTCTCGGAACTAAGCCAACACAAACAGTGGTCGCAATTGATGTTGGCACTAGGCCAATGCTGGGTTGCGGGGATTGATATTGATTGGCATAGCGTATACCACCCAATTTCAGCTCAGCGTTGCTCATTACCTAATTATCCATTTAAGCGTACTCAGTTTTGGGTGTCATCAGAACTTGTTGATAGACCTTCACCAAACTGTGCAACACCAAAAGCCTGGGTGCCAGTGATTAAGCAACTTGTAGACGCTTACAACAAGCCAGATGAAGCTGCCCGTTGCCATTTAGTGCTTTCAAAGGGAGATGGATTGGCAAAGTGTATTGTGTCAGCGTTGAAATCAACAGGGCATACAATCATCCACGTTCTATTAGGACAGCAACTTGTTTTGCAAGAAGGCAAGGAATTAGTTGTACGTACAGGGGTGTACAGTGATTTAGCCGCATTGCTTGAGTTTATGACACTGAGCAGAGTAACTGTGCATAGCATTTTCTATGCTCAGCCACTTCAAGGTCATGATGATATGTTGCAGCCATATTTATGCGATATCATGAATATTGCAAAAGTGTTAGATCAAGACAAGCATCACAGCATTAGACAAGTCAAAGTACTCAATTGTCCAGTGAATGCACAAGGTAATCCCTTAGCTAGCACTGCCACCTTTAGGGCGTTAGGCGCGGCGTGTATGGTGCTAGACGAAGAATTACATGATACCTCAGTGACTTGTATTGATGTATGTCATCATGAGGATGAATTGAGTTCTGCTAATTATCAATCCAAACTTGCACATATGCTGGTGGGCCAATCACAGTACACAGTGCAACGATTTAGGTTCGGTATGGCTTGGTCTGAGCGCTTAGAGCCTCATGATCTAGTTCAAGATGCAGGACAACCTATACAAGACCAAGGTCACTATTTGGTAACGGGGGCCAACGGTGAACTGGGTAAACAACTATGTCAGTGGCTATCCAATTCATACAAAGTGCATTTAACTGTATTGTTAAGACACGCACTTCCTGATGATGAACAGTGGCCCGATATGCTTAATGACGAAAGCACGAGTGACGCGAATAAAGTACTGGTGAAATTCCTTTTGGCATTAAAAGCTCAATGTTTGAGCTTGTCTGTTGTATCCAGCTCGGTGGAGTCGCTGGAGTTAACTAATGAGCGACTTGTGTCTCGTTGTAGTGGGCTGCCACTGAATGGAATTTTCCATCTAGCGGGTGTCAAAAGTCAGGAAATTGTCACGGAGAAGTCAGCGGGTAGTTTATCAGCAAGCTTGTCACCTAAAGTTGAGGGCAGCCAAAAGCTGTTAGCGCTGGCTAAACAGCAAGGCTGTGACTTTATGGTGCTGTTTTCATCCATCTCTAGCTTGATAGGTGGCATCGGACAATTCGAATATGCTGCGGCCAACGCTTATATGAATGGATTGAGTACTCAAAGTGAAGGAGAAACGTCTGTTATATCAGTGGTCTGGGATAGGTGGGAGCGTGCTCAAGGCGAGAGTGAGGTATTAGCGCACCTTAAAGCGAATAACCCTCATACCCTTAAAAGTACAGAGGGGTTCGATATGTTATCGCGTATCTTGCAAAGCAAACCCTCAACCCCTATTGTTGTGTCCTCACGTGCCCTATCTGATCATATTGTGGGGCAGCGACGCATATCAGAAGCAGTACCAAGTACTGTTACCCAGTCGGATATCCATGCAACTGAGCAGTTTGATACGACAACTCAGCAAGTTCTGGCTGATATTTGGTGCTCGACCATGCGCCTTTCGAATGTTAAAAAATCTGACGACTTTTTACTTCTCGGTGGAGATTCATTGATTGGACTTAAAGTGTTGGCACAGATTGAAAAGGCATTTGGTGTGAGTATTCCAACAAAAAGGTTTTTAGAGTGTTCTGCTTTTATTGACATGGCGGAAGAAATTGACGCCGTGATGAATAGCAATAATGAGAATGAAGATGAATTTGAAGAAGTGGTTTTTTAACGATGTGTAAAGACAGTTCTATAAGCCCAATGAGTTTTATAGCAAAGGCAAAAATAAGATTCCCTATGCTGTGGTTGTTCATTGTATGGCTCGTTATCCCCTTGGTTATACTGCTAAGTGCTGGTTGGTTGATGTATTTGCAAACGCTACCGAAAGCCATAACCAACTTAGTGTATTCTCAAACTCAGACTATCGAGCTTGCGCGAACTCCAATGGGAGTCACCAATATTTCTGCTAACGCCGAGCTCGGTGCTTACTATGGTTTGGGCTATGCCCATGCACAGGATCGTTTGTGGCAAATGGAGTTCAATAAACGATTGGCTAAGGGTAAATTAAGTGAAGTATTGGGACAAAGCGCGTTAAACTCAGACCGGTTTATTCGCACATTAGGGATAGAAAAAGTCAGTGTACAGGCGTATCAAACGTTGGCAGATAGTACCAAAGAGGTTTTATCTGCCTATTGTGATGGGGTGAACGCTTGGATCGAAACGGATAACTTATTGCCACCAGAGTTTTACATGCTGGATATAACGCCGATGAAGTGTGAGCCTGCCGATGCGATTATGCTCGTCAAGCTGATGGCCTTGGATTTGGGGGCTAACTTTCGCGATGAACTGAGCAATGAGGTATTACTGCAACATCTTGGTGATAGAAAATTCGCGCAGTTATTGGGATTTGATGCGCTGCAAAGTGCAGGTAATAGCGCACATTACGAGCAAGCAATCAACGTGTTATTAAGCAGTGTGGATGAAGTCTTTACAACATCTGGGTGGGGTAAAGAAGGTGTTGGTAGCAATGCTTGGGCTATCTCGGGAGCGTATAGTTTGTCAGGGAAGCCACTTTTGGCTGGCGATCCGCACCTAGGTTTGAGTTTGCCATCTCATTTTTATTTAGCATCGTTAAAAGGTGGTGATTTGATGGTGCAGGGAGCGTCATTACCTGGGATCCCTGTCATTGTTTTTGGTAATAATGAGCACATTGCATGGGCGGGAACCAACCTCGCAGCGGACGTGCAAGATCTATTTAGAGAGGAAGTTGACCAAACTAATCCCATGCAATACAAGGTAGGTGGTCAATGGACTGCTTTTGATACGCGAACAGAAACGGTTTCTATAGCTTCTCCTTTTCCAAGTTTTTTACGCCCAAAAATTGCACCTGTCAGTTGGACTGTAAGAGAAAGCCGTCATGGCCCTATTATCAGTGACTTTATTCATAATGATGGAAGTACGTTAGCGTTGCGCTGGAGTGCACTTGACGCAGAAGATACTACTTTAGAGGCATTATTAGCGCTAAATAAAGCGACAAACTGGTCTAGTTTCAATCAAGCGCTTAGTCAGTTTCATGCACCAGCATTGAACTTTGTGTACTCGGATATTAATGGGAATATTGGGATGACGGTGGCGGGAAATATACCTGCACGTGATTATGATAGCCGATTTATCAATGATGTGTCTGATGCGCATCAATGGCAGGGGTATATTCCTTTTCAGCAATTGCCAAAGACTTATAACCCTGCACAAGGATTTGTTGTTTCTGCAAATAATCAAATACACAGTAATGAGTACCCTAATGTTTTATCCAATAACTGGCAACCTGCTTATCGTGCTGATCGCATTACAGATATGATCACAAATAAAATATCGATGGATCAGAAGATGGATAAGGCGTTCATGGCCGCCATGCAAACAGATACCTACAGCCCTCTAGGGGAAAAAGCACAGTTATTTTTGAATACGCTATCAGGTAAAACACCGCAGCAGCAGGCGTTGTTAGCACACCTCAAGGAGTGGGACTTAGAGGCGTCACTTCAGTCTGTGTCTGCAACGATATTTCGCGCTTGGTATGATGCTTTTACTCAGTTAGTTTTCGAAGATGACCTACAACCAGATCTCACATTTAGCCAAAATGAGAGCATCCTCAGTGCCGCTGTGCAGCGCCCTCGTCCATTACTGATGCAAAGTATCATGTCAGACATGAATCACCCTTGGTGTGATGATATTCGTACGACGAATAATGAAAACTGTGAAGATATCGCACTACAGGCTTTAAATAAAGCGTTTAAAGATTTGCATTTGCACTTTGGTAGTGAAAATGTTGACTCTTGGCATTGGGGGGATATACACAAAGTGGAGTTGCCTCACTTAGGATTTGGTCAACATGAATTTTTGCAGCGAGTCTTTAATGTTTCAGACTCAGCAGATGGTAGTGTTTATAGTGTAAATGTCTCCCAAGGACGCTATCAAAAGGGCATTGGGTATGTGAAATCACTCGGTGCCAGTTATAAGCAAGTTATAGATATGCAAGAACCTTTAGAGGGACTGTTTTCTATAGACGCAGGTCAATCTGGTCATCTATTAAGTGAGCACTATGATGACTTTGTGCGTTTGCATAATAGCGGTACGTTAGTGCCCTTTTCAGCCAGAGAAAAATAAATACACCTTATGAATAAAATAAATATCACGGAAAGTAAATTGAGTGGCATGTTCTATCTAATGTCCTCACTTTACCCTAAACGAGTTTTTTTAACGATTACGCTGGGCGCACTGGCTGGGATTTTCTATGCACTGGTGATCCCGCTGATCATGATGTCAATTAATCAGCAAGAATCATTGTTTGTCACATTTGAAAAAAATGAACCGCTTGTCCTCTGGGCAGCTGAAGTGAATCAGCCAGAATTCTTTTACGCGTTTTTGGGGTTGTGTGCTGTTATTCTCGCGCTAAGAACAACCTCTCAAATGATTTTCAATAAGATAGTGATTCGCTCATCGAGCTACTTGAGGCAGTATATTGTTACTCGTATTAATCAACTACCTTTAGATGCGCTTGAACGAATTGGCCATGATCGTCTAACCGTGGCCTTTACATTTGACTTGCCTAGGATCATGAATGGTGCAGCGGTATACCCGCAAATACTGATTAACCTTGCATCTGTGTTAGGGATTATGATGTTCCTAGCATTTTTGGATATTCGTGTATTTTGGCTAGTTACCAGTGTTGTGATAGGCGGCATTATTTTATACCGCATTCCCACTTTTATTGGTCAATCTTTTTTGAATCGTTCTCGCGATACGTTTGATCATATTCAGAGCAACTTCACGGCCACCCATGCAGGACACAAAGAGCTTAAATTAAACAGAGAAAAAAGACTGGAACTAGAAAGGCTTAACAGTGAAGTTTTTGAGAGTAACTTTGTTAATAAGCAGGTAAAAGGCCAGGCGCTTATCATTGCTGCTAACAACGCTGGAGGTATGATTAACTTTCTGATCATAGCCTTTGCAACGTTTATCCTAGCTGACCAAATTGCATTGTCTAATGAAAGTTTAATCAGTACGGTGATGGCAATTTTATACTTGTCCGCGCCGCTTAACTCAATTATGAACCTGATCACGCCGCTGACGGTGGGAATGGTTTCGTTAAGGAAATTACAACATTTACTTAAAGAAATGCCGTTAGAAGCACAAGGGCTAAAGCCAAATATTGAAGAGTTTGACAGTATCACACTTGATAAAGTTGGCTATCGTTATGGCGATCAAGATGGATTTCAAGTTGGCCCTGTCAATGTGACCTTGAAAGCGGGTGAAATTGCGGTGATCACAGGCGGCAATGGATCTGGTAAATCAACCATATCAAAAGTGATATCGTGTCAATATCGTCCAAGTGGTGGTGCTATCTATTTTGGAAAGACCAAAGTGGATGCCCAAAATATAGATACGGCGCGAAGTCATATTAGTACGGTATTCACAGATTTCTATTTATTTCAGCGTTTGTTTATAGCGTCAGATGAACATCTTAAGCGAGCACAATATTATTTAGATAAATTAGGGCTCAAAGATAAAGTTTCCATCGAGAATGGGTGCTACTCAACGATAAAGCTCTCTGATGGACAAAAGAAAAGGCTCGCCCTAATAAACTGCTTTTTGGAAGATCGGAAAATATGCTTGTTTGATGAGTGGGCAGCTGATCAAGATCCATATTTCAGAAAGTACTTTTATACGGAGATCCTTCCTGAACTGAAGAATATGGGGAAAATCGTTGTCATTGTTAGTCATGACGATAAGTACTTCGATATCGCCGATCAGCTGATAAGGATGGAAGACGGGCAATTGATTAACCTATCTAATACGATGCCAGACATGGAACCAGAAGCAGTGAGCTAAATATGAGGAGTGTTGTTTGTCTTTGAGATTGGTGCAACGCTCTTTTTTACTTTAATAGTTTATCAATATGTTAATATTGAGAAAATACTAATCCATTGAAGTTCAATGGTTATATAAAATTTGAAACCAAGCTGTTTATGTAGTGGTGTTCTTGATGTGTCACTTTTCATCAATGAAACCTGCTGCATGGCTCTTTGAGCAATATAAGAAGTTAAGGAAATAACTATCATGCATACCGATGACACTCCATGTGCTTACGTCCCAACAACGATTTATGATTATGTAAGCTTGCATGCGATAGCAACCCCTTCAACGCTAGCATATGAGTTTGTTAAAGATAATGGCCAAGTAGAGCTACTAAACTATGCACAGTTGAATAACAACATAAAAAATATTGCTCAATTTCTTAGTGAGCGGACACAAAAAGGCGATCGCGTTGTATTGATGTTTCAGCCTGGCCTGGAATTTATTCAAGCGTTTTTTGCTTGTTTGTATGTTGGTCTAGTGGCTGTGCCAGTTTATCCACCAAGTGGCCGTAAAGAAGATTGGATGAAACTCTCTACGATAGCCAAAGACTCTGGTGCGTCAATGTTTGTCTTAGATAAGCATAATCAAGAACAAGCAAATAAATGGTTATCAGAAGAAAGCTGGTTCGTGAACAGAAACTTTGACATTGATGAAGGCTTGCGAACAGATTGGGTTGATGTTCAAGCGGTTCAAAGTAGTTTGAACGAACTGGCATTCCTACAGTACACCTCAGGCTCTACAGGTGATCCAAAAGGTGTGATGGTAAGTCATGGGAACTTGCTAGCGAATCAACAGTTCATTAAAGAAAAGTTTGCTCATGACAGCTCTACCACTGTTGCTGGATGGTTACCGCAATATCATGATATGGGCTTGATCGGTAATATTTTGCAACCAATTTACTTAGGCACTAGTGCTGTGCTTATGTCACCAGCCGCTTTTTTACAAAACCCAATTCGTTGGTTGGAATTAATCTCGAGCCGGAAAATCTCCACAAGTGGTGGACCAAACTTTGCTTACCAAGTTTGTGCTGAGCGTATCACAGAGCAACAGAAGCAAAGTTTAGACTTATCATCTTGGAAAGTAGCATTTAATGGTGCTGAGCCAATCAATCCTAAAACTTTGGCACTATTTAGCGAAGCTTTTGCGGAATGTGGATTTTCTCCACGGGCGTTTTACCCTTGCTATGGGCTTGCTGAGTCTACCTTATTAACAACTGGTGGGGAGGCTTCAGCGTTACCGATAGAAGTGACGGTGTGTGTAAATGCGCTTAAAAATAATCAAGCAGTAGAAGTGTCTAGTGATTCACCTGATGCGGTGACGGTTGTTGGCTGTGGTTCTATCTTAGATTCAGAGGCCTGCGTGGTTAATTATCAAACACAGCAGCTATGCACGGAAGGAAGTGTTGGCGAAATTTGGCTAAGAGGAGATAGCACGACACTAGGGTATTGGAATCGCAGCGAATTGAACGAGCAGGCATATAACGCTAAATTAGCGGAAAGCTCTGAAGCATATATGCGAACCGGTGATTTGGGCTTCGTTTTGCGAGGACAGCTCTTTATCACAGGGCGCTTGAAAGATTTGATTATTATCCGAGGTAAAAACTATTACCCTCAAGATATTGAGTTTGCTGTTCAGCAAGCAGTACGAGAACTTAATATCTCAAGTGGCGCCTGCTTCAGCGTTAATATCGATGGTACTGAACAATTAGTACTGGTAAATGAAATAAAACGTACGGAGCTTCGCAAATTAGATAAAGAAGCCTGTGTACAGCGTATAAAACTTGCGATTCGTCGAGCTTGTGGATTGAGTCTACATGATGTTGTATTGACGCGACCAAATAGAGTATTGAAAACGTCGAGTGGCAAAATTCGCCGCCGTGAATGTAAAAAAAGATACTTAGCTGATGATATTGAATATATTTATCGAGACAGGCAGAGCAGTGTTGAATCTGTTTCTGAGCAGGTGCCAGCCAATCAAGATCAATCTGACATACTTCAACGGATAATTTCAATATTGGCGCAGGTTTTGGATATCAGCCCGAAGGCACTCGATCACACTATGAGTATCAGTAGCCTAGGTGTTGACTCTATTACCGCGGTTCAGCTACAAGGGCAATTTGAAAAGCAGCTAGGGTTGTCTTTACAGCTAACGGACATTTTGTACGGCATTACAATACAAGAGTGCGAACAAATGTTGATTAACCAGCCTCAGCGAGTACACTCTAAGCAGGTTCAACTCTTTGACAAAGTCCACCAATTAACTGATAGCCAGCTCAACTTTTGGAAATTGCAACATATCCATGAACAAGAGGGCATTTACAATATTTCTGTTCCGTTTGAGATCAACACAGGGATAGACCCAACACGGCTGCGTAATGCTGTTGCGGCTTTACTAAAGAGACACCGTATTCTCAATGCCACTTATCCTGAAGTAGACGGTCAGCCTGTTGAACGTATCATAGATGACCATCTTCCTTTAACCGTCACCGATGCCACGACTTGGGATGAAGATGCGCTGAAAAGTACGGTGCGTGAGGAAGCCAGAAAGCCATTTAATTTAGCCTGTGAGCCTGTACTTAGAATCCATTGCTTTTTAAATTCTAATCATAGCTCTTTACTCCATTGTGTATTACATCATATTGCTGGGGACTTTTGGTCAGTACTTGTGTTGATCAAAGAGCTACTTGAGCTTTATGAGAATGCAGGGCTTGAGAGTAACACAATACAATACAACGAATTGATGTTATCTCAAGAACATTGGCACGATCAAGGACTACCAAATGCAACTGATTTTCCAATCTGGACAAGTAAAGTCGGTGGTAAGCTAAATTCTGTGCCTTTACCTGTAGATTTTGCTCGACCTGCAAATTTTAACTTTCAAGGAAAAACTGCGCATTTCAAACTGGAAGATATTGATTTAGTAGCGATAAATACATATTGCCAAACAAAAGGTACGACCTTCTTTAATTACTTATTGGCTATTTTTCAACTGCTGATGCACAAATATACGCATGCAGACAAGTTTGTCTTGGGAACTCCTGTTTCAAGGCGTCAAGGGGTTGAAAGCGAGAATGTGATTGGCTGTTTTGTCGACGTTAAACTTGTACCGTTTAACTATGAAGCTGAGCAAACGTTTACGGCCTACGTAGCAGAGTTAACAGCACTGATGAAGGAACTGTTAACTCACCGCCATGTTACAACTTCTCGCATGATGGAGTCGTTTTGTGAACCGTTGGATAGGTCGGCTGATCAGCTATTCCCTAATGTTCGCTTTGTATTGCATAAAGCGCATACCCTCAAAGGGGCTGAAGCATTTGTCAGTGGGCGTGGTAATCTGCAATTTGGTAATTTCAACCTTTGTCCATACCCCTTAGAGAATGATATGGCACAAACAGACTTACTATTTACGGTCTGCGAGGTTGATGGCCAGTTGAATGTATCGATTAATTACAATACATCCTTATTCAGTAAGGAACGTATTGAGATGTTAGCCACTTTATACCAGTCTATGCTTAACTACTGTACTTCCAATATCAACGTGAAGTTGAGCGAAGTACCGTTACTGTCTAGTGACTTTCATAATGTGGTTGAGCCGGCTTTAGAAAGCGGCCAACAAAGAACGCATGATGTACAAGGTGTACATCAATTATTTGAACAACAAGCAGTGGCTAATCCAATGCAGATAGCTGTTCAACAGGAGCAGCAACAAATTTCGTATGGTTGTTTAAATGACAAGGCAAACCAACTAAGTCACTATCTCATTGCTCAAGGCGTCTGCAAAGGGGATATATTGGCGTTATATTTCCCGCGCGATATTGATATGGTTGTTGCTTTCTTGGCGGTGCTAAAAGCAGGTGCCACAGCGCTATTTTTTGATCCATCCATACCGATGGAACGCCGTAAATATATGCTTAGCACTTGTAAACCAACATGCGTTTTAACGAATGATCAAGTACTGGAGTGGGCCTCTGAATATCGGCAGATCAGCGTCGGTGAACTTTCGTTGTCACAATACTCATGTGACAATGTTAATAGCAAAATATGTGACGAAGATGTTGCTTATCTATTGTTTACGTCAGGGTCTACCGGTCAGCCAAAAGCGGTAAAAGGCTTACATCGTGGTTTAATCAATCGCACTGTGTGGATGCGAGATGAATTCTCACTCACAGTGGAAGATAAGTTATTACACTGTACCCCCATGAACTATGTACGTGGCGAGCGAGAGTTAATATTTGCTTTGAGCTGTGGTGCAACACTCACTTTTGCGAATGCACAAGCGCTGAATCAACCAAAGCTATTGCTGGATGCCATAGTGCAAAGAGGCGTTACTTTTACAGCCTCCTCACCTTCGCTGTTGGAAATGATTTTAAGAACGCATGGGGATATATTCAGAACAATAACAACTCTTAAACACTGGTTTATTGGTGCAGATGTGTTAAAAGGCGAGTTAGTTAAGTCAATTCAGCAACATCAACCATCATTGCAGCTCACTTATTTTTATGGGTCTACAGAAATAAGCTCTGATGTCAGTTATTTCAAAGTGCCGCAGGAGTATGTGCCCCAAAATGCCAATGTCCAAGTCGGTCAGCCGCTATATAACACGCAGTTACTTATTACGGATGCAGAGGGTAAGCATCCATTACCTAGAGGTGTTTTAGGAGAGCTTTATGTGAGTGGTGCCAACTTGTCAGGCGGATACTTCATGGCCGAGGAGTTGACCCGCGAGCAGTTCGTTCAGCTGGCATGTGGCGGTTCTCAAACCTGGTATCGTACTGGGGATATGGCGATGATAGATATGAACGGCGATTTAAGAGTCATTGGTCGTGCAGGAACGCAGGTCAATATTCGTGGCCATAGAATTGATATTGCCGAAGTGGAAGCGTCACTATTAAGTCACCCTGACATCGTACAAGCCGTTGTTAAAGTAGATATATTAGCAAATGAAGAGATGGCATTAGTTGGCTACGTGGTGGCTAATAAGGTAAATATTGAGCTTGAGCTTAAGCAATTTTTACAACAGCTTTTGCCAAATTATATGCAGCCTGCGTTTATTGTCAGAGTTGACGAGATGCCTGTAACTGAGCTTGGTAAGATTGATAGAAGCAAACTACCGAAAGTGAGTTCTGTTGGAGACTTAAAACGACAGGTTGAAAAGCCGAGTAATCACTATGAGCAACTTTTACTGAGAGTGTGGGCACAAGTCAACCAAGTTGAAGAGTCGGCAGTTGATGTGAATGATGGCTTCTTTGAATTAGGGGGCAACTCTGTGTTGTTAACCAAAATGTATGCAAGGCTTCAGCAAGAGTTGTCTGATAAATCAATAGCATTAACAGATCTGTATAAGCACAGTAGCATTCGTAAGTTAGCTGCTCATTTAGCATCGGAAGTTCAAATAGATCAGAATAGCGCTGCACAATCACGAGCAGATAAAAGGAAGAACTCGCTACGTAGAATAAATAAAGGAAAGCGATAATCCACAACCGTTTGTGATGCTTACTTGCGTAGGCATCATGTTTTTAAGTTTTTTTATAAGAAAAAATAATGCAACCAGTATTCAATAGACCTCAACAGAATCATAAAAAGTGCAGCCGCTGGTTAGTTAGGAAGTCCAACAACGCCTATGCGCCGATGCGACTTTTTTGTTTTCCCTATTCAGGCGGTAGTGCAACGTTATATAAAAGTTGGCAAGCGCATTTACCCATCTCTTGGGAAGTAATTGGTATTGAACCGCCTGGGCGTGGTTGCAGACTAATGGAGCCAGCACACAGGCATATGGATAGTTTAATTAATGAGCTTGTGGACGAAATCTCTGGATTACTTGATGTGCCATTTGCATTTTTTGGCCATAGTAATGGGGCTTTGGTAGCGTTCGAATTGGCTCGTGAGTTACAAAGAAGGTGTTTACCGATACCGAAATTGGTCATGTTATCCGCAAAAAATGCGCCGCATATCGAACAGCAAGAAGGGATACATAAATTACCCAAAGAAGCGTTGATTGAACGCTTAAAGCAATATAACGGTACGCCTGAAATTCTATGGGAAAATGAAGAGCTTATGGAGCTTGTGTTACCGTCCATAAGAGCAGACTTTAGTGTGGGTGAAACCTTTGAATGCAAAGCCGATCTGCTGCTTGAGCAAAAAGTTGTTGTTTTCTCTGGAGATAGTGACCCTTTTGTCGATGTTCATCGTTTGAATGAATGGCAGCAGTACACCACGTCAGTACCCGATGTTAACGTGCTCAAAGGTGATCATTTTTATTTTAATCACGACTTGCAACAATTAACACGCCATATTGGCCACCATTTGGATATGATCACAATTTAAAAGGAATTCGCTTTGTTAACTCAGCAAGAGATTAATCAATATCTTGGTTCATTGGCAGAGGGGCATCCTACTTTGGGACGTGAAGACCCATTTTTAGCAAAGTTCGAAGCATACCTTGCGAATACTCTCCCTAAACGTAAAACATTAGGACAGATTGTAATTGTCATTGGGACTGGGCGGTGTGGTTCAACCAGCATCGCAGGTGCGTTGAAAATGGCTCTACCTGATAGCTTAATGAGTCATGAAAGGCCGCCTTTAATACACTGGAATGACTGCGATAAAAGAGTTGAGTTTCATATAGAATTTATGCGAATTGCACGCAGGTATTACGCCTATGTTGGAGATGTATCCCATTGGTGGCTGCCTCACTTAGATACAGTTGAAAATGCTCTAGGCAGTATCAAGGTGATATTTTTGAAACGCGGGTATAAGGCGACACTTGAATCATTCGTGAAACTTAAGAATGAACGCTCTACGCCATTTAATCATTGGATAGATCATGCTGGTCGAGGTTGGTCCCAAGACCCTTGGGACCCTTGTTACCCCACTTTATTAAAATCACATCATGTTATGAATTACGATGATAAGCAGTATAAAGACGAGTTAACTAGGTTCTGTATTGCACAATATATCACGAGCTATCACCTAAGCGCACAACGATATATTAATCAACAGAATGGCCTGACATTGGAACTGGAGTATTTGTTCAGTGAGCAAAGCGGTCGATTATTGAGTCAGTACTTAGGGTATGAAAAAGCGCTATATTGGCAACCTACACACTTAAATCAAAATGCAAGCACTGAACATTCGGCAAATATGCTCTTATTTGCATAGTGTTATATTTTCAAGGTGGGTTAATCATATAAAATTTGCGTTCCTTGGCGCTTTTACGGTGCGAGCATGTTTAAGGCGTGCTTCATTACACCAAAAGAACACATCATACTAAATTGTGGTTACATAGTTCAGGGCCATTGAGAATGACATTTAAAGTATTGCAACCCATAGCGAAGTACAGACGAAAAGCTGCTATTACGCTTAGAGCAGCGACCAAGTATATTTGATATTAAATTACAATGCTGCTTATAGAAATACGAGTATAGCGGTCGGTGAGGCTAATCACTGCTGCTATCATACAGTACATAGAAGTAAAAAAGAAACTCATGTAACTACGATGCTGTCCTCACATTTTTTATTTAGATATATGTTTGAGCTTATGGTTTTCTGCACCGCGTTATTTCAAATGTATTCAATTCACAACACGATGCTCTCTTTAGAGTACCGATTTAAAAATAATATTATTATTAATGCGCGTTTCTAGTAATGGAACGTTTGGCTCAGCCTTTTTTACCATGTTTTTGTCAAAAATCACGACTGGCTATCTATAAGGCCATTAAACTAAGCTTGTTTGCCGCTTATATTATCGGGAAAATGTAACAAAGAAATGGCTTTAAAAACGCTTTATAGATCCAATATATGACGTAATGGGTCTATTTTTATTATTTTTTATTTGTTAATAATCAAAAGAGGGATACGTATTATAGCAATTAAGGGGTGGCCCGCGTATGTAGTAGTAATCTTAAAGTATTGCGTATTTCGTAAAACTTGAAATTCCCGTATCGTGTTTTTTGAGATTTGCCTATTGAAAAATTAGTCTTTATTTACAGTTTCTTACCGTGTAGTATTAAATTAATAATATTTTTTTATGTATAGATAAGCATTGCATAAAATTATACTTTCGGCTTTAAAATGTCGAATATAGCTGGTGTCGGCAGGTATCGTTTAACGATGCCCACTTCATTGTGTAATGTTGCACAATAATAATAAGTATCTGGCTTGAGTAAGTAGTCACTTCATATCTGACTTAATTCGGTAGGAGAAATTGCTTACTGCAACTACAGCTAGCACGGATTTTTTAATGGATTCTAAAATGCTACTGCTTGCCAGAATAATTTATAACAAGAGAGTATTGGTTTGCAAAAAGATAGCCTTCATATTATGGAAAATGGGAAAAGTCAGAATGAAAGAGATATTCTTGAAGACAGAAGTAAGTTGGTCGAATATAAGAGCGATGATTTTAAAGTAGAAGATGTCTGTACTTCACTGCAAAATGATTCAGTAGTCATAATAAGGAATGTAGATAAAGAACAAGCTGATGAGTTAATGCTTACTATCGCTAAAAAATTCGAATTAGGTGATCAACTTAAATTACAGTCTGGTTTTGCCACTCTTAGGGAAATAAGAGATAACGTTGGTAAATACTTTATGACTTCCAACCCTCGAACTGATTATCAAGTTATTCCACCTCACTGCGAAAGCTCCCGATTTTCCGACATGCAACTGGCTTCATTTTACTGTCACGAAAATGATGTGATTGGTGGGGAAACGATCCTACTACATCTTGACCCCAATTCACCTTGCTGGGAGTTTCTTAAAGAACGAGGTGTTAGGATCAAGTATGGGGATAAAAAGCTAACGACGAATGAAATTGCTAAAGCACGAGCAATGTTATCTATTGATCCTGAAAAAGATGTGTTATTAGAGTCAGATATAGTCCTAGAAGAGCACTCAATTCCAGGTACTGATGCTAAGTTTTATGACGCATTAGCTCAAGCAAGAAAGTCTTACTCGAAAATCCTATCTAAAGATGTACATACCTACTGGGCAAATATGGCAGGTGTTGACTTCGATGCGTTTGATGAATACCTGAGACTCTTAAAACAGTGGGGACTATTCCGCTACCCTCCGAGCGACATGAAGAGCGAGCAGATGGATCCAGTAAGAGAAAAGCGGGTCTATCGTTCTGGTTTAGACTTCTCTCAATTGTTTTCAAGCAAATTGACGATTGACTTAAAGCCAGGTGATTTTGTGATTCAAAACAACATGACATGGACGCATTCATCAAATAATTACGAGCCTAGTTCAGGTAAGAGAAATATAGCCGTTGCGTTTGCGTAGTTGCTATGTAAATCAAAACTACAGTCGCCTCTCTTTAGCTTTATAAGCGGGTATTGTCTGTAGTTCTTCATTTACGCCAATTGTATTTTCTAACTGGACTTGGAGGGTATAATTGATAAGGAAAATTAAACATTATGTTAGACGACAATATAATAATAAAACCACATCAAAAACATCAACTCGTTGCCATCGAAAATTTAGATCAGAGTCATTTGGATGACCCGAAAATAGTTCAGGTAGTCGATTGGGTTCATGAGTATTTAGCAAAGCCCCATAAAGATTTAGGCAGAAGTGGTGCTGTTTGCCCATTTGTACCATTTTCTCTTAAATCGAATTCAATTTATCTTGCCAAAATAGAGCAGGAGCTGTTGGATACATGCAGCATGTCAAAAATCATCAAAGAGTTTGGTGATTTATTCGTGCAAAAAAGCGGAAGTAATCAAAATAGAAATTTGAATAATGCGTTTATTGTCGTGTTTACATCGTTAGGACGAGATCAAACCCATTTAGTGGATGAAGTACAAAATGCGTTAAAACCATATTTTGTTGAACAAGGGCTAATGTTGGGTGAGTTTCACTCCAAAAACGAAGGCTCTGGGCTGAGAAATCCAAATTTCAAACCGTTGCGCAGTCCAGTACCTCTGTTAGCTATCAGGCATATGGTAGATTCGGATCTGCCGTTTATGATGTCTCCAAAATATTTAATTGAAGAACGTATATTGTTCTTGCGTTCTTATCTACGAAACCTCAAAGGTGAATTAAACGATGTTCAGTTCACAAAATCCTTAGATATGCTAATTAGTTTAGAAATAGAACTCGATGCTTCAATGTCAACTAAGTTTGCAGAAGTAATGGAAAGCCAAACTTGTAAACATGCAATGGGTTTGTGTGCTTCAAAGAAGGAATACTAAATGAGTGACCGTATTGCTATTGTGGGTGGGGGATTATCTGGTTCTTTATTGGCACTGTCTCTAGCGCAGCAAGGCTTAGAGGTTGATGTCTATGAAAAAAGATCAGACCCAAGGATAAATCGTGAGGAGGCTGGACGTTCGATTAACCTTGGTTTGTCGAAGCGTGGTATGGAAGCTCTTAAACGAGTAGGCCTGCTCGATACGGTGCTAGAGCGTGCTGTTGTGATGAAAGGCCGGGTGATTCATAGCCCTGATGGGGAAGCCATATTTCAGGCATATGGTAATAACAGCAAGCAGGTTTTACATTCCATTGATCGCAATGAGTTAAATCGATTGTTATTGGACAAGGCAGATCAGTCCGAAAAGGTTACATTGCATTTTAATCACCGGTTTGTAAAAGCCAATAAAGATGCAAGAACGATTGAAATAGAATTAGACAGCCAAATCAAAGTCATTAAACACAAATGGGTGATTGGTGCTGACGGGGCCTTTTCAAACGTACGTAAAGAGATGCAAAGAGGTGAGCGAGCGAGTTATCAGCAAGAGTTTTTAGAGTGGGGTTACAAAGAACTCTCTCTACCGGCCAAAGATGATAGCACTTCGCTCATTCAATTAGATGCACTGCATATTTGGCCTAGAGAACATGGCTTGATTGTCTCTCACCCTAATCTTGACGGTACGCACACTTTATCTGTTTTTATGCCATTTGTTGGTGAATTTAGTTTTGAAAAGGTGTCTACAAAGAAAGAAGTGGAAAACTTCTTTAATACGCATTTCTGTGACCTAGTGAGTATGTTACCAAGCTTAGTTGAAGAGTGGGAACGTAATGCAGTAGGCTCATTAATCACCACAAAAACGAGTCAGTGGTATTACAAAGATTGGATGGTGTTAGTCGGTGATGCCTGTCATGCACAATACCCATTCTATGGCCAAGGAATGAACTCTGCATTTGAAGATTGCTGTGTGTTGCTAGACTCACTCCAAGCAACTCAATTTGACCTTTCTAACGCATTTAAAGGCTATGAATCTTTAAGACGTCCGCATACGGATGTGTTAGCTCAGCTATCGAAAGAAAACTTTACTGAACTAAAAGATAAAGTAAAGTCTCCTATCTTCTTAATGCGCAAGAAGTTAGATCTAATTCTAAATAAATTATTCCCTGAACATTGGCTACCAATGTACACCATGATTGCGCACACAACTGTGCCATATAAGCAGGCGTTAGTACGCTCAATAAAACAAAACAGGATAATAAACTCAGTAGCAGCATGTATAGCAGTTGCAACTACTATGGTTTTATTTAGTCTGATTTTCTCTCTAATTTAAATCAACTAAAAGTACCTTCTGAGTGCGCCAATAATGGCTAACTTTGCGCTATCAGCTGCAAAGTAAAATAAAAACAGCGATCAAAACCAGATGCCAGTAAACAATTTGAATTCTTTAAACATGACGTTAATTGACTTATTAAAAATCAGAGCCGAAGAAAACGGAAACAAAACAGCCTTTATTTTTGATAATGGAAATGAAAGGACTGAAACCAGCTACCTAGAACTATTTCAAAAATCCAATACGCTAGCTAATACAATATTACAAAAGGCGAATAAGGGTGATCGTGTCATTCTACTTTACCCTCCTGGGCTAGACTTCATTTTCGCATTTTATGCCTGTTTAAGAGCTGGGGTGGTTGCAGTTCCACTTTATACACCCAGGACGTATAAAAACGTGGAGAGGGTAACGAATGTACTCTCTAACTGTGATGCACAGCTTATTCTATCTAACCAAAGTGTTGAGCCGTTTTTAACAAAATACGCATCTGAAGAGCGTTCATTTGAGCAGGTTTTATTTACGGACAACATTGAAGTTGATACGCAATTGTCATTTTTTGAAGCTGAGCGAGACAATCTTGCATTCTTGCAGTATACATCTGGCTCCACAGGGGCACCCAAAGGTGTCATGATCTCCCATGGCAATATCGTAGCAAACTTAGAAACGTTGGTAGAAGCAACAGGGTGTAACCGTAACGATGTATTTGTAAACTGGTTACCTATGTTTCACGACTTGGGTCTTGTTAATACGATATTGCTTCCTGTTTATTTAGGTGCAAAATCAGTCCTAATGCCACCTGTGAAGTTTATTCAGAAGCCATCGAGTTGGTTTGAAGCAATTACTGAGTTTGGTGGTACGATATGCGGCGCACCAAATTTTGCTTTTGAATTGTGCGTGGATAAGCTCGCACACCTTGATCTTAGTTCAATAGATTTAAGCACTTGGGAAGTCGCTTTCAACGCAGCAGAGCCCATTCAGGCACAGACCTTAGTGAAGTTCTATGACGCATTCTCTAAGTATGGTTTTAAAAAAGAGGCAGCCTACCCAAGTTACGGTATGGCTGAGGCGACGGTGTTTCTGACCGGTGGTCGCGTCAACTCACAAGCAGTTACACAAAAATTTGCAGCAAAGGCACTTGCGGACAATTTAGTCGTTGCAGATTCGATTGATTCAGAAGATAACGTTATCGAGCTTGTTGCGTGTGGCCAAATGCAGTCTAAACATGAGTTAATCATTGTTAATCCTGACACGTATGAAGAACTATCAGCAGGGCAAGTAGGTGAAATTTGGGTGCGCGGGCCGAGCCTCTCTCGTGGTTATTGGAAAATGGACGAACTAAACAGCCAAGTGTTCGACCAAGAGACAACTAACACTCATAAAAAGGGGTGGTATCGCACTGGTGACCTTGGTTTTACACATAACAATGAATTGTTTATTGCCGGTCGCCTAAAAGACTTGCTAATAATTCGAGGCCAAAACTTCTATCCTCAAGATTTAGAGTGGTGTGCTCAAAGTAGCCATCCAGAGTTACAAAAAGGTGGGTGTGCCGCCATTTCTTTCTCTGATGAGCATGGTCAAGAAAAATTGACTTTGGTCGCAGAGGTGAGTCGAAAGGCGGTGCGAAATAAACAGTACCAGTCTATGACTGATGCTATAAAGCAGGCAATTTCAAGCGAATTTGAATTAAGTGTCGAAAATGTTGTTTTACTTAAACCTGGTGCAAGCTTAAAAACATCAAGTGGTAAAATTCGAAGAAGAGCGACTAAAGAAGCCTATTTACAAGGTGCTCTTGCCATTGTTGCAGAAGATGACGTTGTTCGAGCTGTGCCAGAAGATGCACATGCTAAACAAGGCGAGCTTAGCGAACAGATACTTGATTATATAACACATGACGTCAACAGCGCACAATTCAATTACACACATCTAACTGAGCTGGTCACACAGTATTTAAAAGTATTGCTGTGTCAGTTAACGAAGCGATTAATCAAAGATTCTGAGCTAGAAGAAGCGGTGATAGCCCTAGGGTTGGAATCTCTTAACTCGATTGAATTGACGCACCAAATAGAAAAAGACTTAGCAGTTAAGTTAAGCTTAAATGATCTATTCAGTGGCGTGAGCGTTATAGAAATGGCGCAATCACTGTCACAAACGTTAGCAACCCACAACACGCAATCTGCTCTTGATCAGACAACTCAGATCACTCGCTTTGAAGGGTCTGAAAATAATGCGTTGTCATTTGGGCAAGAAGCATTGTGGTTTATGGATAAGCTTGTTGACCAGTTGCCTGTTTATAATTTGCTGTCGGTGTTTAATATTACTGGCCATTTGGACATAAAAGTAATTTCTGAATGTTTGCAAATGCTTATTGAGCGCCATGCAAGCCTTAGAACACGCTTTAAAGAGTCTAAGGAAACAGTTGTGGCTAGGCTACAAGCACCAAATGAACTGCCTCTGCTCACTTATGATTTTGAACAACTTGATGCACAGTCGAGTCAGCAGAAAGAGGCGCAACTGATCGCGAGTGAAGAAAGCTATCAATTTGATTTAAATAAAGAAAGCTTGTTCAGAGTCATTATTGCAAAAAAAGCTAATGCACAGTACTGTGTGATATTTAATATTCATCACATTATTTCTGACGGCCTCTCCGCGTCTATTTTGTTTAAAGAACTCAGTGAGAGCTACAATGCAGCCCTTAAAGGCAAGCAACCGATATTAACCCCATTATCCATTTCATACAATGATTATGCTCGCTGGCAAAAAGAGCATTTGAGTCCACAGAAACTAACAACTGAGCGTGAATATTGGCAAAATAAGCTGGCTGACTCACAGCCTTTACTACATTTGCCATATGATCATCAAAGACCTGCAGAGCAGTCTTTTAAAGGCGCAACAGAGCAGTTTGTTATCAAGCCTTCTGTGTATAAAAATGTGAAAGCGATAGCCAAAGCGCATGACGCTACGCCATTTATGGTGATGCTATCTGCATATAAAGCGCTACTGTCTATTTATTCTGGCAGCGCTGATATTTCTGTGGGTTCAGCGGTTGCGAATCGAGCAAGTCATCAAGTCGCCAATTTAGTTGGCTATTTTGTTAACAACCTTGTGATCCGCACTCACTGTGAATCTCAAGCGAGCTTTATTGACTTATTGCAAACCGTGAAGGGAAATTGCTTAGAAGCAATAGCCCATCAGAACTTACCATTTGACTCAGTGGTTGAGGCGATTAAACCCGAACGTAGCTTGAGCTATTCACCGTTGTTTCAAGTGGCTTTCTCATTACAGCGCAATCATGCTGAGCAGTTGAATTTCATCGGCCTTCAAGTAGAGGAGCAAGCCTGTGATAGAGGGGTTTCAAAATACGACCTCTCACTTGATATCTTTGAAACACAAGAAGGGGCCATTGCAAAGCTAGAATACTGTCTTGAGTTGTTTGAACGTGACACCGCCCAACGCATGATTCAACATTTTACCCTCTTGCTTGAAAAAGTAATGTCAAGTCCTGAACAGGCTTTATCGTCACATAATATTTTGACTGGTGTTGAAATTACTAGTTTGACTCATTGGAATAAAACGGCAACCGATTTTCCAGTCGATATGTGTATTCATACGCAAATAGAAGAGCAGGTTAAACTGACACCTAATGCTACAGCACTGGTTTTCGAAAGCCAAAAGCTCACATATAAAGCGCTTAATGATAGCGCTAACCAATTAGCTGGTTACTTGATTGAACAGGGAATCAAACCTGATAGCTTAGTTGGGTTATGTGCTGAGCGTTCAATTGAGATGGTAGTCGCATTGCTGGCGATTCTAAAATCAGGGGCCGCATATGTCCCATTGGACCCTGATTACCCCGCACAGCGATTGACCTATATCTTGGACGATGCAAAACCTGAGTGGGTACTCGGTCAACTGCGCTTTGAACATATGTTTGCCGATGACAGTGTGCCGTTTTTGGCACTTGATTGTGACACGAGCTCTGAAATTGTATCGGGTTACCCAGCGACCAACCCGTCGCCAGGTGAGCTGGGTCTAACTTCACGCAATCTCGCATATGTCATATATACATCAGGCTCAACGGGGCAACCAAAAGGCGTTATGTTGGAACATCAAGCCTTGGTAAATCGCATAGATTGGATGCAACATGAGTATGAACTGACCTCAAGCGATAAGGTGCTCCAAAAAACGCCATTTAGTTTTGATGTCTCTGTTTGGGAATTTATCTGGCCACTGGTCAGTGGGGCAACCCTTGTTATGGCAAATGCTCACGGCCATAAAGATCCAAGCTACTTGTGTGATTTGATTGTTGAACAGGGTGTGACCACCTTACACTTCGTCCCTTCTATGCTGGCAGCGATGCTACAACACCCAAGCTGGAAAGGTTGCTCGTCAGTTAGGCAAGTTTTTTGTAGTGGTGAAGCGCTATCGAGTGAATTGGTTGCTGAGTTTCATGCGACCCATTGCGCGGCTTTACACAACTTGTATGGACCTACTGAGGCTGCAATAGATGTCAGTTATTGGCCAGCACAACGTGATCAGCAGGTCAGTCTCGTACCAATTGGTAAACCAATTAACAACATCCAGCTGTATGTTCTAGATAAAGATAGAAACCAAGTGCCATTAGGCCTAGTCGGAGAGCTATATATTGCAGGTGTAGGCCTTGCCCGTGGCTACATGAATAAACCGGAACTGACCACAGAGCGATTTGTAAAACACACGTTTGATGGCAATGTTCACACGCGATTATACAGAACGGGGGATTTGGTACGCTATTGTCAAGATGGCAATTTAGCTTATATAGGGCGAACGGACGATCAGGTAAAAGTCCGTGGCTTTAGGGTTGAACTAGGCGAAATAGAACATCACTTGAGACATTTGCCGCAAGTAAGAGAAGCGGCTGTTATTGCTGTCGGTTCTGTGCATGACAAACGTTTGGTCAGTTATGTCACTTCATCTATTACGTCTATCAATGAAGTAGAAAATTACAAGGCGTCTATTAAGTCTGACTTAGCTAAACTATTGCCGGATTACTTAGTACCATCAGAGGTGGTTTTACTCGAAGCGCTGCCATTGACTAGCAACGGAAAGCTCAATAGAAAAGCACTTGTTGAAATTACACAGCTACCTGCTTCTAAAAGAGCAATCAAACTGCCATGTAATGACACTGAATTGAAATTACTCGGAATTTGGCAAAGACTACTTGATAAAGAGCTTATATCAACAGATGAAAGCTTTTTTGATATCGGTGGGCATTCACTATTAGCGATGCGAGTCGTGAGTGCATGTAGTGAAACATTTAGTAAAGAAGTCACTGTACGTGAATTTTTCCAAAATGAGACAATTCAAGCGCTCGCAGAGCTGATAAACACAACTTGCACCACCCAATATTATGCGATTGAACCGGTTTCTAGAGCACAGCCTTTATCTTTATCTTTCTCACAGCAGCGGTTGTGGTTTATTGATCAACTAGAAGGTGGCAGTGCTCAATATAATATGCCTGCAACGATCAGATTGTCTGGCAGCTTAAATGAACTCGCGTTACAACAATCCATAGATGCAATAATTCAACGTCATGAAATTTTGCGCACGACATTCAAAGAGATTTCGGGTAAGCCAATTCAAAATATTGAGCCACACGACACTTTGAAAATAGCACGTCTAGATATCAGTGCAAAGCCAAGTGAAGCGCGTGAAAGTGAGTTGAAGCATGTGATCCAAACTGAAGCCGCTAGAGCGTTTATGCTTCATACAGATTGGCCTATCAGAGTTTCTCTGCTGAAACTTGCTAAGTCAGAGCATATGGTTCTAGTGACGATGCACCACATTGCTTTTGATGGTTGGTCTATCCACTTGTTTATAAAAGAACTAAGTGCTTTATATCAATCATTTTCAACTGGCAGAGAGAGTACTTTACCAGCACTTCCTATCCAGTATGCAGACTATGCACAGTGGCAGCGTGAGTTATTAGCAAGTGAACAAACAAAACGACAGCTCGCCTACTGGCAAGAGCGTTTAGCTGGTTTGCCATTGGTGCATAATTTACCATTAGATAATCCGCGTCCCGCCACGCAGAGCTTTGCAGGACAAAAGATTTACCAAACAATTGATGCAAACTTAATGGAGCAATTAAGCCAACTTGCGCGTGACAATGATGCAAGCTTGTTTATGATCTTACAAAGTGCATTCTCTGTACTATTAGGGTTGTGGAGTTCACAAAAGGACATCGTTGTTGGTAGCCCAATCGCTGGTCGTAATCACCAAGCACTTGAAGGGCTAATGGGCTTCTTTGTGAACACTCTTGTTTATAGAACCGATCTGTCTGACAATCCTGACTTTATTACTTTGTTAAATACCAATAAAGCGCATATTTTAGCTGGTTATGAAAATCAACTTGTGCCTTTTGAAATGTTGGTTGATGAGCTACAACCAGAGCGTAGCTTAAGCCATTCGCCGATATTCCAAGTTTCCATTACATTGCAAAACAATGAAGATGTGGCGTTAGAGTTACCAGAGCTTGACGTTGAAGTGGCAGAGCATTATAGCGCAAAGAGTTTATTTGATTTGTCACTTTTCTTAAAAGAGACAGAGCAAGGGCTTGATGTTGAATGGTTATTCGCAACAGATATTTTTACTGAACAAACCATTACACGTTTAGGCGAAAGCTTTGAGGCGCTCTTAAACAGTATTGTTGCCAACCCTCATATCGAGGTTGAAAGCTTAAATTACATTACCCAGGCTGATACACGTCAATTGACGCAGTGGCATACGCAAAATACATCAGCATTTTCAGGTACACTCACAATACATGAGCTGTTTGAAGCGCAAGTGAAGCAAACACCAGATGCAATTGCAGTTGTCTTTGAAAATGATGGCGTGTCATATCAGCAGCTCAATGAAAAAGCGAATCAACTTGCTGCTTATTTGATTGAACAAGGTGTCAAGCCAGATAGTTTGGTTGGTATATGTGCCGAGCGCTCTTTAGAGATGATCGTTGCAATCTACGCTATTTTAAAAGCAGGTGGTGCATATTTGCCGCTTGAGCCCACTTATCCAGCACAACGTATTGCTTATATTCTTGATGATGCTCAGCCTAAGCTTATCCTAGGTCAGGCAGCATTTGCTGATAAATTTACACCCTATGACACTCAATTTTTCTCACTTGATAACAATGAATGCAAAGCAAAACTCGAAAACCATCCAACGCACAACCCGATCCTAGCAGAATTGGAAGTAGCGGCAAATAATTTGGCCTATGTGATTTATACATCAGGTTCTACAGGCCAGCCAAAAGGGGTAATGATAGAGCATCAAGCGCTCGTGAACCGTGTTCAATGGATGCAGCGTGAATATTCACTCAGTGATGAAGACACCGTACTACAAAAAACACCGTTTAGTTTTGATGTATCGGTCTGGGAATTTACTTGGCCACTGATCACAGGCGCTACGTTAGTGGTTGCCAAGCCTGAAGGCCATAAAGATCCTAACTACCTATGTGATTTAATTAATGAACAGGGGGTCACGACACTGCACTTTGTGCCATCAATGTTAGCTGCAATGCTGCAACATTCAACTTGGTCACTGTGTCATTCAGTCAAGCAAGTTTTCTGTAGTGGTGAAGCATTGCCTGCAGAAATAGTTGCACTGTTCCATGAGGCGCACCCAGCACAATTACACAATCTATATGGACCCACTGAGGCAGCTATTGATGTTAGTTACTGGCATGCGCCACGTGATCAAGCGCTAAAAGTAGTCCCTATAGGAAAGCCAATCAGTAACATACAACTATATATTCTTGATAAGTCACACCGTCAGGTACCACTGGGCGTGGTGGGAGAGCTTCACATTGGTGGCGTTGGACTCGCTAGAGGCTACATTAATAAGCCACAATTGACAGCGGAACGCTTTATTCAACATCCATTTAATGACGATAAAGCAGCGAGACTATACAAAACAGGTGACCTTGCCAGATACCGCCTTGATGGCAACTTAGAGTACCTTGGCCGAATTGATGATCAGGTCAAGGTGCGCGGCTTTAGGATTGAACTCGGTGAGATTGAGCAATCACTGATAGCAACAGAACAACTAAGTGCCGCAGTCGTTACATTAAATGAAAAGAGTAATGGTGATAAACAGTTAATTGCCCATGTTTGTCCAGTACGCAGCTATCTAGATGATGCGGCTAAACGTTCTAATAAAGAGATCGTAAATCAATGGCAAGATGTATTTGAGCAACAATATACTGAGCCTGAGCAAGACTATGATACTGAGTCAAACTTTGTCGGCTGGAACAACAGTTACACTGGTGAAGCTATCCCTCTCCCACAGATGCAAGAATGGCTAGATGGGACAGTAAAGAGTATTCAAAAGCTTCGTCCTAAGAATTTGCTTGAGATTGGTTGTGGTACTGGCTTATTGCTATACCGTTATGCCCAGCAGTGCGATTCTGTTACCGCCCTTGATATTTCTGCACAGGCACTTTCTTTGGTACAAACCGGTATCGATGCAAGAGACTGGTCGCATGTCAAACTAGCGCAAGGCGACGCTTTAGCGCTGGAGCAGCTACCTAAATCTCACTTTGATACGGTTGTGATTAACTCCGTTGTACAATATTTTCCTAATAGCCAATACCTCGAACAGGTAATTGTTGGCGCCTTGTCTGCTATTCGTTCTGGCGGCAAGATAATGCTCGGTGATATTCGCAATCTAGACTTAATGCTGGCGCACCATAGTGCCGTTGAACGAAGCATGCTGAATAAGAGTACGTCAGTCAAAACATTCTCCAGTAGTGTGCAACGTCGATTATTACAAGAGCAAGAGCTACTTTTAAGCCCATCATACTTTACCCAACTACAGACGCGTTATCCGCAAATAACGCATGTTGATATACTCGTAAAGCGTGGTATCGGCGATAACGAAATGTTGCGTTATCGCTACGATGTTGTTTTACACAAAGGTGACAATAGCGAAAGCGCCATTATCATGCCTGAAACTTGGTATGACTTTACGTCTATCTCTGAGCTTGAGATCCTCTTAACAGAACAAAGTGCAACATGTTTTGGTGTATCAGGAGTAGATAACCATAGAATTGTTGATGATGTCACGTTGTCAGAAGGTTTAAGCCAATGGCAAAGCACGAGAATGATAAAACCGGTTTCACAACCTGGCTCGTTGACTACCCATGCACAACAACAGGTAGAAGCGCTAGAATCATTACTCACTTATGCTCAGCAATGCGGCTATCACTGTGGTGTCACTTGGTCACAAGAGCATAGTACAAAACTAGATATTATCTTTAGCCAAGATGCAGGAGCCCTTATTCAGGCAAGAGGGGAGTATTGCCAAACGTACAAAGCCAACTTCCCACAGCTTAATGAAGTGAATAAAGCGCTCAGTGCAGAGCTTAGAAATGAGCTAAGTAAAACACTCCCAGAGTATATGCTTCCAGACGCATTTATTGCTTTAGAGCACTTACCATTAACTGCAAACGGTAAAGTAGATAAAAAAGCACTGCCGAACATAAATGTGTTTGATTTGCAAAAGACAGAGTATGTGGCACCAACTACTCCTACTGAGCATATTTTGTGTGAACAGTGGCAGCAATTCTTAGATCTAGAGCAAGTGGGTGTAAATGATAATTTCTTTGCCTTAGGTGGTCACTCACTACTGGCAACTAGAGTCGTCAGTGCTTGCAGTGCTGTATTTGGTAAGACCATCAGCGTACGTGCACTGTTTGAATACAGTCACATTCGCGAACTAGCTTTGTATATTGACTCTCTAGCGTCTGAGCAAGCGACTCATATTGTGCGCGCATCAAGAGCTCAGCCTTTACCACTTTCTTTTGCACAGCAGAGACTTTGGTTTATTGACCAACTCGAAGGAGGGAGTGCTCAGTACAACGTGCCGGCGGTATTGAAATTAAAAGGCTCTTTGAATTTTGCTGCGCTACAAGCATCTTTGGATGACATCATCGCAAGACACGAAAGTCTGCGAACTATTTTCAAAGAAAGTGACGGCCAGCCTGTTCAAGTTATCGAACCTGTCTCACAACTTCCGATCACTGAGGTAGATTTGCGTACGAAAGATGAAGTGTATGCGTCTACCTATCTCAATAGGTTTGTTACCGAACAGTCACAACGCGCTTTTGATCTCAGCCAACAGTGGCCTGTGCGTGTCAGCTTGGTCCACTTAGCATCCGATGAATATATGTTGCTATTTACGATGCACCACATCGTGTCAGATGGTTGGTCTGTAAGTGTACTTATTAAAGAGTTCAGAGATTTATACTCAGCACATTGTCAAGGCAAAACAGCTATATTGCCGCAGCTAAAGGTTCAGTATGCGGACTATGCACAGTGGCAACGAACGCACTTGGCCAGTGAAGGAGCAAACGCACAGCTAGATTATTGGCTGGCGCGCTTAGAAGGGTTGCCATTAGTGCATGGCTTGCCTTTAGATAGACCTCGTTCTGCCAAGCAAAGCTTTGCAGGCCATAAGATCCAACAAGTATTTAGCAAGGAGTTGTTAAACAAACTCAATCGTTTGGCAAATGACCACAATGCGAGTTTATTTATGGTGTTGCAAAGTGCCTTTGCTGTTTTGTTAGGTCGTTGGAGTGGTGAAAGCGATATCGTAATGGGGAGCCCTATTGCTGGACGTACACACCAAGATCTTGAAAGCCTGATCGGCTTCTTTGTTAACACACTTGTTTATAGAACCGATCTCACAGGTAATCCAGATTTCTTAACCGTCTTGGAACATAATAAAGTCAACAATTTAGAAGCGTATGATAATCAGCTTATTCCATTTGAAATGCTTGTTGATGAGTTACAGCCAGAGCGTAGCTTAAGTTACTCTCCTATCTTCCAAGTGTCGATTACGTTACAAAACAACGAGGATGTTGAGTTAGTTCTGCCAGACCTTGAGGTTGAAATATCTGACCCGCATGATTCACTTACGCTATTTGACCTTTCGCTGTTTTTAAAAGAAACAGAAGAAGGATTAGCAGTTGATTGGTTGTATGCAACTGATATTTTCAACACAGACACAATTACCCGCTTAGGTCAGAGTTTTGAGGTATTACTAACCAGTATCACTGAGAATCCAAATTGTTTAGTCGAGAACATTAATTACTTAACACCTCACGATACAAGTAAGTTACTCGCTTGGGCTAAGCAAGGTCGTGTAGAGCGCTTTGAAAGCCAAAGTATCCACACTGTTTTTGAGTCGCAAGTTAAACAAACGCCACATGCCATTGCGGTATTATGTGAAGATACACAACTCACCTATCAGCAATTAGATGACAAAGCCAATCAGCTTTGCAATTATTTAACTGAGCAAGGTTTAGAGCCTCAAGCGTTGGTCGGGGTTTTTGTAGAACGTTCTATCGACATGCTGATAGCAATCTTAGCGGTACTTAAATCGGGTGCAGCCTATGTGCCTATTGATCCAAACTCCCCACAAAGTAGAGCCCAATATATTGTCGAGGACAGCGAGATTAAGTTGCTGTTAACTCAGTCTAAGTTGCTAGAAAAGGCAGAGCAATTCAATGTGGCACTCGTTTGTATTGACAGTGAAGAGACACGCTATTTACTCGATAAATACCCATCTCAACAGCCAATTGTGGCACATAATAATGCGCAAAGCTTAGCCTATGTGATCTATACCTCAGGCTCAACAGGTAAACCTAAAGGTGTGGGTGTAACGCATCATAATGTTGTACGTCTGTTTACGAACACCTCTTCGTTGTTTAACTTTGATGACACCGATACTTGGACTCTATTTCATTCGTATGCTTTTGACTTTTCTGTATGGGAAATCTGGGGAGCGTTATTTAACGGCGCTCGTTTGCTAATAGTGCCTTACTGGGTATCTAGAGATGCAAACCAGTTCTTAAAATTGATAGAGCAACACAATGTTACGGTCTTAAACCAGACTCCTTCAGCATTTAAACACCTACTCACGGTGACAACGAATGACAATTACGCTGGTTTAAATGAATTAAAGTACGTGATATTCGGTGGTGAGGCGCTAAGCCAAGATACCGTCGGTTTATGGCATCAAGGCTATGCCAACACACACACACAATTGATCAATATGTACGGTATTACCGAAACTACAGTGCATGTTACATTCAATCCTATTTATGCAAATGGCATACAAAGTAGTGACGTCAATGTGATAGGCAAGCCGCTTCCAGACCTAAGCGCTTATGTATTGGACAAGCATAGACAACAGGTTCATGTGGGCGCCATCGGTGAGCTGTATGTTGGAGGAGAGGGGGTTTCTGCCGGTTATATCAATAGACCAGATTTAACATCCGAGCGCTTTATTAACAACCCATTTAGCACACGCTCCGGTGCTCGCTTGTATAAAACCGGTGATTTAGTGCGTTATCGTAATGATGGCAACTTAGAGTATGTTGGTAGAAGTGATGATCAGGTTAAATTGCGTGGTTTTAGGGTTGAACTTGGAGAAATTGAGCATACTTTGGCTGCAAATGCGCGCCTTAGCAATGCCATCGTAACTATTAATGAAAAATCTAATGGTGATAAACAGCTTGTTGCTCACGTTTGTCCTGCACGAAGCTATCTTGATGAAGCTGCAAGGCTTTCAAACCAAAGCATTGTAAGCCAATGGCAAGATGTATTCGAGGAACAATATACCGAGTCTGAAAATGACTTTGACACCGAATCTAACTTTATTGGTTGGAATAACAGTTACACCGGTGATGCTATCGCTACCCCACAAATGCGTGAGTGGCTTGATGGCACAGTCGAGCGTATTCAAGCACTCAAACCTAAGAGTTTGCTTGAAATCGGTTGTGGTACAGGTTTATTACTTTACCGCTATGCTCAACATTGTGAATCTGTTACAGCCATTGACTTATCAACTCAAGCTCTGTCTCTTGTTAAAGCGGGCGTTGCGAAAAAAGGCTGGTCTCATGTTGAGTTAGCCCACGGAGATGCGTTGGCAATATCACATTTGCCTAATTCATACTTTGACACGGTAGTGATTAACTCTGTAATACAATACTTCCCTAACTACCAGTACTTAAACCAAGTTATTGAGAGCCTCCTACCTAAAGTGTGCAGCGGCGGTAAGGTGATGTTAGGTGATATTCGTAACTTAGATTTAGTTTTAGCTCACCATACTGCGGTTGAACATAGTTTCTTGCAAACGAATACCACAGTGGGGACACTGTCGAATCGAGTACAACGTCGTTTACTACAGGAACAGGAACTTTTACTAAGCCCTTCTTACTTTGCTCAACTACAGATACATTACCCTGAGATCACCCGTATTGATATTCAAGTAAAACGCGGACACGGCGACAACGAAATGTTGCGTTATCGCTATGATGTGACGTTACACATAGGTGCAAACGAGTCAGAAAGCCCCGTTTCACCGCAAGCTTGGTATGATTTCACCTCGCTGGCGCAAATCAAAACCTTGTTAGATGAACAAAGCTCAACATGTTTTGGTGTTTCAGGCGTAGAGAATTACCGTATTCAAGATGACGTTATTTTGTCTGAAGGGTTAAGCCAATGGCAAAGCCAGCGAGTGATAAAACCCGCTGCGAAGCCTGGGTCATTAACTGAGTCAGCCCAACAAAAAGTAACTGAATTCGAAGCACTGTTAACGTATGCAGAGCAGTGTGGATACTATGTTGGCTTAACTTGGTCACAAGACGAACGCGATCAACTAGACATTATTTTTAGTCGTCAAGAGGGCGCTTTAATTCAAGCCAGAAGTGCTTATCGACAGTCGTATGAAGCCAACTTCCCGCAGCTAAATGAAGTGAATAAAACGCTCAGTTCAGAACTGAAAACAGATCTGGGTAACTCACTACCAGAATATATGGTGCCAGATGTATTTATTGCTTTGGAGCAGTTGCCATTAACCAGCAATGGTAAAGTAGATAAAAAAGCCTTGCCAATTTTGAGCGTAGATGATCTACAGCAAGCCGAGTATGTGGCGCCACAGACATACACAGAGCAACTGCTTTGTGAGCAATGGCAGCACCTTTTAGAACTAGAACAAGTCGGTGTAAATGACAATTTCTTTGCGCTTGGTGGTCACTCGTTGCTTGCCACTCGAGTTGTGAGTGAGTGTAACAAGACGTTTGGTAAAGCCATCAATGTACGTGTATTGTTTGAACACAGCTGTATCAAAGTTTTAGCACAGTATATTGATTCTTTGGATACCCAAGGAACCATTCAAATTGCACCCGTTTCAAGAACGCAGCCGCTAGCGCTTTCATTTGCACAACAAAGACTGTGGTTTATTGATCAGCTTGAAGGTGGGAGTGCGCAATACAATATGCCTTCAGCCTTAAGATTAAAGGGTGAACTGGACCACCTAGCACTTCAAAAATCGTTAGATTCAATCGTTGCAAGACATGAAAGCCTAAGAACGGTATTTGTTGAACAAACTAACGGTGCAGTTCAAGTCATTGAGCCCGTTGCAAGTATCGAAATTACAAAGGTTGATCTAAGCGAACTTGCTTGTGATGACCAAGTACCTAAGTTAAATGAAATTATAGCTCAGGATGCGCAACAAGCCTTTGACTTAACGCTACAGTGGCCTTTACGCGTCAGTCTAATACGTATCAGTAAACGGGAGCATGTATTGCTATTTACAATGCATCATATCGCCTCTGATGGTTGGTCTGTTAATGTGCTTATTAAAGAGTTTATGCATCTATATTCTGCTTATAACAGTGCAAAAGAAGCTACCTTACCCACACTTACAATTCAGTACGCAGATTATGCAAATTGGCAACGATCGCAACTGCAAAGTGAACAAGCGGAATCACAATTACAATATTGGTTAACGTATCTCGAAGGCCTACCTTTGATACATAGCCTGCCTCTTGATAAACCTCGCCCGGCATCACAAAGCTTTAATGGGCAGCAAATCAACCAGAGGATCAATAAGGCATTATCAGACCAGTTAAATGACTTAGCTAAAGACCAAAGTGCTAGTTTATTTATGGTGTTACAAAGCGCATTTGCTGTTCTATTAGGTCGTTGGAGTGGTGAAAATGACATTGTAGTAGGTGGCCCAATTGCAGGAAGAACGCATCAGGACCTTGAAGGATTGATTGGCTTTTTTGTGAATACGCTAGTTTATCGTACGGATTTATCTGGCAACCCAGACTTTCTGACGTTACTGCAAAATAACAAAGTGCATATCTTGGCCGGCTACGATAATCAATCTGTACCCTTTGAAATGCTGGTAGATGAATTACAGCCACAAAGAAGCTTGAGCCACTCGCCAATATTCCAAGTGTCAATGACATTGCAAAATAATGAGCAAGTTGAGTTTGAACTAGATCATATAGAAGTAACAAGGTTGGAAAGTGAACAAGTCTATGCGAAATTTGACTTAGATCTTTTAATATACGAAACAGAACACGGGTTAGACATAAATTGGATTTTTGCGACCGATATCTTCACTCAAGAGACCATCACAAGGCTCAGTGAAAGTTTTGAAACCTTGTTAACGGCTATTGTCAAACAACCTCATTCATGTATTGAGCAGCTACCGATCGTCCCTAACGCTGATATTGAGCAATTGTCTCGTTGGAATCAAACCGAGGTGGCCTACCAAGATGATATTCATCTACATCATTTATTTGAGGCGCAAGTTGCCCGAAACACTCAACAGGTTGCACTACAAATAGGCGATCAACAATGGAGTTATCAAGCACTGAATGAGGCCAGTAATCGTTTGGCAGCTCATATTATTGCACAGCAGCTACCGAGTAATGCCACGATTGCTATCTACCTAGACAGATCGTTTGAAATGGTTGTGTCGGTACTTGGGATATTGAAAGCAGGGGCGGTATACTTACCTATCGATGTTGGACTACCAACAGCTAGAGTGAAACACATTCTAGCGGATTCGCAAGCAGCTTTTGTATTGACGAAAATGGATTACACGTCCGCCTTGAATGGTGTACAGAGTCAGCAATTTATTTTTGATCATAGCTCTGACAATAAGCTACATACTTATAGCGCAGAGAATATTATGACGGCGCCTTTAGATCAGCCATCTAAAGATTTGGCTTATGTCATTTATACATCTGGCTCGACAGGTAACCCCAAAGGCGTAATGATAAGCCATCAAAGCGCAGTCAACTATCTTACTTATGCCTGTGAGCATTACTTGGCTGAACACCTCATAGGCTCAATCGTAAGCTCGTCACTATCATTTGATGCAACACTCACGTCTTTGTTCGCACCATTGGCTATCGGTAAAAGAGTAAGATTACTACCTGAGTCTGTTGATGTTATAGACGAATTGAAAAGCATCATAGTGAATGACGCACATGCTTGGTTGTTTAAAATAACACCTGCACACCTAGATGTATTGAGTACGCAGATTGTTGAACAAACACGTCATGACGTTGAGCATGTATTTGTCGTTGGTGGTGAGCAGTTGACACAAAAAGTGCTTTCACCTTGGAAATCACGTATTTCCTCAAACAGCTTGTATATCAATGAGTATGGCCCGACTGAAACGGTAGTAGGTTGTAGCACATACAGCATTGAAAAAATCTCTGATGTAAATGACTTATCACACAATATTCCTATTGGTACACCAATTCATAATACTCAGTTGTTAGTGCTCAACAATAGTATGACCATGCAGCCTATCGGTGCGATAGGTGAGTTATTTATCGGCGGTGATGGGTTAGCTCAGGGCTATTTAAACAATCCACAGCTGAGTGCAGAAAAGTTTGTGGCCAATCCAACAACAATTGGTACTTGCAAAACACTTTATCGCACTGGAGATTTAGTTCGCTATCTAGCCTGTGGCGAACTTGAGTATATAGGCAGAACCGATGAACAAATTAATCTCAAAGGATTCCGCGTAGAGCCCGCAGAGATTGAAGCCAAATTAAATGCCAGCGAGTATCTTCAACAGGCCATCGTTGTCGCGACTGGTGAAGGTAATAATAAGCGATTGGTGTCTTATCTAGTGGCATCAAGCGGCATAACAGAAGATGAACACACTCTAATTGAGAAAGTGAGACAGGAACTGAGTTTGCAAGTCCCTGAATATATGATCCCAAGTGCATTTATGCTGCTTGATTCTATTCCACTTACTTTAAACGGCAAGGTTGATAAAAAACGCTTACCAAGTGTGGATGTCAATCTGCAGCGCACACAAAAGTACGTTGCACCAACCACGACGATGCAAAACTGCTTATGTGGGGTTTGGCAAGATTTACTTGGACTCAAAAGAGTGGGTATTACCGACAATTTCTTTGCGGTCGGTGGTGATTCTATCTTATCATTACAAGTTGTTAGTCGCGCTAAAGGGCTAGGTATCGACATCACTGTGAAACAAATGTTTGAATACCAAACTATCGAGCGTTTAACTGCACACCTTGCAACTGAACCGCAGCAATCTGAGCCAAATAATGCGCCAGCACAAGTTGTTAGTGGCAAATTGGACATGCTGCCAATTCAAAAGCAATATCTCAGTGGCGAAAGTGTTGCAGTTCATCATTACAATCAAGCGGTATTGTTGACGCCTCGCGAGGAGATATCTCATGACATGCTGCGCTCAGTGGTTGAAGCATTATTGGAAAAACATGATGCACTGAGACTCGCATTTTCAAAAGACGAACAAGGTCAATGGGAAGCCGAGCATCTTGCGCTGAGCACAAGCCAAGTCGACACTATCTGTGCCAGTGAAATGCTACCTTCACAGCCAGAACAAAGAGCTGAGTTCATTCACAAACGGTGTCAACATTGGCAAGAGAGCTTTGATTTAGAAAAAGGAAACCTTATCAAAGTCGTTCGCTTCTACGCTGATGATATTGAGCAGCTCGATGCACAACGCATATTTATTGTGGTACATCACTTAATTGTGGATGGGGTCTCTTGGCGCGTAATGCTTCGCGATCTGGAACAGTTCTACTTACAATTGCGTGATAACTCAGCCATAAACAGCTATACCAAAACTGCATCATTGCAGCAATGGGGCATGGTGTTAAATGAGTTTGCGCACAGCGATGGAATCGAGCAAGAAAAATCATATTGGCTATCTCAATTGCAAGA
Organism: Pseudoalteromonas sp. MMG013; assembly: GCF_018100885.1. NCBI lineage: Bacteria > Pseudomonadati > Pseudomonadota > Gammaproteobacteria > Alteromonadales > Pseudoalteromonadaceae > Pseudoalteromonas > Pseudoalteromonas sp. MMG013. The sequence goes on along the minus strand of NZ_JAGJEE010000009.1, from coordinate 97,575 downwards.
TGATGTGCCACCTTTACCAATTGATAGCGTCAGCAAAAATAGACCTGAACTAGCGACTTCAAACGCATCTCCTGTACATCTTGATGTCGAATATACTGATAAACTTTTACATCAATGTAATGGGGCTTACCAGACTAAAATCAATGATTTACTACTTTCATCGGTGTATATTGGATTACGTAATTGGAGTGGTAATACTAAGCATAGAATCACATTAGAGAGCCATGGTCGTGAGATGGATAACACAGACTGGGATCTCAGTGAAACAGTAGGATGGTTTACAAGCATGTATCCATTGGTCCTGTCTAGCCCAAGTGATGATATTGGTCACGTTATCAAATCAATCAAAGAGCTAAACCGTCAAACGCAGCACAACGGAATCGGCTATGGGTTGCTGCTTTCACATCGACAAGATAGTGAGCTACTAGCAAAGGCACAAGAAAATGCACCACAACTGTTGTTCAACTACCTAGGACAACTGGACCAAAGTGTTGGTAATGCAAGTGCTTTCCAGTTAGCAAAGGAGAATATCGGAAGCAGTATTAGTGAAGCTAAAGCACGAGACCAGCAGCTAGCACTCACAGGTAAAATCCTCTCAGGCAAGCTACTACTCGAATTGGACTACAGTGAAGAACAGTATTACGCAGCAACCATAGACGCCCTAAGTGTGAGTATTCAAACAGCACTGATTGATGTCATTGATCATTGTGTCAAAACGGAGCATGGTGGGTTTACTCCATCTGACTTCCCGTTAGTGGACCTATCACAACAGCAAGTTGATAAGTGGTATGATAGTTACCCAAGTTTACAGCGCATATACCCTGCAGCCCCTATGCAAAAAGGGCTATGGTTCCACAGTGTGATGGAGAAAGGGGCTTATACCAACCAGATCCACTTTGAGTTGAAAGGACATGTTAACAAGGAGAAGTTTCATGCAGCTTGGCAAAAGTTATTAGATCGCAATGATATATTTAGAACTGCGTTTGTGAATGAGCATGGCGAACTATTGCAACTTGTTTTGAAAGCGTCAGAATTATCATGGTATGAAGAGGACTGGTCACAACTCCCCAAAGCTGAGCAGCAAGATAGATTTAATGCCTACTTGTCACAAGACGCAAACAAAGGGTTTGATTTTGAAGCCGGTGGATTGATCCGATTAGCATTTTTCAATTTAGGTAACAACCGTTATCAAGTCCTTTGGAGCCAGCACCATGTATTAACCGATGGTTGGTGTTTCCCAATTATTTTCAAAGAAGTACTGGCTGCTTATCGCGCCCTATGCTCTGGAGAACAGCAACCGATTGAGTTACCTGCGTCTTACGAAAATTACATTGCTTGGCTGGGTCAGCAAGATAATGAAAAAGCACGTGAATATTGGCACTCATTACTTAAACATATTGACTCGCCAACTACATTAGCAGTGAAGAGCTTTGAGCAACCTGATAATGAGTCAAGCTATAGCAAGCAATCGTTAGTGCTTGACGAGTATGAGACTAACAAGCTCAAACAGCTGGCGAAAACCAAACAAACAACTGTAAATACACTCGTGCAATTAGCCTGGAGTTATTTGCTGCATCAATATAATGGTGAAGATGAGGTTGTATTCGGTGCTACAGTGTCAGGGCGTCCAGCTGAAGTCAAAGACGTTGATACCATGTTAGGGCTATTTATTAATACGATTCCTGTGAAAGTTTCCTTTAAGGGAATACAGCAGGTTGATGCGCTAATTGCACAGTTACAACAAGAGTTCCAGCAAAGCAACCAATACGCATATTTGCCATTAGTAGAGATTCAAAGGCTCTCTGGCGTTGAAGGAGAAAACCTATTTAACTCATTGATTGTATTTGAAAACTACCCAATGGATAAATCTCTTTCATCGCAAGCCAACGCTGCAGGTTTTGACGTCGAAAGTATGAGTGTTGAAGGGAAGACTAACTATGAATTGACCCTGTCGATAGGGTTACAAGAAACCTTGACTGTCAAATTGGGATACCGACCTAACGAATACTCACATAAAACTATCACTCAAGTACTTGGGCATTTACGCAATATTCTTATTGCTATGATGGATGAAGCTTGTAGCGATATCTATCAATGTAACATGCTCTGTCAAGCAGAAGTGACACAGCTGCAAAACTGGAGTGGTATTGCAAGCACGCAACCATCATGTGAAACCATTCTAGATAAGTTTACGCAGCAGTGCTATTTACACGCTGAAAGTGTCGCGGTGTCTTGTAAGGATACATCTGTTACTTATCAAGAGCTAAATGAATGGTCTAACCAAATAGCACGCTTGTTAATCGAGCAAGGCGTCAAAGCTGACACCTTAGTAGGCTTGTGTGTTAAACGTTCCGTTGAAATAGTTGCAGGCATTTTAGGGGTTTTAAAAGCCGGTGGTGCATACGTGCCACTTGACCCCTCATACCCAGATACGCGTTTGAGCTATATGGTTGAAGACTCTAATGTCCAGATAATTCTGACTGAAGAGTCCTTAAGTAGTAAGTTTAGTGCTTTTGACTGTGAACTGTTTGATATTCGACGCACACAGTCTCGACAGTTACTATCTAAATACTCAGATTCAGACCTATTACCTAAAGAAGTGAGTGTTGCATCCACTGATCTGGCTTACATAATCTATACCTCAGGCTCCACTGGCCAACCTAAAGGGGTAGCCGTTGAACACCGCAACTTAGCCAGCTCAACAGAGTCAAGGTTGTTTGTGTATCCAGAAACGCCAAGTAGCTTTGCACTATTTTCATCCTATGCGTTTGATAGCTCTGTTGCTGGGATATTTTGGGCGTTAGTTAGTGGCTCGAAACTAGTTATCATCGATATGGACGAAGGTTTTGACCTTGCAAAGGTCAATGGTGTAATCAATAGTGAAGAAATCAGTCACTTACTGACACTACCTAGTGTATACCGCAGTATGCTTAATGCAAAGATGCCAATGCCAGCATCATTACAAAGAGTCATAGTTGCAGGTGAGGAATGTCCGCCAACGTTGGTGCATCAGCACCATGAACAACACAACAGCGATACGTGTATTTTAAGCAACGAATATGGGCCGACCGAAGCGGCTGTTTGGAGTAGTGTTTATAACTGTGAACAAAACCATAGTGGAACGTCCGTCCCAATAGGTAAAGCTGTACCACACGCACAGTTGTACATCTTAAATGAGCAAATGCAACCAAGCCCAGTTGGTGTTCAAGGCGAGCTATATATCGCAGGTCAAGGATTGGCGAGAGAATACCTCAACAAACCAGCATTGACTAATGAGCGCTTTATACAGTGTCAATTCGATGGTACAGTGCCAAAACGTTTATATAAAACAGGTGATTATGCTCGTTGGATGCCAGATGGTAATATTGACTTTATTGGCAGAACGGATCTACAGGTTAAGGTCAATGGATACCGTATCGAACTACCTGAAATAGAAATGCACATTGCACAGCTTAACAATACAGAAGAAGTGGTGGTTGCTGTGTGGAACGATAACAACGGAGTGGATCATTTGGTTGCATATATTTCTGCATCGGGCGTTGAACTTTCAGAGGCTGAGCATCAAACTAAAACCACGCAGTTAAAAGCGTACCTAAAAACGAAGTTACCAGAGTTCATGATACCTGCCTTCATTGTTTTCTTAGCTGATTTGCCAAAAGCGGCAAATGGCAAAGTAGACAGAAAGAAGCTACCAGCGCCAAATGAAACTAATCGACAGCAGGAGCAATATACCCCCGCCGAGAATCCCGTAGAAGCTATGTTATGCGAATTATGGGAAGATATTCTAGGTGTTGAGCGCGTTGGAAGAAATGACAACTTCTTTAGCTTAGGCGGTCACTCTTTACTTGCTGCGACTATGGTGAATCTGCTTCAGGACAAGCTAAATCAAATCATTTATGTGGTTGCTGTATTCGAAGCCCCCACCGTGGTTGATTTAGCTAAGTACTTGAAGAAGCATTATGGCGAAGCCATAGTAGAGTGCGGTATATTAACGATGCAAGACATCAGTGAGGACAGAAAACGCGCTTCAGGTACACTGCTGAATAACGCTGATTTAGAGAGCTTAAAGCTGGTTATCCCGAGCCTTGAAGCCAAGCAGACAAATGATAAAAACAAAAATAGCCCAGCTGTTTTTGTATTATCTCCGCCCAGATCAGGCTCAACCCTACTGCGTGCGATGCTTGCAGGTAGCCCAGAACTATCTTCCCCACCAGAACTAGAGCTTTTGTCTTTCAATTCATTGCAAGAAAGAAAGCAACATTTTGCATCACTCAAAGGAGAATTCAGACTTGAAGGCGTGATCCGTTTCCTAATGGCAATTAACAACTGTTCAATGGAAGAAGCTGTCTCTACAATGGGAGCATTAGAGGCACAAAATATGTCTACCAAGGATTTCTATGGTTTCTTACAAAACAGCATTGAAGGAAAGATCTTAGTCGATAAGACAGCGAGCTATGCTTTAGATCTAGAAACTCTAAAGCGAGCTGAAGACGACTTTGAAGGTGCAAAGTATATTCATTTGGTTCGCCACCCTTACGGCATGATTAATTCCTTTAAGGAAGTGAAGATTTCGCAGCTTCTATTTCCTTATGACCATGATTACTCAGAGGCAGAGCTAGGTGAGTTGGTTTGGACGCTGTGTCATCAGAATATTCTCAAGTTTTTAGAGCATGTTTCGAGTGATAGACATCACCTTGTTACGTTTGAAGAACTAGTAAATGAACCTGAGCGAGTAACGAAAGAACTATGCGAGTTTTTGAATATTGAGTTCACACCGCAGATGCTGGAACCAACAAAAGACGCAAAAGGAAAAATGACCGATGCCATTCATCCCCTTTCAAAAATGCTCGGAGATGTAAAGTTTCATGATCACAAGCAGATAGACAACAATGTTGCCGAACGTTGGCGAGAGTTTATCACTGAGGACTTCTTGGGTGAGCCTGCCAGTGAAGTTGCTTCACGTTTTGGCTATCAGAAGATAGACAGCGATCCGGCAAACAGCGAAGAAATTTTCGAAATTGAAATTTAATAAGGGGGTGGCTCCCCCTTTAATACTACGTAGAGAGAACAAAATGAAAACAACAAAAACCCTAATTCAGTTAAAGGGCATAACTAAAGTCCATCAAACTTCTAACATTGAAACTACAGCTTTAAATAACATCGATCTTGAAATTAATGAAGGAGACTTTGTCTCGATCATGGGCCCTTCTGGTGGTGGTAAGTCAACATTACTAAATATGCTTGGACTATTAGATAGTCCCTCAACAGGGCAATATTTTTTCAATGGAAAAGAATTAGCAGGCTGGTCAGAGAACCAACGTGCAGACATCAGAAGATCAAATATAGGCGTTATATTTCAGAGCTTTAACTTGATTGATGAACTCACTGTTTTCCAAAATATTGAACTGGCCTTACGGTATCAAGGCGTCCCTGCAGCACAGCGAAAAGACAAAGTAGAGACCGTACTAAAAAGAGTTGCTTTGGATCATCGTGCAAGCCACTACCCGAAGCAGCTATCAGGGGGTCAGCAACAGCGAGTTGCTATTGCACGCGCTATCGTTGGAGAGCCTAAGGTTTTACTTGCGGATGAGCCCACTGGTAACTTAGATTCAACCAATGGCGACCAAGTGATGCATCTACTCAAAGAGCTAAATAGCGAAGGCACAACAGTCATAATGGTAACGCACTCTAGTGAGCATGCTAACTTTGCATCTCGTATCGTACGCATCCTTGATGGCACATTAGTGCCAGAAAGTGCTATAGACGCCGTCAAAGATAAAGCTGTTGCTGCACAAGAGGTGAATTAGATGTTCGGGCATTATCTACATTCGTCACTTTTAAGCATAAAAACATCGGCTTTTTTATCGTTTATTAAAATACTTAGCTTAGCGATTGGTTTAATATGTAGCATCCTAGTTTTGATGCATGTGCATTTTGTAAATAGCTATGATAAGCACTTTTCTAATTGGCAAAACATCTATCGCGTAGGCACAAGTTATACGACAGACCACCGAGTTAACTCTGCTAGAACGGCCGAGCCCATTGCTCCCAAAATGGCGCTGGATTACCCACAGATAAAGCACATTGCGAGGGTAACTGGCGGCTTTGGCGAATTTGCGTTAGGCATGAAGTCTATGGAGCATAACTATTACTGGGCCGAGTCAGATATTTTAAACATATTTGCTCTGGACTTTATTGGTGGGCACAGTACAGATGTACTCAATGCACCTAATGCTGTTATTATAAGCGAATCGGTTGCTGAACAATATTTTGGCGACAAACCGGCAATCGGTGAAACGCTTCTACTGGACGATAAAGTATCATTAAAGGTCACAGCCGTTTTTAAAGACCTGCCAAAAAGCACACATATTGATCTAGGCATAATCGTTTCAGCATTGAGTGGCCAACAACGCTATGGCAAAAACTTTATGCACAATCCATCGTGGTTTAGGTTCGGAAGAACGGCCACCTACCTGACAGTCGAAAATGATGTTGCTGCACAAGAAATCAGCCAAGACCTAAAGAGCTTTATTTCACGCAATATTCCTGAACAACAACAAGCAAGAGCAAAAAAAATGGATCTGACTCTTATGTTAGAACCATTGGCCGATATTTATTTGAGTGAACGTCAGGTAAATAACGAATCAAGAAGTAATAACCGCAAGGTCGTTTTGTGGGGCTTATCTTTATTCTCTGTGCTTATTTTAGTCAGCGCTGCTATTAATTTTGTCAACCTATCTATTTCTCAATTACCAACGAGAATGAAAGAGATTGGCGTCAGAAAATCCCTTGGTGCTAAAACTGGGCAGCTTTACGTGCAATTTTTAACGGAGTCATATCTGTTAACTTTCATTGCATTTTTAATTTCTATCCCAGTCGTCTACCTCGTGCTGCCTGCGTACGCTAACCTGACAAATACAGCATTAACAGCAGGAAACCTTTTCCAAGTTGATTTTCTTGTTATCTTAGTTTTGTTTATTGCTTTAATTGGTTTTATTGCTGGTAGTATTCCGGCCGTATTCCTATCACGCGCCGAGACAGCCAAAGTACTCAGCGGCAACTTACTGCGTAACGGCAATGGTCGTGGCAAAACGATTGTAACAGTTATCCAATTTGCATTTTCAGGTACATTGATATTACTGGCTTTGGCTATTTACTTACAAATTTCACATTTAAAAACGATGGACGTAGGCTTTGACCGCTTCAACGTCGTCACATTAGACAGCAAATATAACAGACTCAATCCAAATCAGTTTAACTATCAAGCAATGATCAATGATTTCTTAAGTGATCCTGTCGTACTCAATGTTGCTAAATCTGCGGCGCCACCACTTAGAACGGGTGTGTATAGCTCATGGAAAATTGAAGGAAAAAGTAACGAGGAGTCCGTACAAGCGAGCACTATCTTTGTTGATGATAGGTACATTGAAACTTTTGATTTAAACCTATTAGCTGGTCGCGGGTTCTCTCAAGACTACCCAGCCGATTTCATGCCATTTATGGAAGGTGCAGTAGACAAATCACCGACCTACAGCGTGGTCATTACAAAATCAACCGCTGATCGTTTTGGGTTCTCTACACCAGAGCAGGCCATAGACGAAATTTTGGCTCAGGATGGTTACAAATATCGCATTATTGGTGTTATTGATGACTTTAGAATGAGTGGTGGCGTGGAAAACACCAGCCGTTCGACGGGCATCTTAAAAGCAAGTAACTCGAGTTTACGTGGTCTTATTATCAGAATCGACCCTAGTAAAGTCGCGTTGGCGTTAGATCATATTGATGCTGTGTGGGCAAAACACCACCCGGGCGTCCCTGTAGATCGCGTGTTCTACGAACAGCTCTTTAATGATGTTATTAACGCCAAAACAGCCGGTATTAGTAAAGCTGCGTTTTTTGCAAGCATTATTACAATTGGTATGGCGGTACTGGGCCTGTATGCGCTAGCGTTTTATGCAACACAAAGACGCACCAAAGAGATTGGTGTACGTAAAGTGTTAGGTGCTACCTCGGGGTCAATCGTCGCGCTATTAGCGTGGGATTTCATCAAACCCATCATTTTTGCATGTTTAGCATCTTGCGTACTTGGATATTTGGCCATTAATTCGTTTATGACAACCTTCTCATCTCAAGTTGATTTTTCATTCTTTATGTATGCTTCAGTCAGCATCAGCATTGTGATAGTGGCATGTATCACTGTCGCGTTGCAGTGTTTTAAAGCTGCTAACTCAGAGCCGGTTAAATCATTGAAGTATGAGTAAAGTCACATAAAAATAATCTATGTTGGCACTGCCTTACGGATGTAGGTCAGTGCCACGAAATAGTTACTTAAAAATAGGAATTAAGTATGACAACCTGTGAATTGATTCAATTGCTAGAAAATAACAACATTACCCTTGGCGTTAATGACAATAAATTAAAAATACAGTCCAAAGGCAAAGCAGTTGAACCATCGCTACTTGAGCTGATCCGAGAAAATAAAGTGCAATTAATTGACCAGCTTAACAAAAACCAAACGCAACGTAGTCAAAAGATAGCTAAGTGCTCTATCGACTCTCAGTTTGCCAAACTGTCCTTCGCACAGCAAAGGCTGTGGCTGACAGACCAAATTAGTGGTGGTAGCCCACAGTACAATATACCCGCAATTTTGAGGCTTACTGGCAGCTTGGACAAACACGTTTTGCAGCAGACATTAGACACTATCGTCGAGCGCCATGAGGTACTGAGAACGACTTACGTATTAATGGGTGATACAGCACATCAAAAGATTCATCCAGCACAGAGTGTGACAATCCAACATCACAGTCTAACTGATCTCGAGCCAGCTACTCGTGATCATGAAATGAAGAAAATAGTGCAACAAGAAGTAAACTCATCATTTGCATTGGATACACAATGGCCAATCAGAGTAATGCTTATCACGCTGTCTGAAAATGAATATGTATTGGCGCTGACAGTCCACCATATCGCATCTGATGGTTGGTCTATGGGTGTACTAGTAAAAGAATTTACGCAACTCTATCAGTCTATCAGTGCTGGAAATGGTAACACATTGTCGGACTTACCGATTCAGTATGTTGATTTTACATACTGGCAGCATGAGTTATCTCAAAGTGGCGAGCTTGAAAAACAGTTAGAGTATTGGCAAACACAATTACATGATATTCCCAATGTACATCAATTGACTAAGGGACGCGCTAGACCAGCCAGACCGACGTATGTTGGTGAAGTATCAAAATATCAGATTGATAAAGGACTAAAAGATAAACTAAGCCTGCTTGCAAAAGAAAATAACGCCAGCTTGTTCATGGTACTGCAAAGTGCATTTTCTTTGCTATTAAGCAGGTGGAGTAGCGAAAATGATATTGTAATTGGTAGTCCTGCAGCAGGGCGTAACGTTAAAGATATCGAGCCTTTGATTGGCTTTTTTGTTAACACATTAGTGCTTAGAACTCAGATAGATACAAACCATGGGTTTAAGCAACTACTAGAACAAACTAAAAAAAATGTGTTAGATGCCTACGCAAATGACGGCGTGTCATTTGATATGCTGGTGGATAAACTAAATCCAGAACGAAGTGACAGTTACAATCCTCTCTTTCAGATTACTTTTTCATTGATTCATGAAAGTGCTCAACGTGAAACGCTAAACGGCATTGAGGTTGAAGCTATCGAATTGCCAGAGGTTTACTCCAAATTTGATCTTACATTAACGGCCAAAGAAAGTAACCAGGGCCTCGAGTTTTCATGGCTCTATGCTAAGGATCTATTTACTCAAGAAGAGATCGAACAAATCAATGCAAGCTTTGCGGTTTTATTACAAGGTATTGCAAATGACTCTGAAAAACCTGTTTCAGAGCTCCCTGTGCTATCTTTGGCAAATCAATCATTGTTAAAACAGTGGAATAATACCGCTGTCGATTACCCTCACGATCTGTGTATTCATAGCCAAATTGAAGCTCAAGCAGCACGCACACCTGAATCTATAGCCGTTGTATTTGAATCCCAACAAGTGAGTTACTCAACACTTAATCAACGCGCCAACCAACTGGCTGCTTACCTGATTGAACAAGGGGTAAAGCCAGACAGCTTAGTGGGTATCTGTGCGGAGCGTTCCGTAGAGATGGTAGTGGCAATACTGGCGACTTTAAAAGCCGGTGGCGCTTATGTTCCTTTGGATCCTACACTTCCGCAACAACGTCTGTCTTATATTGTTCAAGACGCCAAACCAAGCATCATTATCGGGCAAAAGCGTTTTACGGACATCACCGATTATCAGGGCAGTGCATTTTTTGCTTTGGATGATCCATCTTCAGACACGCAGCTAATGCGCTACTCAAACGATAATCCAGACGCTATCAAGCTGGGCCTTACATCAAAGAATTTAGCTTATGTCATATATACATCAGGTTCGACGGGGCAGCCTAAAGGGGTAATGGTTGAGCATCAAGCACTCGTCAATAGAATAGATTGGATGCAACAGTATGACTATGCGCTCACCAGTGAAGACCGAATGTTGCAAAAAGCACCATTTACCTTCGACATTTCAGTTGAGGAGTTTATGTGGCCACTCATTGCCGGCGCAACACTGATAGTTGCCAGAGCAGAGGGACATAAAGACCCAAGTTATCTTTGTGATTTAATTGCGGCGCAACAAGTGACCACATTGCATTTTGTGCCATCAATGCTCGCTATTATGTTACAGCAAGACCAATGGTCGAAATGCTTATCGGTTAAGCGAGTTTTTTGCGGCGGAGAAGCATTATCTGCAGACTTGGTTAAACGGTTCCACACATTACATCCGGCAGAGCTACACAACTTATACGGCCCTACAGAAGCAACAATTGATGTTAGTTATTGGGCAACAGAGCGTGATGCTCAAGCAGCCATCGTGCCCATCGGCAAGCCAATCAATAACATTCAGTTCTATGTTTTGGATGCGCATTTTAACAGAGTGCCAGTGGGCGCCTGCGGTGAGCTCTACATTGGTGGTGTAGGTCTTGCTCGCTGCTACGTCAACCAGCCTCAACTGACAACTGAGCGTTTTATTGCTAATCCGTTTAGTAAAGAAAATAATGCTCGCTTGTATAAAACTGGTGACCTTGTTCGTTTTGATAAAAATGGGAATTTAGAGTATCTAGGTCGTATTGATGATCAGGTCAAGGTACGTGGTTTCAGAATTGAGCTTGGAGAAATTGAAGCACATTTGAAACACTTGGAAAATATAGAAGAAGTTGCTGTGGCGATGAAAGGAGAGGGGGCCAGTGCAAACTTAGTTGCCTACCTTGTTACAAATGACGTCGCAGAGCAAGACATGATAAGCCAGGCTAAGTCCCACTTAGCAACGGTTTTACCTGAGTATATGATGCCATCCGCTTATATGATTGTTGAGCAACTGACGTACACCAGCAGTGGAAAATTAGACAGAAAAGCACTGCCTGAGCCAGACACCAAAGTGACAGGCACAGGTTATGTTGCACCTTCAACAGACACTGAAAAAACTCTTATTTCTATCTTTTCGTCATTATTGGGGAAAAATGCACCTGATATTAGCGTCAAAATGGGCTTCTTCGAATTAGGAGGGAACTCTCTTTTGGCAGTAACCCTAATTAACTCAATTAACAGCCACTTAGAGGTAGAAATCAGTATTCGTGACATTTTCAACTTCCAAGACATCGAACTGTTAGCTGAACACATAGACAACGCAAAGATGACGCTTAAAGTGAGCTCAAAGGGTCAACATGCACTCGAAAGTGATGAAACAGAGGTGTCTTTATAAATGCTCTCAAAATTACTTAAAAAAATCCAAGCGCTTGGCATCAAGCTTTACCTTGATGATAACTCTGAAATTAAAGTGATAGGTAAAACACACTTATTAAATGCAGATCTATTGCAAGAGATGAGAGAGCACAAGCCTGAAATCATCGCGTGGCTCAGTAAACAGGAACCACGGATAACACGCCCAGCTGTAACCGCTCATGCTCAGGAGGGTTCAATCCCCGCGTCATATGCACAAAAGCGGCTTTGGATCATAGACCAGATAAATGGCGGTACGCCTGAATACAATATGGTTAGGCCACTGCGTGTCAAAGGACGGTTTGATGTTGATGCTGCCGAAAAGGCGATTTCACAGCTTGTTAAACGACATACTACATTGCGAACAGTGCTTGAAGACAAAGGCACAGGCCCATCACAAGTGATCAGAGATAATGTGGAGTTTAAACTATCACGTTATGACTTGTCGGCTCTTGCGCAAGATGATAAAGAGCGCGAGCTAGCAGATATACTGCGCCAAGATAGGTATAAAATCTTCGATTTAAAAAATGACTTGATGATGCGAGCCAGTTTTATCTACCTTGATAAAACAGGTTCAGAGCTTGATGGCGTTTTAATTTTCACGACTCACCATATCGCCTCAGATGGCTGGTCAATGAACATATTAATCAGTGAATTTTGTCAATTATACCTAGCCGACAGCCAGGGAGTTGAAGCTCAATTACCGCACCTAGCATTACAGTACAGCGACTACGCTTTTTGGCAGCATGAAGGGATGCAGGGCAAAGACAAAATAACTGCCCAATATGAGTATTGGCAAGAACAGTTAAAGAATTTACCTGTAGTACACAGCCTAGAACTCGATAATGCTCGCCCCTTGGTTAAGAAAAATATAGGCTCATTGTACAGTGGACACCTATCATCAAATATAGTCGAACGACTTGGTAAAGTTGCAAAGCAGTTTAGAATGACGCCGTTCATGTTAGTGCATGCGGCGTTATCACTGGTTCTGTCTCGCAACAGCGAAAGCAGTGATATTGTTATTGGCACACCTGTAGCAAACAGAATGCAGGCAGAGTTGAAGCCGCTGGTTGGCTTTTTCATTAACATTCTGATCCTTCGCGCCAATACCAGTGAGCAGAGTATTGTTGACTATCTACATCATATTAGACAGGTAAACATTGATGCTTTGCATAATCAAGAAGTACCATTTGATGAGCTAGTAGACTTTCTTAATGTACCGCGAGATAGTGCTTATACTCCTCTTTTTCAAATTATTTTAAATGTTGAAAGCAGCCTTGAAAATGAGACGGAAAGCAAAATCCAAGCTGCCAATAAGTTATCAGATGTAACGTTTTCATCAGTGCCAGATCAAGACTTACCTGCAAAATATGATATCAACCTTGCGGTGAATTTATCTGAAAATGGTATGGATATTCAGTGGATTTATGATGGCAGCATTTTTAACAAAGAGAGAATTGCGGTATATAACCAGCAACTTGAACGTATATTGTCATCTATCGCTGGAATAACACCAGACGATATTAATACAAATCCGATTTCTTCTTTGTTGAGTATTTCATCAGAACAAAAACACTATTTACTCGAAACACTGCAAACTGATCCTATTGACGTAAGTAATACATCTGTATACGAACAAATATTAGACAGTGAGAAGCAATTCTCCGATCATATCGCGATTAAAGATGCGACAACACAGATAAGCTATAAAGATCTTGTTGTCAAAGCGAATGACATCGCGGTGACACTACAAAAAAATGGCATTGGCAATAATGATTATGTCGCTGTGCTGACTGGGCTAAATGTAGAGTCAGTAGTTTCCATATTAGGTGTAATGGCCTCAGGAGCAGCATATGTTCCGCTAGATGCTAATCAGCCTGAAAAACGCCTTGAGTTTATGGTTGATAACGTTAAAGCAAAAGCCTTGTTAACACCTAAAGCTTATATTTCAAAAGCGCAATTGATGGGCAATAACATTGCTCAATTTATCACTGAAGAAATCGAAAACGCAGCACATAAAGCCAATACAAAGGTATCTGGGGCTCAGCCAGCCTACGCGATTTATACTTCAGGCTCAACGGGTGAGCCTAAAGCCGTACAGGTTAACCACCAGAACCTATCTAATTTTGTGGCGGGCTTTAAACATAGTCATCATTTCGATGACCAGCATTTATTAATGATCCCACCGCTATTTTTTGATGCTTCAGTGGGGGATATATTCCCCGCTTTGAGCACCGGCTCTACACTCGTTCTGCATTCAAACCCAGCTGAGCTAGGCGCTAAAGAATTGATAGCCTATTGTAATAAGCACAGCATAACTGCCATTGACGCCCCAGCGTCACTATGGGTACGTTGGACCGAAGATCTGATGTTGCTTAATGATCCTGAGGCAAACTTAGCCGGCTTAAAAATGGTGATGTTTGGCGGAGAGGCGGTAACGGTTGAGCAAGTGAAAAAATTCGCTGAACTGACCGGGCACCGCGTTCAATTATTCAATCATTATGGGCCAACTGAAGCGACCGTCTGTGCAACCGTTTTAAATACGCTCAATGGTGAAGAATTATCAGGCATCAGTATTCCCGTGGGTAAACCTCTTCCAGGCGTTAAGATTTATATACTAAACAAAGATAAACAACTTGCTTTCCCCGGTGAAGTAGGCGAGGTATACATCGGCGGTTCAGGGGTCAGTGATGGTTATTTTGGCTTATCTGAGCAAACACATGCCCACTTTGTACATGATAGATTTTCATCACAAACCGACGTAAAAATGTACAAAACAGGGGACTTTGGCCGTTGGGATGAGAATGGAAACTTACAGTTTTTAGGTAGACAAGATAACCAGGTAAAGATTCGAGGGTTTCGAATTGAATTAGGCGAAATCGAAAAGGTGTTAGCCGCAAATGAGCAAGTGAATGAAGCCTTAGTGATGGCGCCTGAACTTGAAAATGGTCAAAAGCAACTTGTCGCGTACATCACTGAACATAGTCAACTACAACAGCACAGCTCAACTGAGCAGCTAGTGGCTACACTCAAGCAGGCTCTAATTGATAATCTACCTGAATATATGGTGCCAAAAGAAGTTATAGTAATGGAGTCTTTCCCATTAACACCAAATGGAAAAATTGATAAAAAGGCATTTCCAAAACATACAAATAAAGCTGTTGAGACTGAACATAAACCACCAAGCACAGAAACACAGAAAAAAATGTGTGATATCTGGTGCGATATATTGACATTACCCAAAGTGGGTATTGAAGACAACTTTTTTGAACTGGGTGGCCATTCTTTATCACTCACCAAGCTCGTTACACGAATTAATTTAGCATTTGCTGTATCAATTGAGTTAAAGTCTGCATTTAATAAACCTACGGTTTATCAGCTTAGCGCGCTTGTTGATGAACTTACTCAATATAATAATAATGAAAATATCGACCTTGATTTGGATGATGAGTCGATGGAAGAAGGTATATTTTAGTGAATAAAGTTGAAAAGATATTAGATAAAGCTGTCTCGAGTCAGGTTCATCTATACCTTAGCAAAAATCGACTTGCATATAAGGCCAAAAAAGGTAGCCTATCAGATGAGTTAAAACAGAGTATTTCTGAAAATAAAGAAGAAATAATCGCTTATCTAAAAAATCAGGTTGTAGAAAACGAGATTAGCTCAGCCGTAGAAACGAGAATTTCAAAACGTCCCCCCTCTGATTCTGCACCACTTTCTTTCGCCCAGCAAAGATTATGGGTATTGGATCAATTGCAAGGTGGAAGCCCACAGTACAATATGCCACTGGCGCTTAAAGTAGTAGGCAAGTTTGACTTAGCAGCAGCAGAAACTGCCATGCTGAATATTATAAACCGCCACGAAGTGCTGAAAACCGTGTTCAGCACACATGACAGTGACCCCGTTCAAGTGGTAAAGCCACAGGTTGATTTTTGCTTGCAACAACACGATTTAAGTGAATTGGATAAGCATGAGCAAGACACTCATATTGCCAGCTTCATGAAACAAGAAATCGCTAAACCTTTTGACCTAAGCAAGGACATTATGGTGCGTGCCGCGTACCTATTTCTTTCACCTCAAAAAGACAAAGGCATGTTACTGTTCAACATGCATCACATCGCCTCTGACGGTTGGTCTATGGGGCTCATGTTCAAAGAATTTGCTGCAGAATATGACGCTGCCGTAAGTGGTAAAAACAGCGCATTTTCAGAATTACCAATACAATATGCTGACTATGCCTACTGGCAGAGAACGTGGTTGCAAGGTGACGTATTAGATAAGCAACTAAGTTATTGGCAAAAACAATTAGAAGGTGTGCCAGTAGTCCATAGTTTACCCCTTGATAAGGCTCGTCCAAAAGTTAAACTCCATAGAGGGAAAGCGGTTTCTCTCAACGTTGATAAAGCAACCTCAGCGCGTTTATTGGAAGTTGCAAATGCACATCGACTCACGCCTTTTATGTTGCTTCACGCAAGTCTAGCACTGGTTTTATCTAGACATTCAAATAACCAAGATATTGTTATCGGCACACCAATTGCGAATCGCATGCAGGTCGAACTTGAAACGCTCATTGGCTTTTTTGTCAATACTCTGGTACTGCGCGCCAATACAAGCCACAATACGCTAGATGAGTATTTTGCCCACATTCGCCAGGTAAATATTGACGCTCAGGTAAATCAAGACACATCCTTTGAGCAGCTGGTAGAGCATTGCAACATACCGCGTAGCAGCCAACACAACCCATTGTTCCAAATAATGTTTAGCATGAACACCAATGAGCAGGCTGCAGTATCGCTACCTGGTATTAGTTTTAGTTCTTATGAACATTTGACCATCAACTGCAAATTTGACCTTGATATTAAAGCGAATATTACCGAAGAAGGTATCTCATTTCAGTGGGTTTATGACGAGTCGCTATTTCATCATGCTCATATTGAAACACTCAGTAGACACCTAGCACAGCTGTTAAAGGGGCTTGCTGATAACCATGTAACCCATTTAAAAGATTTACCCATGCTCTCAGAGCATGAAGTGTCTCAATTGACATCCACTTTGAACAATAACCGAACCCCCTATCCTGATAAGCTGCTCCATGAACTATTTGAAGTACAAGTAGCTAAGACGCCAGATAATATCGCTCTGGTGTTCGATGACGCTACAATGACGTATAACACGTTAAATGAGAAAGCGAATCAACTCGCACAACACCTGTGTGAGCAAGGCATAACAACTGAAACTCTGGTTGGTATTTGTGTCGAACGTTCTTTCGATATGATAATTGGCATATTGGCTGTGCTTAAAGCGGGAGGCGCTTATGTACCACTTGACCCTCATTATCCTCGTGCGCGGCTACAGCACATCTTTGCAGATACTCAAATAAAGCATTTACTTAGTAACACTTCAGTAATTGAGCAAGTTTCTCTACCCGATGCCCTAAATGTTATGCTCTTAGATAAGCTGCAGTTTGACAACTATCCAACAGGCAACCTAATTGCCTCAACGGAGCATCATTCCCATAGTTTGGCTTATATCATCTACACGTCGGGCTCTACTGGCGTTCCGAAGGGAGTTATGGTCGAGCATCACGGCGTGCTTAATACCATACTATCTCAAATAGACACCTTTTCGATTTCGCCTCAAAGCAAAGTGCTACAGTTTGCGTCAATGTGCTTCGATGCATCGGTATCAGAAATATTCATGGCTATTTTGAGCGGCGCACAGCTGCATCTATGCCATGCCAAAGCCGTGAGTGATACGGCACAACTTGAAGCAATGATCCAACAACAAAGCATTACACATATTACGCTTCCACCTACGCTACTGAACAGCATGGCATTGGACAATTGCGCTATCCAAACATTAATTGTAGCGGGTGACAAGGCGTGTGCAGCGCTGATCGATAAGTTCTCTGAGCGTTTTACATTAATTAATGCTTATGGGCCTACAGAAGCATCTATTTGTGTGACTGCAGGAAAACTTTCACCAAACGCTCATATCAACATCGGTCAGCCGATTTCCAATGTCAATGTTTATATCTTAAGCCCTTTAGAGCAACTAGTACCTAAAGGAAGTGTAGGGGAGTTATGTGTTGGTGGTGCAGGCGTTGCCAGAGGGTACTTTAATCGCCAAGTACAAACGGCTGAGCGCTTTATTAAAAACCCATTTAGTGATAACCCAGATAGCAAGCTATACAAAACCGGAGACTTAGTTCGTTACCTCGAAGAGGGCAACATTGAATTTATCGGTCGCAATGACACACAAGTGAAAATTCGTGGTTATCGAATTGAATTAGGCGAAGTAGAAAGTGTTTTAAATCAATGTAATGGCGTGAAAAATAGTGTGGTTCTGGTCAAAGGCACGGAAGAACAAAATAGCCTAGTGGGATACGTGGCTGTAGAAGGCGATATTGCTGGAAACGAAAGTATTTTGATAAATAACCTGCGTGCTGAGCTACACACTATGCTACCAAACTACATGGTACCATCGATATTTATGTTACTGGACCAACTGCCACTGACCACAAACGGAAAAATAGATAAAAAAGCATTACCGGATCCCGATGCAAGCTTGGGTCAGCAAAACTACGTTGCACCACAGTCAGAAACAGAAAAATCGCTACTGCAAATATGGTCTAAGTTACTGAAAATTGAAAGTAGTAAGTTAAGTGTTACAGCCAACTTTTATGAAGTAGGCGGTCACTCATTACTAACTATCAAACTCTTAGCTGCAATTAGAGAGCTATTTGACTTAGAAGTTACAGTTAACCAACTCTATGAATTTGAAACAATTAGCAAGTTGGCTGGATTAATTGACGATCTGCTATTGAGAAAAATGCTAAGTGCTCTTAAAGAAAGTGCTGAAGTTAAATCTGAAGGGACACTATGAGCATAAGGAAAATCATTGAAAATGCCGCATTACAAGGCGTTATCTTGTATGTTGAAGAGCAGAATTTAAAATATCGTTTAACGGTTGAAAGCTTCCCTGAAAGTATCAAACTAGTAGTTTTAGAGCACAAGCACGAAATCATTGAATACTTGTCAAAAGATAACTTCAGTAAAAGTACTCGGCCTGCAATATCCAGAATAGGTGCCAAATCACAAAAGCTTTCTTTTGCACAGCAAAGGTTATGGCTGATTGAGCAGCTGCGAAGTGGCAGCCCAGAATATAACTTGCCAATGGCCTTTAAATTAAGTGGCCGCTTTGATGTTGATGCAGCCGAAAAAGCGCTGTGCAATATCATCGAACGCCATGAAGTGTTGCGTACGACTTTTTCTAATCGAGATCAAGAGCCTACTCAACTCATCCATGATGACTTCGAATTTTGCGTCAGTCGCTATGATCTCAGTGAATACAACACACAACAACAGCAAAATCGCGTTTCAAAACTGATCCAGCAAGACGCGTCTCAACCATTTGATTTAACTAATGATATTATGATTCGAGCAACCCATATACAACTTTCATCAGAAGAAAGTGAAGGGGTGCTGCTATTCAATATGCACCATATCGCTTCTGATGGCTGGTCGATGGGAATTCTCATTAAAGAGTTTGCTGCTGAATACAGTGCTGCAATATCAGGCGATTGTAGTGGGCTATCAAAGCTGCCGATTCAATATGCAGATTATGCACATTGGCAACGTACTTGGTTACAAGGAGAGGAGCTGGATAAGCAACTTAGTTATTGGGCCAAACAGCTTGAATCACTACCTAGGGTACATAGTCTTCCATTAAGTGGAGAGCGTCCAACTACCCAACAACACATTGGCCAGGCAGTGAGCATTAAGATAGATAAAGCGACGTCTGATCGCCTACAACAGGTGGCTTCAGCGTATAAACTCACACCATTTATGCTGTTTCATGCGGCGCTTGCTTTCGTGTTGTCGAAGCATTCGCATAACCACGATATTGTAATAGGCACACCAGTTGCGAATAGAATGCAGGCGGAATTGGAAGCATTAATTGGTTTTTTTGTTAACACCTTAGTCTTGCGCGTCAATACCGATCACCAAAATATTAATGATTACTTAACCCATGTACGACAAGTGAATATTGATGCGCAAGCAAACCAAGATATTCCTTTTGAACAACTCATAGAGCATTGTCAGGTTCAGCGTAGTAGCCAACACAACCCTCTTTTTCAGATCATGTTCAGTATGAATACCAATGATCGAGCGTCGTTGAACCTACCTGAGGTAAGTTTCAGTGCCTACGATCGTGGAAATATTCTCAACAAGTTCGACCTTGATGTTAAAGCATCAATATCTGAGACAGGGGTCACCTTTAACTGGGTATACGATGTATCATTATTCAGCCACGAATATATTTGTTCTTTGGGGTCTCATTTAGCTCGTGTATTGAGTGCACTGGCAGATAACAGTATGAAAATGCTCAAAGATATTTCTATTCTGTCAGAACAAGAGAAGTATCGCTTAACACACTCTCTTAATGAAACGTCTATCACATGCTCAGACAGCACCCTTATTCACGCGTTATTCGAAGAACAGGTTGCCAAGCACCCTCATAAAACAGCTTTGGTGTTTGAAGGTAAGCAGCTATCATTCCAAGAACTAAATTCTGCGTCCAATCAACTAGCGCATTACCTACGTCAACAAGGGGTGACAACTGAAACACTGGTAGGTCTATGTGTAGATCACTGTTTGGAAATGGTTATTGGGATCCTCGCGGTACTGAAGGCAGGAGGAGCATATGTTCCGCTAAACCCAAATTATCCGCAGGCCAGATTGCAGCACATACTTGATGATACTCAAGTAAAATATGTGCTAAGCCAAGTGAGTGTCGTATCAAAATTAGGCAGTCTTCATGACGCGCAAATTATTCTTTTGGACGAGCCACAACAGCAACAAGCAGTCTGTCAATACCCTGTGACCAATCCGCAGAAGTTGCACCTACAAAACAGCAATAATCTAGCCTATATAATATATACTTCGGGTTCGACTGGGCAACCTAAAGGTGTATTGATAGCGCATCGCAACCTTATCAACTTCGGCTTGTCGTTTACATCTCAAATGACAGACCTAAATGTAGAGCCAACAAAGTGGCTCTGGTCTGCATCTTATAGTTTTGATGCGTCGCTAAAAAGCATCGTGTCATTGTGGTTAGGTGCGACGGTATTTGTACTAAGCAAAAAGCAACAAAAATCACCACAAGACATTGCGCAATTGCTTAATCAACACCAAATTCCCGTCTACAACTCTACACCAAGCATGGTGCTAGAGGTTATGTCCGAATTGTATTCGCAAAACCAGCATTTCCCTAGCCTGATTGTAAGTGGTGAAGAACTCACATATGCCCAACTAAATAAGGTAATGGCCTATTGTGATGACAAACAGCAGCGCGCAATCAACGCATATGGTCCGACTGAAACCTGTGTAAATAGCAGCTATCAGTTACTTTCTCACGGCGTTAAAGCCATAGGTAAATGTATTGCAAATACGCAAGCGTACATACTCGATAAGCATTTACGGCTTGTGCCATTTGGGGCCGTAGGCGAGCTATACATCGCTGGATCAGGGTTAGCACGAGGCTATCTAAATCAGCCTCAATTAACTGAAGAGCGTTTTATTAACAATCCATTTAGCAATGGATCAGGCAATCGACTTTATAAAACAGGTGATCTTGTACGTTATTCGATGGACGGCAATTTAGTGTTTGTAGGTCGTAATGATGACCAAGTAAAAATACGTGGTTTTAGAATTGAACTGGGCGAAATTGAACACGCATTAAGCCAGTGCCATGGCGTGACATCTAGCATTGTTATGATAAGGGGCGAAGGCGCAGCACAAAGCATTGTAGGCTATGTTACAACCGATGATACTGACCACTCAAACGACACCAGTCAGCTGATAGTGTCACTAATCGCGCAGCTGAGAGAAAAGCTTCCTGAGTATATGATACCATCATCGCTTGTCGTGTTAGAAAAACTACCTCTTACTCTAAACGGAAAAATTGATAAAAAGGCGCTTCCTGAGCCTAAGAATAATATGCAATACATACAGTATATTGCACCAAAAACCGCTACGGAAGAAGCATTGGTTAACGTTTGGGCTAAACTACTCAACCTGGAAGCAGAAAACATCAGTACAAATGCAGATTTTTTCTCGATTGGTGGCCATTCTTTACTGGCGATTCGTTTAATTTCTGAGATTCGTAGCGAACTACAACAAGAGTTGGGCATCCATCAACTGTTCGAGCGCCCAACCATTGAGTCTCTTGCAAGCGTATTAGACCAAGAAACTGCTCAAAATACAGCAATGCCTGCGCTTAAGCCTATTGCTAGACAATACAACTCCGTCATTGCACCGTCGTTTTCACAACAACGACTTTGGACAATTGATCAACTACAAAACGGTAGCCCAGAATACAATATGCCAATGGCTTTTCATGTCACTGGACAGTTCGACTTAGCCGCAGCACAGCAATCTATGCAAAACATTATTGAGCGTCATCAAGTGCTTAGAACTGTATTCTCAAACCACAACAACACGTTAGCGCAAGTCGTTCGCGATGATGTAACGTTTCAAATCATTCAGCATGATCTTAGTCAACTTAGCCTGTCGGAACAGCAACAAAAAATAGCCAGCTTAGTCAATCAGGACATTTCTCAACCTTTTGATCTGATTAAAGACATTATGGTGCGAGTGGCATTTATACAGCTTTCGACACAAGGAGATAAGGGCATCATATTATTTAATATGCACCATATCGCATCGGACGGCTGGTCAATGGGGCTATTAGTTAAGGAATTTAAAGTACAATATGAGGCTGCATTGACAGGTCAAGCAGACCCGCTTCCAGTCTTGCAAATTCAATACGCTGACTATGCTCATTGGCAGCGAAACTGGCTACAAGGTGATGTACTAAATCGACAGTTAACTTACTGGCAGAAACAGCTTGATAATGTTCCCGCTCTGCATGGCATACCACTTGATAAAGCGCGCCCGCAAATTAAAAAACACAAGGGCCAAGTCGTCAGTAGCCAGATAAATAAAACCACCTCTGAGCGACTTTATCAAATAGCAAAAGAGCATCAGTTGACTAACTTTATGTTATTTCACGCAGCATTAGCCTTGGTGCTTTCAAGGCATGCAAATAGTCAAGACGTTGTGATTGGGACACCTGTTGCAAATCGTATGCACGCTGATCTAGAGTCATTAATTGGTTTTTTTGTCAATACATTAGTACTACGGGTCGATACTAGCGATACGTCATTGAGCGAGTATTTGGCTCATATTAGACAGGTCAATATTGATGCTCAAGCCAATCAAGAGTTACCATTTGAGCAGCTGTTGGAGGTATGTAATACTCCTCGCAGCAGTCAATATACACCATTGTTTCAAATCATGTTCAGCATGAATACGATTAGTCGTGAAGCCTTAAGCTTGTCTGGTGTAAGTTTCACGCCATATGAGCGTTCAGGTATTGCTTGTAAATTCGACTTGGATATCAATGCTGCTATCAGCGATGATGGGATTACATTCAACTGGGTCTATGATGAGTCACTGTTTACTCACGCGCATATCACATCAATGGCAGAGCATCTTACTAGGTTATTGAGTGAATTTTCAAATCCGAGAATGACCGAGTTAGCACAATTGCCTATGTTATCGGAGCAAGAGGCATTTTACCAAACGCATACACTTAACAGCACGCAAGCAGATTATCCAAAAGAAGCGTTATTCCATCAGCTATTTGAGGAAAAGGCGGCCAGTCAACCGGATGATTTAGCATTGCTATTCACAGACCATACCATGACCTACCACGAACTAAACGCAAGCGCGAACAGGTTAGCACATTACCTGCAAGCCCAAGGTGTGAGCACTGAAACGCTTGTGGGGATCTATGTCGAACGTTCTTTGGAAATGGTGGTGGGTATATTCGCAATTCTAAAAGCCGGTGCAGCATATGTGCCGTTAGATCCCAAATACCCGAAATCAAGACTTGAGTATATGTTAGAGGATACTCAAATAAAGCATGTGCTGACCCAGTCAAAGGTGGCGGAACAGTTCACTTTTACCAATGAAATAGATGTAGTGAGGCTAGACGATGTATGGATGCAAAAAGAGCTTAACCAATACCCGACAGAAAACCCCATACCATCGGCTCACCAACACAGTAGAAACTTGGCTTACGTGATTTATACGTCTGGCTCGACAGGTGCGCCTAAAGGGGTCATGGTTGAGCACAGAAGCCTAGTCAATACAATTATGGACAATGTACGTCGTATTGAAATGGAACCTGGTTCTATATCATATCAGGCCACTTCTATAGCATTTGATGCGTCAGTATGGCTTATTTGGAATACCTTAATCGCGGGCGCGACAGTCAGGTTAGCAAGTACGTTATCTTTTCAGGCTGAACTCACTCAATATGCTGATGTAACGCATTTATTTATGACTCCATCGATGCTAGAGAGTGTAGATGTAGATGCCTGTCCATTTATCAAAGTGGTCA
The DNA here is from genome assembly GCF_018100885.1 of Pseudoalteromonas sp. MMG013. NCBI lineage: Bacteria > Pseudomonadati > Pseudomonadota > Gammaproteobacteria > Alteromonadales > Pseudoalteromonadaceae > Pseudoalteromonas > Pseudoalteromonas sp. MMG013. Next base: position 73,308 of record NZ_JAGJEE010000009.1, on the reverse strand, counting down.
TCGTGGGTGGCGAAAATTGTTCACCAGACTTGGTGAACAGATGGACGCAACAAGGGAAAGTATTTTTAAACGCATACGGTCCTACTGAAGTCTCGATCGTCAGCTCAATGAGTAAACTGGCCCAACACACGCAGCCCCACATAGGAAAACCAAGCGGCAATGTTCAGTACCTCGTCTTAAATGACCAGCTCCAAATCGTACCTATTGGCACGATTGGTGAGCTCTATATCGGGGGGGATGGGTTAGCAAGAGGGTATCTGAATTTACCAGAGCTGACACGCGAGCGATTTATAGCACATCCGTTGTGTGACGATCCAAACAGCAAACTTTATAAAACAGGTGACTTAGTACGTTATCTTGAAGATGGAAATGTAGCGTTTATCGGTCGAAACGATGACCAGGTAAAGGTCAGAGGTTTTCGTATTGAGCTTGGTGAAATTGAGCATGTCCTAAGTCGATGCGAACATGTGAATGCTTGTACAATTACCATTGTCGGTGAAGCTGACTCACAGCGGTTAGCGGGATATGTTACAGTAGACAAACATGACCATGCAGATGACAGTCAGTTTACGAGTGCTTTAAAAGCGCAACTACAAGAGCAATTACCTAACCATATGGTTCCATCTACCATCATGGTGTTAGATTCGTTACCACTGACACCCAATGGAAAAGTAAATAGGCAAGCGTTACCAGTGCCAAGCTGCGATACCATGCTGAGTCAAGGTGAGTACGTTGCACCGACAACCGACACCGAACACTCACTCGTGCAAATTTGTTCTAACCTTCTGAAGCAAGAGGCCCAGTCCATAAGCGTAGCCGCTAACTTTTTCGATATTGGCGGACACTCGTTACTGGCTATTCGCCTAATATCAGAGATCAAACACACGCTAGATAAAGATCTCAGTGTTCAGCAACTATTTGAGCACTCAACGATTAGGACAATGGCAAGCACTTTGGATGCACACAATAGTGCAAGCTTGTCCGTCCCAGAACTCAAAGCGACAGTAAAAGAGCCTGGCACGCCAGTTGCGCTATCCTTTGCCCAACAACGTCTGTGGATGATTAATCAGTTACAAGGAGCTAGCCCCGAGTACCATATGCCAATGGTTGCACGAGTCTCAGGGCTGTTTGACTTAGCAGCGGCGCAGTTGGCGATGTCTAATATCATTACACGCCACCACGTACTCAGAACGGTATTCAATACCCAAGTTGATGACCCCGTCCAAGTTGTTCGTGACGACGTGGAATTTAATTTAGTCAAACATGATCTCACTAAGGTAGATAAACTAACTCAACACGAACAGGTCGCTGCCATTGTGCAGCAGGATATCGCAAGGCCTTTCAACTTACGTCAAGATATTATGTTGCGTGCAACTTTCATACAGTTGTCAGAGTTCGAAGATAACGGCGTGTTAATATTCAATATGCATCACATCGCTTCCGATGGATGGTCTATGGGCTTGTTGATAAAGGAATTTGCTTTAGAGTATGAAGCCGCAATTGCCGCCCAGCCTAGCCCTGTGCCAGATCTGAAAATTCAATATGCTGATTATGCGCTCTGGCAAAGACAATGGCTGCAAGGGGAAGTATTAAAAACACAGTTGCACTACTGGCTCAAGCAACTTGAAGATGTACCTGCCGTACATGGTCTGCCCCTCGATAAGCCTAGGCCTCCCGTTAAAAAGCATATAGGTCAAGTTGTTAGCCGCCAGATAGATAAAACTACAGCAAACCGCTTAGAGCATTTTGCAAAGCAACAGCAACTGACACCATTTATGTTGTTCCATGCTGTATTGTCACTCGTTCTATCTAGACATTCAAACAGCCAAGATATCGTCATCGGTACACCTGTTGCTAACCGAAAGCATGTGGATTTGGAGCCATTGATTGGCTTTTTCGTCAACACACTTGTTTTGCGCGTCAACACACATAACCAGAGCGTGAGTGAGTATTTAGCCCATGTACGCCAAGTTAATATCGAGGCACAAGCACACCAAGACATTCCATTTGAGCAGCTGGTAGAGCACTGCAATGTGTTGCGCTGCAGACAATATACCCCGTTGTTCCAAATCATGTTCAGTATGAATACTAATGAACAAGAGGCATTAACTTTACCTGGCGTGAACTTTAGCGCATACGAAAGAAATGGTCTCTCTTGTAAGTTTGATTTAGACATTAATGCAGCAATATCAGAGCAAGGGATAAGCTTTAATTGGGTTTATGATGAGTCAATATTTAGTCAGCAAAATATGGCTGCTTTGGCTGAGCATTTGGTGAACGCACTAAGCGCTTTAGTAGATGATAGTGTTGAGATGATAAAAGATCTTCCCATGCTATCAAAACAAGAAGCACATTATTTGACGCATAGCCTCAATGATACCAAAGCCAACTACCCATCAAATAAGCTCATTCATCAACTGTTTGAATCAGGCGTGGAAAAATCGCCTGACAGTATCGCGCTAGCATTTAAAGATAAATCAATGTCTTACCAGGAACTCAATAGTGCAGCAAATCGGCTAGCGCATTATCTGCGTGAACAAGGGATTACTAAAGAGACACTCGTTGGTATTTATCTAGAGCGCTCATTGGACATGGTTGTCGGGATACTTGCTGTGATGAAAGCTGGAGGGGCTTATGTTCCATTAGACCCTAACTATCCACAAGACCGAATCCAGTATATGCTCGCAGACTCTCAGATCCGCTACGTTGTTAGCCAAACTGAAGTTGCCCAGCAGATAGGCGCGCTTAGTGAACTGAATATATTGTGTTTAGATGATGGCCAAGTGCAATCGGAAATAGCGCGCTACAGTGCGCATAACTTAGCGGTAGCTAAGTTGCATCAATCTAGCCCACTGGCATATGTTATTTACACGTCCGGATCTACAGGCCAGCCAAAAGGGGTTATGGTTGAACACAGAGGTTTGATCAATACGGTTGTAGATAACGCATCTAGAATAAACATCAACGCTAATTCATCAGTTTATCAGGCAACTTCTACCGCTTTTGATGCCGCCATATGGGCGATGTGGACGGCCTTAATATCTGGTGCTCAAGTGCGACTTGCCAGCACTTTGTCATTCCAAACGGAGTTGTCTCAATACGCTGATGTGACGCACCTATTTATGACGCCCTCAATGCTCGAAAGTTTAGACGCTGAGTCTTGTCCATTTATTGATGTGGTAATTGTCGGTGGTGAACATTGTTCGAACGAGCTAGTGGCAAAATGGACCCGACAGGGCAAGGCTTTCTTCAACGGCTATGGGCCTACGGAAATATCCATTTGTAGCTCAATTGGTAAGCTAAGTAGTAACTCTGCTGTGCATATAGGTAAGCCAAATACTAACGTACAATATTTTGTCTTAGACGAGTGCTGTCACCTCGTTCCAAAAGGAACTATTGGAGAGCTGTATATCGGTGGAGATGGGTTAGCAAGAGGTTATTTAAATCGCCCAGAGTTAACCAAAGAGCGATTTATTCAAAATCCATTTGATAGTAATACACAGAGCAGGTTATACCGTACGGGTGATCTGGTGCGTTATCTAGCCGATGGTAACATCGAATTCATTGGTCGCAATGATGAACAGGTCAAATTACGTGGCTTTAGAATCGAGCTTGACGAAGTCGACAGGGCACTGACTCAATGTAGTGGCACGCACAGCACAGTAACAACCTTCGGTGGTGAAGGTGGTATTCAAGGTCTGATCGGCTATATCGCAACATCAGTAAGAGATGAAGCCCAGGTTAACCAGCTTACGTCATCAATACACAGCCAATTACAAGAAAAGCTACCGAGTTATATGGTTCCAACCACTATTATTGCTATGGAGTCATTACCGCTTACACCAAACGGTAAGATAGATAAACAGGCGCTTCCTAAACCTGACATAAGCTTGTTGCATGGTAAATATGTAGCACCACACACAGAGACTGAAAAATCGCTCGTACAGATATGGGCAAATCTATTGAATCTAGAGGTAGAGAAAATCAGTGTCGAAGCGGACTTCTATCAGTTGGGCGGCCATTCTTTGCTGTTGGTTAAGTTGCTTTACGCAATCCAAAGCCAATTTGAAAAAGCATATGAACTACAGACGCTATTTCGTGATAATACAATACACGCTCAGGCGTTAAGTCTTGATTCAATGCAAACAGGGTTACATCAATCCAGTTTGTTAGGAGAGGTAAGTACACCGCAAGGAGCAAGTCATGGCGTTTTCTTCATTCCTGGCGCAGCTGGAACAGCAAAAGACTTTGTGGAGATCACCGATAATCTGACCTATGAAAATGTCGCAATGGCTGTTTTCCGCCACCAAGGTCTCATTACGGGTGAGTCGCCTTTCTCTTCAATTGAACAGAACGTGACCGCATTCGCAGCATGTTTAGAAAGTGTGGATTACAGTAGCTTAACCATCGTGGGTCATTCTTATGGTGGCGTATTAGCGTTAGAGTTGGCCAAGCACCTGCATTCTCTGGGGTATAATGTCAATATTGTTATGCTCGATACGTATTTTGAACAGCATAAGTTACGACATTCTCCTGCAAAAAAGGCATTCACTGACACCGCCACAGCTGGAGTCCCTGAATTTGCACTTAAAACGTGGCAGCATCAAGCTAAGCTATTTTCTGAGTACCGAATTGTGCCTCAACCACAAGTACCTATGTCTATGATATTGGCGACTGAAAGCCCCTATTCAGCAGTTGAGTATCAGTCATATCTCAGCCAAGTACTTTCGGATCACACATTACAATATAAGTCTGTAGTTGGTAATCACTTCTCCATCTTAAAAGGTAAAGGTGCCAAAGAAATTGCAAAAATAATAAAAAATCAAGGCAACTTATAATGGAACATTAAAGCTTTGCACACGATAAGCTGCTAACAATTTGACACCATAGTCAAATTGTTAGCACACCATTTAGAAACAGAAATTAATGGCGCTATGCATTTGATATAAATCCATTAATAATTATTTAATACTAATTCAAGATGAGATTATGCTTAATAAACACCCGATGTTTTTGAGGCTTTTTTTAATAGTCCTACTACCTATCGCCATGCTATTCACTTTTGTATGGGGATACTTACAAGAAACCCTGCCTGAAGAAACAGGCACACTGAATGTTGAAGGGTTGAATGCGCAAGTAAAAATTACACGTGACGATTATGGTGTACCGTACATTGAGGCTACCAGTGACCAAGACGTATTTTTCAGCTTAGGTTATATCCATGCAAAGGAGCGCATGTGGCAGTTGGAGATGCAAAAGCGTATGACGCAGGGGCGCTTGAGTGAAGTGCTTGGCAAAGAATATCTGCAAAGGGATATTTGGTTTAGAACGTTAGGGTTAAGTGCCAGCGCTGAAAAAGCAATAGCCTCATTGACCCCTCAAGCCAAAGCGTCGTTAGATTCTTATGTGTCCGGTATCAATGCTTGGATTAATAGCAATCCAAAACTCCCAGCTGAATTTCACATTCTTGATGTGACCCCTAGTTTATGGGTAGCCAAAGACTCAATTGCATGGATCAAGTTGTTTGCACTTAACTTAAGTGGCAACTTTCGAAAAGAGATTTCGACGCTCTTAGCACATCAATTACTAGATGATGAAATGTTAAAGAGCATCATACCTCATGTTGCAAAGACAGAACTGACATTGAGTAAAAGCAGCGTTAATGGGCTGCATGACATTGCGCAATTACAAACTGACATTGAACGGGATTTACGTATAGGACTGGAGTACTCAGGCAGTAATGCTTGGGTGGTAGGCCCGCAGCATACGAAGGGTGCGCACACTATTTTAGCTAATGACCCTCACCTTGGCTTACAAACGCCATCCTTATGGTTTGCTGCGAGCTTAAAGGGAGATACACTTGCAGCAACCGGTATGACCCTGGTTGGATTACCCATTATAGTTTTTGGCAAGAACAATGATATTGCGTGGGGTGGTACCGCAATGATGACCGACAACCAAGACTTATTCATAGAACGTCCACATCACACAAACAAAAGCATCTACCGCTTTGATGAGAAATGGCTAGAGTTTACCACTAGAAAAGAAACCATATCAGTGCGCGCTGACTTTCCACACCATTTACGCAAGCCTATCAAACCAGTTGAGATAGAAGTGAGGGAAAGCCAAAACGGTCCTATTATCAGTGATATATTTCGTGTTTCTGATCAACCGATTGCACTAAAATGGACCGCGCTTGAGGATCAAGACACTACATACAATGCGTTTTTCGCCCTTAACTACGCAACTAATTGGCACGAATATAAAGCTGCACTGAGCGACATGATATCACCCAACCTAAACATGTTTTATGCAGATACCAGTGGAAACATAGGATACCTTGGTGTGGGAGCAATCCCAATGCGCAAAGGAGGTGAAAGCGCTTTACCACAACCAGGCTGGAGCAATCAGCATGAATGGGAAGGTTATGTGCCCGCTGCTGAGTGGCCACAAATATATAACCCAGAAAAGGGCTATATTATTAACGCAAACAACAAGATTGATGTGCCAAATTACCCTTATTACATCTCTCAAGATTGGGCTCCACCTGGCCGAGCTGATCGTATCGAGCAGTTATTAAAAAATAAAATAGTCAGCTCAAATGGTAATTTATCGTTTGAAGATATCGCCAAGATGCAAGCTGACACAATCAATTTGCCAAGTCGTGCAATATTGGAATATCTAAAAGAATTTAAACCGCGTAACGAGCGCCAGCAACAAGCTTTAGATTTTATGGCAAAGTGGAATGCGGACATGAGCAGTGATAGCCAAGCTGCCACTATTTTCATCGTGTGGATGGAGCTGTTACGCGCTGAAATATTTCATGATGAATTAGCGAATAGTTGGGGAAACCCGACCGAAGAGAATTTCTTGAAAGGGCTTGCCAACCAGGTGACATTGGAGCGTTTACACCATGTCCTAGTGTCAGAACAACTAACGTGGTGTGATGATGTGTCTACCAATGCGTTAGAGAATTGCCACGATATGTTATCTAACGCATTAGACGGCACTCTTAAACGCTTGAGTAAACTTAAAGGAAGCGACATGGGTGATTGGCAATGGGGTCATGTGAATAGTGCTTCATACGGCCACTTTCCCTTAAATGAGTCTAAGTTCTTAGAATTGATTTTTAGCAGGCAGATTCCAAATGGCGGCTCTAGTGACTCAATCAATGTTGCCATTTCCCATTTCGAACAGTCTAAGGGGTACCTTCAAACGTTAGGAGCGAGTTTCCGGCAGATTTTCATGCTCAATAAGGCAAACACTGAACACTACTTTATGAACTCGACCGGCCAATCGGGTAATGTGATAAGCCCACATTATGACGATATGCTGTTGAAATTCCGAGATGTAGAATTTACTTCGTTTACTCACAACACATCCCCTGAAAAGACACTTGTGTTGAAAGCTGTAAATAAACAAAAGCAATAATAAAAATAAGCAAAAGGTTACCTCTTGAAACTATTTTCTATTTTCACTAATTATGCGCCGAACAGAGTCTTTTTATCTATGTTATTAGGTGGACTTGCGGGCGCAAGTTATGCGTTACTTATTCCGCTAGTGCTCACTACATTAGAAGCCGAATCGACTTTATTACAATCGGCTGAAAGCGATATTGATATGTTTTTTGGTTTAGAAGTGAGCAACTATCCCATTGCTCAGCTGTTTTTCTGTATCAGCCTATTTATACTCATATCGAGAAGCTTATCCCAAGTCATCCTATCTCGGATCTCAATGGACATTACATCGAACTTACGGCAGAAAGTTTACCAGCGAATTATAAACGCTCCGTTAAATAATGTTGAATCCATTGGTGAGGCGAGGCTTATCGCCACCTTAACAACGGATGTACCACGCATTGTACAAGGGGCTCGGGTGATCCCTGACATACTGATTAGTGGTGTCACTATGATTGGCATGCTCGCCTTTTTACTGTACTTAAGCAACAATGCCTTTGTATTTGTTATTAAATGTATTTTCTTCGGTGCAATTACGTATCAAATACCCGTGCTCATTGGCAAACGATACTTCGACCGCTCTAGAAAGTGTGTAGACAATCTGCAAAAATCCATGCACGGATTGATTTTTGGCATTAAAGAGCTAAAACTGAATAAAGCTAAGCGCGAAGCTTTCCTAAATGAAGAGCTGTTAAAGTGGGAGAAAGATGTCGTCGCTCTAGATAAAAAGGCAAATACCGCACTGAAGCTAGCTGCAAACTATGGAGACTTAATCAGCTTTTTTGTTATCGGTGCGGTGAGTTTTATTTTTATTAATTATCACACAATATCCACTCAGGAGCTGATTGGTGTCATCATGGCATTGCTCTATATTGCAGGCCCAATTGGTCTGCTGTTAAACCTATTACCGCAAATAACCCTAGCGGGTGTGTCAATTAGAAAGGTAGAAAAGTTACTCAAAGATATTCCGCTAGAAAACGCTAACCCTCATGTTCAAGCGCTGGCTAACTGGCACGACATCTCTTTCAAAGGAGTATGTTATGAACATGCTAACAGCAGCTTTGCATTGGGACCTGTTGATTTCTCAATTAAAAAGGGTGAGATCACTTTCATTGTTGGTGGTAATGGCTCTGGCAAGTCAACGCTAAGTAAACTGATTACGCATCATTACCTACCGAGTAATGGCTCAGTTTATTTTGGTGAAACGCAAATTAACTTAGAGAATATGAACTCGGCGCGTCAGTATATTACTGCCATTTACTCAGATTATTTTTTGTTTGAACGCCTATACGGTATTAAAGATAAAGAAGCTGAAGAAAAAGTGAATAACTATCTAAAACTGTTTGACCTTGAAGGTAAAGTCGAATTTAAGAATGGCGTTTTTTCAACACTTTCCTTATCCGATGGGCAAAAGAGAAGATTAGCACTGATAGTGGCCTACCTAGACGATACAGACCTGTATTTATTTGATGAATGGGCTGCAGACCAAGATCCACACTACAAAGATGTATTTTATAAACAGTTATTGCCTGAATTGAAAGAAAAAGGTAAAGCAATTGTAGCCATTACTCACGACGATAGATATTATAGCTATTGTGATCAGTTGATCATCATGGAAGAAGGGAGCATTTCTAAAATAGAAAGAAGTCATAACCTATCTACTAAAAAATACGCATAGATAATAACTATCAACAATGATTATTAAGGTTTTATAGATTTAAATTATGGATCGAATAATAGAAAAGAAAAGTAAGTTCAATTTAAAATATGGCATCATCGCGGCCGTGTCGCTTTGTGCCATATATCTATTTTATGTTGGTGTAAGCGATGCAGCGATTAGCACTTATAAAGTTAAAAAAGAACAAGTCATTATTTCTACTGTTAAACAAGGAGTTTTTGAGGATGTAGTGCCCGTAAGAGGGGAAATCGAGCCTGCCAGTACGGTTTTTCTAGATGCCGTTGCAGGTGGTGTTGTTGAAGAAATCTATGTTGACAACGGTACTATGATAAAAAAAGGTCAACCGATCCTTAAGTTACAAAACTCGGATTTATATTTGAATGTTTCTAGAAACAACACGTCTATTACCGAACAGTTGAATAACTTAAGTAATATCGCCAATAATTTGGAAACAAAAAAATTAGTGACAGAAAAAGAAATCATTGATATTAAATACCGTATCAAAACACTAAAACTCGATAAAAAGCGCTATCAAGTGCTGGCAGACGATGCTTTAGTTTCTGATCATCAATACCAAGCGATATTAGATGAACTTCAATACCGCAAGGACCTACTCGCTAACCTATTTGCCAAGCAAGAACTGGAAGAAACCATTAGGGAAAAAAGGATCGTCCAAATAGAAGATCAGATACGAAAGCTAGAAAGCAATCTAGCAATATCAACAAAGAGCTTGAGTAACCTTTTAATTAAAGCGCCTGTTGCCGGTCATTTAACATCATTTTCGGTTGAAATTGGTGAAAGTAAAAGTAAAGGTGAAAGGCTTGGACAAATAGATGAGATGGGAGCCAGTAAAATAGTTGCCCAGATCGATGAATTCTATATTAACAGAGTAAGAGTAGGTCAGACGGCTTCTTTCAAGCTCAATGGAGAAGAGTATGAGTCGGTCATTGAAAGCATCTACCCGGAAGTAAAGAATGGGATGTTTGAAGTCGATCTAACCATCGTTGGTGGAGCTCCAGAGGGGGTTAGACGTGGTCAAACAATCCAGCTCGCTCTATCTTTAGGCCAAAAAAGTGAGTCATTACTGCTAACAAATGGCGGGTTCCTAAAAACAACTGGCGGGAACTGGGCATTCGTTCTGGATGAATCTGGAGAACACGCAATTAAGCGCGAAATTAGACTTGGCCGCAGAAATACTTCTGTTGTAGAAGTACTAGAAGGTTTAAAAGAGGGCGAGAGAGTCGTCACATCAAACTACGCCTCTATGCAGGATGTAGAACGAGTTACAATCACAAGGTAACGCTTTATCCCCCGAGTTGTATATTTCAATGTCGGGGGAGTTAAGCTGTTTTTTATCATGACCAATCAGATTTTAACCTTCTGATTTAATTTTTTTTCAATACATCATATTAGAAAAATAGTGCTCATTTGAACAAGTTTTCAGTGACCGTGTCATCAATTTGTGACTGTGTTGTTTGAATGTAACGCTCCGTTGTTTTAATAGAAGCATGTCCTAATAACAACGAAATGTGCTTTAAGTCAGCTCCATTCGTGTAGAGCCAGGTCGCATATGAACGGCGTAGAGAATGCGGAGGGGTCGGCTTCACTCCACTAAGCAAACCATATTTTTTACACACATCATAGATAGCATGTCCAGATAGCCCCTGAATATCGGACATTTTGTAGTAAATACGACCACTTTTTGTGAGGCGAATAAATAGCGAGCCTATACCCGTAGGGTGAAGTTTTAGCCAATCATTCAAAGCATGATAGGTCAGGTCGTGCAACTTTACAACTCGCTCTTTGTTTCCTTTTCCGATAAATTTAATCCGTTTATTCTCATGGTCAATATCCTCACACCGTAAGCCTACCACCTCAAAGCGACGTAACCCAGCCCCAACCAAAATATGAATAATGGCTTGATCCCGCACCGTTGTTATCATTGGTTGTTCAAAACTCTCTATTAATCCGAGCAATTGCGTAAAATTTTCCATTGCTAGGATATGATGTTGCTTAATTCTAGAACCTTGGGGCTTTTTGATGCTCTTAATTGATTCATATTGCAATGTCGTAATTTTCTCTAGTAGAAACGTTTCTTTCATCACACTTTTAATGACCGAACAATACAGCGACACGGTATCGGGCGAGAGGTTTTTCATTTTCCAAATGTAAAGCATTTGATTTATATCATTTTTATTAATTTTTGCCCAATCAATATTATAGATTGATTCAAACCCAATGCTTTTACATATGGCCATCAACACTCTACGTGCTGTGGCTTTTGAAGTATCACTACTTAACCCGTTTATGTATGCGTACATAGGGCAATCGTCATCTTGGACTATCAAATCAGTCATGACTACTTGCTGCTGAACAGCCAACTGACTACCTGATGTTTTTGATGCTGAAATTTTCAACAAATGTGATAACCGGTCACGCATAATAAAACTCCACAGAAAATGAGCGAGATGAACCGACAGGTGCGCTTAGCAAAAACAATGTGAAGGAGTAACGCGCAAACTAATACCCAAACTAAATATAACGGGAAGTTAAAACAATTACCACCATAAATGTTTATTTATGGTGGTAATTGTTTTATGTTAAATTCAAGATTATTTCACGTTACAAACATTATATTACTCATAATAACGCTAGTTTTCACGTCAAGCATATGTCAGCGTCATCTAAACCACACCTAGCCGATGAAGGGATATCCGCGCACATTTCCTCGAAATGTTCATTCTGAATGGTAGAACTAAATTTTACTAACTCACTTTCACATTAGTGAAAATATAAAAAATCGCCATTGAATGAGGGTATTTGTATTGGAATCCACACTAACAGTCAACTTAACATAAGATATATTATCGGATATTTTGGTGTAGCTGCACAGTAATGTTCTTCCTCCTTCACTGATAGGATACAAAAGAAGTAACAATCGGTAATACATTATGGGCCTAATGATGGCCACGCCCTTACATTTCTCTTTGCGGTAACTTCCTTGTATTATCCCGTCGCTCGACTTAAGCATATTATGGCTATAACAACTACCATTGGTCTCTAAACCCTTTACCTATTATTGACTGGTGATAAAGCTGACTTTATTAACTCCTTCAACCATTTGTAAAGCAAATTGACCCGCTGTTGGTGCATTCAATCTATCAAGATGTGCAAGTAAAGTTACATCTATTACTCTGTCTGTTGTGCTATTCAGTCTAAAAGGCACACCCTTCTTATGGGAGCCATCATTTCTCCTGTTGATGTTTTAACTTGCTTTTCATAACCCCCTTCTTTGACCTCGTCGCAAAAATGCATGGCTTCAGGCTGAAGATACATTCTATTAGTTGTTTAATTGTACGAGTCAAAGTACGCAATCATGCTTCTTCGATAAAGGAGTTAGTGAGAGAATAATAACAGCACGCTATATGCTTTATAATACTCTTAATGACACTACGTAATAGTTAAATATTGTCCGGTTGCCGGTATTAGCTACTCCCAGAAAAGGTAAAATCTCACCACAATGCGGTGGATATACTTAAAGCTGATGTAAAATCGCACATGAGCTTAAGACGATAAAAGCGAGAAGGTGTGAAATATCTTAGCAACATGCTGAGCAGTGGCAATGGCTCTTATCTGGCTTATCGGTGATTGCCGATAAGCCGCTCAGTTATGATTCTAACGTATGATCATAACAGCGGTTTTAGAACACCAAAAAATTTAAGCTAGGTGAAGCAGTCCATTACACGTTAAGGCAGTGGCCGAAGCTCATTCGCTACCTAGATGATAGACAACAATCGAGCCGAGCGCGCCATCAAACCGCTCTCAATAGGCCGTAAGAACTGGCACCACAAGCGGCGTCTAGAGTAGCACAATCCTCTAAAGCCTAATCGAAACAGCCAGAGAAAACGGCCTGACGCCATTCGACTACGTGATGCACTGCCTCAACGAACTGGCCGATATTGACGGCTTACAGCCCTGGAAGGTTAATCTCTAGGTGTGATTCGCTGCACGCTTACTGAGGTATAATGAAAAATGTATATATCAAAAGGTGTGTGTACTTTTAGCTATTAATTCATTGAAATGAAAAAGCCAAAAGTACCGAAAGATTAATTGCTCTGTGTTAGCTATCTAACACTTGACGTAGACTAAGTGGTCGCATATCCACCCAATTTTCTTTGATGTATGCGAGACACTCCGTTTCAGTGCCATTGATTCCAGCCTTTTTCCAGCCTATTGGCAATTCTTTATGTGCAGGCCATATAGAGTATTGCTGTTCAGAATTAATAACTACATCAAACATTTATGCTTCCCCTAACTGTAAATCTTCAGAATGTAGCGCTTCACTATAGCCTAAACTTGCTTCAGCGAAACAAATTTTCAATGCAGCGACTAGTTCCTCTATCATTTCTTTGGTATGCCTTGCGGTTGCCACTAACCTAAGCCGCTCAGTTCCCCAAGGAACTGTAGGGAAGTTAACTGCCACGGCATATATACCAAACTCACTCAACAAACGCTTGCTAATTGCGTTACATAATTTACTATTGCCGACAATCACAGGGACAATGTGCGTATCCGATGGCATGACACGCAAGTTTTCTTCGTTCAATCGCTGTGTAAGAAACGCAGCATTACTAAGCAACCTTTCTCGCTCTTCATTACTACTTCTTATATGCCTAATGCTAGCTAATGCGGCAGCACACACTGATGGCGGTAATGAACTTGTAAAAATCAAACCGTATCCGAAGCTTCGAATACTATCAACAAGTGTTTTAGAGCCAGTCAAATAGCCACCAAAAGCACCAATTCCCTTTGATAAACTACCAATGATTAAATCGGGTTGATATTGTGACTCAATATCATTGGCTATACCACGTCCACCTTCACCAAAAATTCCGATTGCATGAACTTCATTTAAGATGGTCAAAGCGCCATACTTCTTTGCACAAATTAGCAGTTCTCGTACAGGGGCTATATCACCTTCCATTGAATAGATGGATTCAAAAATAACTATCTTTGGTCGCTCATGTTCAACAGCGCTTAATTTAAGCTCTAAGTCAGAGACATCATTGTGCTTATAAATCACTTTATCAGAGCGAGATGCTCTAACACCTTCAATGATTGATGCATGATTCAGCTCATCTGAGAAAATAATACAATCTTCAAAGCGACTACCTAATACTGATACTGCTACCTGATTTGCCAGATAACCAGAATTCAAAACAAGTGCAGAGTCACGTTGGTGAAAGTCGGCCAGCTCTTTTTCTAACTCAACATGCTGATAGCAAGTACCACTTAGATTCCTCGACCCGCCAGAGCTTACACCTGCTTTCTTCACAGTTTCTATTGCAGCGGATACAACTTTAGGGTGATGACCCATACCCAAATAATCTAAACTACAGCATACCATGACATTCTCTGGGATATGTTCTTGAGCAGTTATCGCGTGTGGAAAGTGGTCAGACTCTTTGCTCAATTCAATAAAGTGTCTATAGTTTGAGTTCTGCTTTAACTCTTCCAACTGGTGCTTTAGTGACTCGTCATAAAACGACATATTCAACGTCTCCTTACCTTATTTACCAATCGTATTTCTCACCTATTAAATCAAAAAGTTTTTCATTGATAGGTTGAAAGAAATTTCTTAACTTTTCCTCAACTTCCGGGTCCAGGTTTGCTTTTCTTCCAGCGTTTTTAATTGACACTACCTGAGGTATATATTCAGGTAATTCCAACACTTGATATATGTCATTAACGACTTTGAGGGGATCTTCGAAGAAATCAGAAGAATTAATAAACATGATATTTTCACGACCAAAAGTTTCGATAAGCTTGACCACAAAAGGGAGGTAATTACTATGCTGTAAATAACCTCCACCTACGCCACTTATCTGTACTGTTTGTGTATTGGCGTGATTTAACATGCCCTGCATTTCCAATTCAATCAAAGTGGAGAAGTTCGGAACATGTTCAAAAAGAGGGTCTTGGAAAAACCTATGAGATATTTCCTGATCCCAACGCCAGTGGGCAAATGCCCTATCCACAGGATCACGCAACATCACGAATACTTTCATATTCTTATTCAAAGATTTGAGCAAGTAGGGCAACAACATATGCGGCATTGAGGGTGTACAATAACCAGTAATTGCCTTCCCATACTTATCTTCTATTTTACGTTGTTGTGAAACTGTGGGAAGTTGCGCCTCAACGAGGCGCTTGCTAAACAGTCCACCTATTTTCACTTCCTTTGTCAGTGGTAGAGCGACACAAGGGTGCTGAATAATATATTCAGATAGTGAAGTTGTACCACTTCTGACAGCACCTAATAGAGAGAAGTTGGCCTGCATTCTCTCCTGTTTAGATGCTGCTCGAAGCTTCAAGCGCCACTTTGGTGGAGCCAAAAAGTAGAAAGGTAAAAACTGTCTTCTTAGGGAATACCAAGTTCTAACCGTTTTATTTTTGGCAGTAAGCATCGCTTGATCGATAACAACACCTTGCTCTATTGCTTTGATTTTTTTTGTATCAGGGTTCAGCATGTCTGTTTAGCCTTAGCTATTTGCATCTATAAGTGTTTGAACGTCATAGCTGGGCTTGTTCTCGCAACTTTCAAAGTATGATAGCTAACGGTCAACCAACAAAATATCAATGAACCTACACCAACGAGGAAGAAAACGGGCAAACTTATATCAATTCTATAAGCAAAATTATTAAGCCAGTCACGTATTACAATATAAACAAGAGGCCAAGCCAAAACATTGGCCAGCATGAGCGGTTTACTTAGGTCCCACACCAGCAGCCTGATCAAGTCAAAAGAAGTAGCGCCAACAACCTTACGCATACTGATCTCTTTGTTTCTATTTTTAGTGCTAAACGCAGCCATACCAAATGAGCCAACAGCAGCGATACCGATGGCAATAAGTGACAGAGCCGCCATCAATTGACCATTTCTTTCCCACTGTATAAATGCTCTATCAATGTCATCATCTAAGAAAGAGCGAACGATAGGGTACTGAGGAATGATTTGGTTCCATGTATTGTCTATGTAACTCAATACATCAGACAATTCACCACCATTAATTTTCACTGAAGCATAATTCACCGCACCTGTGCTAATAATAAACACATACGGGTTAATGGCGCCGTGCCCAGTCAGTATGTGGAAGTCCTCAACAACACCAACTACACGAATATCAAAGCCCCATTTCTTATCTGATGAAATCAGTCTTTTGCCTAACGCATCTTCAGCATCATTCCAACCAAACTTTCTCACGGCAGTCTCATTTAAAATAGCACTATAAGTTGCTTTACCTGACGTTGATTGATTTGACCCAACTTCATCAGACCCATACTCTTTCGAGAACATTCGTCCAGCTACCAAGTCAACATCATACGTCTGGAAAAATCCAAAATCCGTTGCCATACGATTCAAACTAATCCCGTTTTCAGAGGGCGTACCTTCAGCATGAAATGCACCCACTCTATCAAACTCTCTACCTGGTACCGTAATTGAGCCTGATACATGCTCGATATTAGGGTGTTTTACCAACTCTTTTTGCAGCACCGAATAGTTAGGTTTAATATCAGTCCAACCAATATTTTTCAGTACCACAACATTTTCATCTGAGAAGCCCAAATCCATGTTTTTGATGTGATTCATCTGTTGATAAATAAAGTAAGTACCTATGGTAATAGCGATTGCAACAATGAATTGGAACAGTAATAAAAGCATGCGCATGCTAAAAGAGCCTTGTCCATAACCCATACTCCCTTTGAAAATATCAACTGGCTTATAGCTAGACATCACAGCAGCAGGGTAAGCACCAGCCATAAAGCCTGCGACCAATACCAGCAGTAGCAATCCGATTAAAAATTGCGCTTCAAAGAGCACCGTGAAGGACAAGCTTTTACCTGTTATCTGGTTAAACCAAGGTAGTAAAAGGTCACAAAAGAACAGAGCTAAAATGGTCGCGCCAATAACCAGTAAATATGATTCAACCATAAATTGGTTAAACAACTGTATTCTTGTGCCCCCTAAAGCTTTACGTATACCCGTTTCTCGATCTCGCTCTGCACCTTTCGCAGTAGCAAGATTAATAGTGTTAATACAGGCCATTAGCAACACAAGAGCACTAACAACACCTAGCACATGGATAGTATTAAAACCGCCCAATTCATTATCTCTTAAGTGAATCTCAGAAACTGGCATCAAACCGATCTCAATAGTGCCCTGAATGCGTTCTGGAACATTCTTATTAGCCAATTCTGTTAATTGTACATGCCAAGGTTCAGGGTTCTGCCCTTGCGCTAGTGCCACGTAAGTGAAAACAGTTGGAAAGTTCCAGTTTCTCAATATCCGCTCATCATACATACGCGGTAGCGAGTCAATACTCGCCAACATACCCAAATTTAGGTGAGTATTATCTGGCGCATCTTGAACAACCCCTGTCACTTGAAGTTTGTGCTTTCCATCCAGCGTTATTATTTTATCTAGGGCACTTTCTTGGCCAAAATACTTTTTGGCTGTTGATTCGGTTAACACGACTTTATATGGTGTGTTTAACGCATTCTCACGTGAACCTTGAATAAAGTTGAGATCGAAAACTTCAAAGAAACTCGGATCTATAAATGAAACGTCCTGATAGAATCGGTTTACATTGTAAGCAGCAAGAAACTGCATTGGCTGTAAACGAGCAATCGCCACACTACCTTGCATATTAACTTCTGCTAACGGCGTTAAAGGGGCAAAACTGCGTGAGTATTGAATATTGTCAGCCCCACCATTGCGTCTAACAGTCGTTTCAACACGATAGATATTGTCACCCTGCTTCCAAAATGCATCGTAGCTAACTTCATCCAAAATGTAGAGTAGGGTCATTAAGAAGCAAAGTAGACCTACACCCAATCCTAACAAATTGACCGAGGTAAAAAGTTTATCGGACTTGAGGCGACGTAATGCGATTATCAAGTAATTATAAAACATCTTATTAGCAAGCCTCTTTTGTGTTCATTTCACAGCTAGCATGCTCTACGATTTTGCCATCAAGCAACGATACGGTTCTAGTTGCATAACCCGAATGCTCTTCAGAGTGTGTCACCATTATTAATGTCGTACCTCGACGATTTAAGTCTTGTAATAGCTCCATAACTTCTCGACCTAGCTTACTATCTAAATTACCAGTTGGCTCATCCGCTACCACAAGTTTAGGGTTGCTCACCAAAGCGCGCGCAATGGCAACACGTTGTTGCTGACCGCCAGAGAGCTTTTTAGGATAATGGTTAACTCTATGATCTATTGAAACTTTCTTAAGAATATCCAGTACACGTTCCTTTCGTTCTTTCACAGAAAAACCGTGATAAAGCAATGCTAACTCAACGTTTTCAAAAACTGTCAACTCGCCGATTAGATTAAATTCTTGGAAAATAAAACCAACATTATGCTTGCGGATAACTGATAACTCTTTTTCCTTCATATTGGTAACGTCTTGACCAAAAAAGTTATAAATACCAGAGGTTGGATTATCCAGCAGGCCTAATATATTCAACAGGGTAGATTTACCACAACCTGAAGGACCCATGATGGCCAAGAACTCACCTTGTTCAACCGTCAAATCAATATTGTCTAGCGCGACAGTTTCAATATCTTCTGTTTGATAGCTTTTAACCATGCTCTCTATGTTTATCATTGTTTTTCCTGCAAATTCTCTAATAAAAACTTTTAAACGGGCAATGTCATTCCTTCGCCCGCTAACGAATATATTAAGTCAGTCAAGGTTTTGAAATTAATTTATAACTAACTGATCAACATCAGTAAAATCTGAGTATGATGAAACAATTATTCTTTCACCTAATTCAATCCCTTCCAACACAACTATCTTTTTGTTGTTACGTTTACCCAGTTTTACAGGCCTTTTTGTGGCAGTATTCCCATTGGGATCCACAACAAATACCCAATCCCCACCGGTGTCTTGGAAAAAGCCACCGTTATCTATCATGACAGCTTGTTGTGGTTCACTTAAGATCAGCTCTAGATTGATATTTTGGCCACGAACAAAGTGCTCAGGGGCGGTATCAACAAAATCCAGATCTACTTGGAACTGTCCATCGTTGATCTCTGAATATACCTTTTTAACAGTCAATTTCTTTTGCACACCATCTGCGACAAAATAAGCCGTCTGCCCCTTTTCTACGCGAGATAAATAAAATGAGTCTACAAAAGCAGAGACTTTGTACCCATCCATCACATCAATCTGTCCGAGTCTATCTCCGACCTTTTTTAGTTCACCAATTTCTATAGGTAAAGAGGTGATCTGTCCTGCGATAGGAGCCTTAACAACCAATTGCTCTAGGCTTTCACGAATGACTTCTAAATGACTGTTGAGGCGTTTTTCGCTTTCTGCCAGCTGAGAAAATTTACGAATACGAATTTCCTCATCTTGTGTTTCAGCTTCACGGTTCAGCTCCAACGACTTAATTAGCTGGTCATACTTATCGAGCAAATTAAGGTAATGATTTTCTGCAATATAGCCCTTTTCCATCAGAGGCTTAGTTCGTTCTATTTCACGTTTCTTGAGCTTTACATCCAGTTCAATGTTGTTGAGCTTTCGATGAATGTCTAGGCGGTTTTGTTCAAGAGATAAACGTGTATTCGCATTAATATCAAGCTGCTCACTTATTCGGGCTTCTTGAGAAAACACTTGTAGTTCAAAAGATGTATTCTTGAATTTTAAGATCGGCTGTCCGGCACCTACCATGGTGCCTTCCTCGATCAAAATTTCATCAATAACGCCACCTTGTACTGTGTCTAAAAAAACAGACTTAACTGGCGCAACTAATCCATAAATTGGTAACGATTCTGTAAACTGCCCTTGAGAGGCTTGAGCATAACTAATTCTTGATGAATCCACTTTAAAGGAACTAACAGAGGTATTTGCTATTTTCACATAGCCCCATATACCAACTAACAACACTGCCGCTGATATTAATAGTTTCTTTTTTGGTTTTTTAGTTAAAATTTTTCTGTCCATACAACTCAAATCCAGTCAATTTCGGGTTACGTAATAAAAAATAAAGCCGACTATAAATAAACACTAAAACAATTGGTACTTCGCATTAGAAATACTTAGCAAGCTTTTAGGTAGGTCGAACGTATCAAATTCGCAAACGGAATCAACACTTACAAAAAATATGGGGGAATTTCGAGCACACAACACAGGAGTTATGTTATATTGAAACCCACATTACAGCTTTTGCATCAAATTCTTTGGCGTAGTTTAAGCATCATTCCATAAAGCTTAACCCATTGTAAATAGTTGAAATTTTCCTTAATCTATCAAATCTGGCAAGATAAAAAAACACTAAAATGCAACTTTTTTCACAAGTTAGATACCTAGTTAACTGAATCATACCACAAAGCTTTAATAAAAACAGTGTATCCCTTATATCATATAACACGTATTCAATTCCTTTCATAACAACTCAAGATCAAATACTTAGAGAATCTTGAGTTTCGTATAGCCGCTTGAATAATAGCAATTAAAATATTTAACATTCCAAATTAAACCACTCTTGATCACAAAGCTGTTTTACCCGGTCAATATGGTGTTGTTTCCTAAATTATTGCACTCCTTTTGCTTGGTGCGACAAGGTCATTAAATACCTTAAGCCATGATTTAAAATGATGAAGAAAATTAAGAATTGGTCACAGTATAATCGTGCTTTAGTTCAACGCGGTAATATCAATATTTGGCTAAGTGATAGCGACGTCTCAGACAAAATATCGAAAAACACGGTGGTCGTAGTCGTTCAAATCACTATTCTTTCTCTGTCGTTTCTGATATCAGCTTAAAATACTATTGAATTATACGTATTAGATAATATATTTACTTTAATTAGGACGTTTTGATCTTTGCTGTGTGTTTTGCAGCAGTCATTCAGGTATTTTTCCAAGGCAGAAACTGCGTCGCATAGATATTCTATGTCAGTCAGGTGATAACGTAAAAAAAAGATGACTTTATTTGTAACTCCACCCAATTTAGCACAAATCTTTCATAGAATTTTATGCAGCCTCAAGGTAACCAATTGGTGTCATATCACCCAGTGAATCATGGGGTCGCTCATAATTATAAATATCTAACCATTCATCAGTGATTTCTCGTATTTCTTGAAGTGACTCAAACAAGTATAAATCTAGCACCTCTTCACGATAACTTCGGTTAAATCTTTCCACAAAACCGTTTTGATAAGGGCTGCCAGGTTTTATAAACTCAAGCTTGATGTTGTTTTTCATAGCCCGAGCTTCAAGCGCTGTTGAGGTAAATTCTGGGCCATTATCTACTCTAATTTGCTTTGGTTTACCGTGCCAAGCAATGATGTGTTTTAGTGTCCTAATCACTCTATCAGCTGTTAAACTGGTATCAACTTCAATCGCTAATGCTTGTCGATAGTACATTTAATATTCTAAAGCGATGGCCATAGCTTAATGCGTCATTCATAAAACCCATTAACCACGATTCATTATATTGTGTCGGTGCACTTAATGGTTCAGGTGTTCTTGTTGGAACACGGCGCTTTCCCTTACGTCTCAAGTTTAGTTTTAGCATGTTGTAAACGCGTTCAACACGCTTTTTGTTCCAAGGCTTACCCTTATTGCGAAGCCTTTTGAATAGCTTAGGCAGCCCCCACCTTTGATGGCGCTCTACCAGCGCAAGTAATGCGTCGATAACTTCATCATCTAACGGCCGTTTATGTTTGTAATAAAAAGCTGAGCGGCTTAGCCCTGCCACTTCACAAGCAAATGCGACGCTGACGTTAAATTGAGCTCTTAAATGCTCTACCCAAGCTCTACGCCTACTTGTTTTTACAGCTTTTTTGCGATGATATGCTCAAGCATCGAGTACTTTAGGCTAAGCGTTGCAAACAGATCTTTTAGCTTACGGTTTTCTTCTTCAAGCTCTTTGAGGCGTTTAACATCAGACGCTTCCATACCACCATACTTTGAGCGCTATTTGTAAAATGTACTTTGACCGATACCTTGTTTACGGCAAATTTCAGGTACAGGAATACCCGTCTCAGCTTCTTTGATCATACTGACAATTTGAGTTTCGGTGAACTTGCTTTTTCTCATAAGTAGAATTTTCCTATTTTAGTTAATGGAAAATTCTACTTATGAACTGTTTCATTTTTTGGGGGAGTTACATATTGACCACTTCTTTATTCATTTTATAACAGCAAACACCTCGAAATTCGACAACTTATCCAGCCTACGAACAACGAAATCCGTCAAGTTAATCATTCCTATATTTGGTAAATATGTAAACAGTATTACCCAGTTCATTATTGAACAGATAAGATATAAATGACACCT
This sequence comes from Pseudoalteromonas sp. MMG013, assembly GCF_018100885.1. Lineage (NCBI taxonomy): Bacteria > Pseudomonadati > Pseudomonadota > Gammaproteobacteria > Alteromonadales > Pseudoalteromonadaceae > Pseudoalteromonas > Pseudoalteromonas sp. MMG013. The sequence goes on along the minus strand of NZ_JAGJEE010000009.1, from coordinate 50,816 downwards.
TTGCAATATAAAGAGTGCGCTTTATATTTAATGTATGATGTGTTCTTTATTTTTATAAAAACACGCTCTGCTATAGAGGGCACGCAATGCGCATGCCCTCTAGTGGTTACTAAAAGTTTTCCAACATATACTCTTGTAAATAAACCGTGATTAGTTTGGCATGCTCTGCGCCCACCATCGTATAATGATCCGCGCTCTCGAGCTGTTTAATACTGAGTATATTGATATAACTTTGCCAACCATCCGCCGAAGAGACATGAGCATGATTGTTAGCCGTAATGAGAAGTGCTTTTTCAACACCCGCTTGCAATTGACACTGTGAAAAATTCTCACTGTTTCCCTTGAATGATTTCCAACGCATCAACCAGTCAGACTCACCTATACTCCAATCATCTTGTGCTCTTTTTGCTAGAGTAAACAAAGCACCAAGCGCCTGTTCCTCAGATAACTGTGCAGCATCTTGCAATTGAGCCTGCTCTATCACCACTCCCATAGATTGAGCAAATTGTAACAGAAGGGCCTGCCAACTAACTTGAGCACTGACCTGTTGAGGCAGATAACTGTCGAGCATACTCAATAACACGGGCCCTGTTGACATGTGTTCTAGCTGCTCCTTTACTAAATACGCAATACAGCCTCCCATTGACCAACCACACACCAATAGCTGTGCTGATGTAACGTCAAAATGTTCTAAAAGTGCATTTGCGTAATACTGGCTCTGTTGAGCAACCGATTCATGAACCATTCCCAAGTTTTGAATAATAAACACCTTATCCCAATACATGGAATGAGCCGCGATATCCATAAGCGGTAACGCATCTCCATCCACACCATGGATCAAAACAAGTACTCTATTTCCTTCATCATTTTTGTATGGGATCACCGCCTGATAATGCTCGGCATGACCATTGTTGCCTCCGCTCAAAAATGTCACCATTTGTTCGAGCGTCTGGTAGCGAAATACATCTGCAACAGTGATCTTGGCTCCATATTCAGCTTTCAACCGAACAATCAATGCCAATACTAACAACGAATGCCCACCTAATTCAAAAAAGCTCGCTGCGGTACTTATTGCTGTAACGGGCACTTTAAGTAAATCAGACCAAATAGCGGCTAAACGAAGTTCCTGCTCAGTAATAGGTGCTCGGTATAGCTGTGCAATTAAAGTTTCGTCGGTATCTGGCAAAGCTCTTTTATCTACCTTTCCATTAGCTGTCAACGGCCATTCTTCAACAACAATTAAGGCCCTAGGTATCATGTAATCTGGCAATTTATCAGTCAATGCAGCCTTAACTTTGTCCAACAACTCCAATTTCCCTTGAGCATCAAGTGGCTGATGTGACTTTACATACCCTATGAGCTGCGACTCTCCTGCCAAGTTTTTTGTCATAACAAGTGCTGAGTCAATCCATTCCAGTTGTGTTAATTGTGCTTCAATCTCTCCCAACTCGATCCGAAAACCTCTTACCTTGACCTGCGCATCGTTTCTGCCAATGAACTCCAAATTTCCACACGCTAAACGACGTACGATATCCCCCGTTTTATAAGCCTTTTTTCTATTTGAGAAAGGCAAGGTTACAAATGCCTCATCGGTAAGCTTCTGATTGTTCCAATACCCTTTTGCCACAGTGTCACCCAAGATGTACAGCTCCCCCTTAATTCCGTCGGGACATACATGACCATATTGATCTAATATGTGGCACTGTACCCCTTTAATCGGCTTGCCTATCGGGATATTTGATAATGGTGCGCTATTACTTAAATTATAAGCACTTGCGATAACCGTTGTTTCTGTGGGTCCATAAGTATTGAGCAACTTAGCTTCTTGATTGAAGGATAACCAAGTTTTGCTCAATTTTGCCGATAGTTTTTCACCACCTACGATAAGTAATCTTAATGTCTTAAAATCATCACTATCTAACGCTGAAACATGAGCACACATCACATGAAAAAACGCGGTAGGTAAACTTAAAATAGAAACCTGTTTGTCACGCACGACTTTTGCAAACTGCTCTATATTCATGATTGCTTGTTTGTCTTCAAAAACAAGCGTTCCACCAAAACACAATGAACAGAATAGTTCTTCTACAAAAATATCAAACGACACCGATGAAAATTGCAAAACTCTGTCATGATCATTGACTTCATACACATTCGATGCAGCAGTTAAGTATGCAAGTAGATTATCATGTGTAACCATAACCCCTTTAGGCTTTCCTGTAGAACCCGATGTGTAAGAGATGTAAGCAAGGTTGTCACCACCCACCTGCATATCTAATTCACATTCTAGCTGGCGTGACATAACTTCATGTAAGCGATGCTCACGAACATCCATTACTTGACAGTTTACTCCTGATGGTTGCTCTGCAGCAAACATATCACTGATTAATAGGCGTGGTTGCAAGTCCTCAACAATTAAGTCTAGACGCGCCTGAGTAGTGGTTTTATTGAGTGATACATAGCAAGCACCAATTTTTAATATCGCGAAAATGGCGATAACCAACTGTTCATTCTCAGCCAAGCATAAAACAACTCTATCGCCTTGTTTTACGCCTAAAGATACGAGGTAATGAACAAATTGATTAACCTTTTTGTTCAATTCTTCATACGTAATTTCACATCTAGGTGTTATCACTGCCACTTTTTCTGGCTGCATGATTGCCTGTTGACGTAATAATTCGTGTACTTTTGGATGCCCATTCAAAGACATGTCATCACCTGTCTGAGCAGGTTGTTGAGAGGTTTTATCTTCTACTAGGTGTAGTTCAGACAGATTTTTATGTGGGTTATTGGTGATTTGTTCTAACAAATTAACATAGCAACGGGCCATCAGAGCGATTGTCGATTCGTCAAAAAGTGATGAGTTGTAACACCAAGAAAAGTGATAATTCTCTTTATCAATGATACATGAAACGGATAAATCAAATTTTGACTTAGTTATACTTAATTTAGGGCCCTGAGTATCGTTATTGGATATTTTCTCACTTGGATTATCAATATTATGTGTGGAAAACATAATTTGAAATACTGGTGAATAACTAAGCGATCTGGGTGCGTTAAGATGCTGAATTATTTCATCCAACGGCATTTGTTGATGGCTATAAGCCCCTATGCACACATCTTTGGCCAGCTTGAGCAAATCAGTAAAATTTTTCACATCTGACAAGTCAAAACGCAGCACTAAGGTATTAACAAAAAAACCTATCAGCGATGCGGTTTCCGTTTGCTCTCGGTTAGCAATTGGCGTTGCGAAGACAATATCATTTTCGTGACTCAAACGGCCAAGTAAATATGAAAATACGCCGGATAGCGCCATAAAAGTCGAGGCATTGTTATCGCTACAAATTTTCGATAACCTCGATATAAGCTGCGTCGGTATGGTTAAATCATATAAACACCCAGCGAAACTTTGTACGCTCGCCCTTGGTCTGTCTAAGGGCAAACTGTGTAATGGTGGAACACCATCTAGCTTGTTCGTCCAATAATTAAGGTGCTTTGAAAGGTTATCTCCAGATAAAAACTTTCTTTCCCAATGTGCATAATCAGAAAACTGTAAAGACAGAGTGGGTAATGTATTTGTATCTCCGCTAATATACTCCTCGTACAAAGCTATAATCTCTTTTCTGAATATATTTTGAGACCAACCATCAGATGCAATATGATGTATATTTGCGACTACATAACTTTGCGTGCTACTGATTAGGCACAAATCTACTGTTAAGATTGGGCCATTTTTCAAATCAAAAACATAGTCATTATTTTTTAAAATTACAGCTTCAGCTTTGTTATTTGAGACCGCTCGTTCATACTGTGTAAAATCATGAATGGTTATTTTAGCGGAGCATGTTCTTTTTATTATTTGGTAAATATCACCGTCTGACTCTTCATAGCACGTTCTCAGAATCTCATGTCTTTCAATCAGCTTATTAAAAGCATATGCAAATGCCTCTGTATTAACAGCAAAGTTAATAGAAAACCCATCAATAATATTATAGTTGCTACTATCGCCTTCAAGTTGATTGATAAACCATAACCTCTGTTGTGAAAAGCTAGCTGGTGCCAGTTGAGCGTTTGAATTTATATTTAAGAATTTATATAAATTTATTATATTCAACTTTTCACTTTTCAGCGCTTCCTTATCCAGTGGAAGTAAAGGGCCTTTAGTTACCTTTATGGATAGTTTGTCTTCACCAGCATCAATAATAAAACCTCTTTCCTTGAAGTCTATTAGCATTTTAAATAAATTCATATATACACAACCTCTGTACCAGTATCATTTGATGGTTTATCTGACTCAATTGGATTGGACAGTTTCAGATCAACAAGCTCACTGTGTGCCGCTAAAGACCCTGCACTGACAATATCTTGAAATAATAGGTCTATATTAAATGCTTTATTTATTTCTTTTATAAGGTAAATAAGAGAAATTGAATCCCCACCTAAATTCATATAATTATCATTTAAAGAGAGCTCTCTAGCAATATTTAGGTTATTTTGCCAAAGTTCCTCTAGGGTTTTTTGCGTTTTACTATGCGCTTTTAATATATGTGCACTGAATCTTATTACAGGTTTAGGTAGAGCTTTTTTATCTACCTTACCATTTTCCGTAAGCGGGAAATCATCAAGAAATGTCATTGATGATGGAACCATATAATCTGGTAGATATGCCTTTAGAAAAGTAAGCAATTCATCCTCGCTCACCTTTGCATCATACTTGACCTTTACATAAGCTGCGATTTGCTCATGTGAATCATGCTGAATATTTAGTGCAATCACAGAATCATCGACGTCCTTATGACTGTTAATAACAGATTGTACCTCCGTTAATTCTATGCGATAGCCTCTTATATTCACTTGTTCATCTTGTCGACCAAGATATTCAATATTACCATCTTGTAAATATCTGGCGATGTCGCCCGTTTTGTATAAAATGGTTTGCTCGCCGTTGTCACACATCAAAGAGAAGAACTTTTCCCCAGTCTGCTCTTGATTACCTAAGTATCCTACCGACAAACTATTACCACTAATATATAAATCACCGGCTTGTTCCACCTCACAGGCCTTTAGGCTGTCATCAAGAATATGAATTGCGACATTACCAATGGGCTGACCGATGGGGACACTGCGATGATCGGTCAAGTTTTTACAATCAAAGGATGTGACTTCCACTGTTGCCTCTGTGGGGCCATACATATTCAACAATCGCGTATCTGGCACACATTGATAAAAACGTTCCACATGATTAATCTGTAGCGCTTCACCACTACAAATTACACACTCCACACTCTTCGAAAAGCCTGTTCCTTCATGCTGCAAATACACCTGCAACATAGAAGGAACAAAATGTACGATATTGATTTGGTACTTGGCCAAAACGTAACTGATGTAGACCGGATCTTTATGGCCCTCAGGCTCTGCAATAATGAGGCTCGCACCATAACACAACGTCCAAATTAGCTCTCGAATAGAAACATCAAAGTTGAATGGTGTTTTGAGTAATACGCTGCTCCCAAAGGTTATTGGGTGAACATCTTGCATGCCGATGACATAGTTATACAAGGCGGAATTATCAATCATAACGCCTTTTGGCTTACCCGTTGTCCCTGAGGTATACATAATATAGGCAAGATCGCAATCAGGGTTATGTACCTTCGCCAGCTTTGCTATTCTTTGCAATAGCACAACCTTTTGTTCATCTATTTGCGCGACATTAAACCCTGTTTGATAAGACGAGCGGTACTCGTGCTGAGCTAAAATATAGTTACAACCAGCATTTTGTATCATGTACTGTTGTCTATCTAAAGGTAGCGAAGGCTCAATCGGCAAATATACGCAGCCGGCCTTTAAAACCCCCCAAATACAACTGACCATCTCTGGTGAACGATCCATGATAACAGCGATAACCTGACCTCTATCTATATTTGCAGCACTAATGGACGAAGCAATATCACTCGACCAGGCAGCGATCTCTGAGTATCGATAGTTACGCCCCTGATACACTAGGCATACTTGTTCAGGTGCTTGTTCAACACTTTTGTTGAATAAATCACAAACGTTACTCATAGATAAGGCACCATGCATTCTACACTGGCAATCATATTTCAACCTCATCATGTACCGTGTTGTTTTGATTGTAGATACTTTCAACTTGCTGATTTTCTGAGCCTGTATCACACTGCTTTTGCTCTATGAACAAAGCTTGCTCCTTTATTGATATATGGTTAAAAATATCAATAACTTGCAGCGTGACTTGAAACTGCGCTTTAATCTTTTCTATCAACTTGATAGATAAAAGAGAGTGGCCACCCAATGCGAAGAAGTTGGCTGTTGTGCTGACTCTATCTGTTTCAATGTTGAGAATGCTCGACCAAATGACTTGAAGTGCTTGTTCCAATTTTGACTCAGGTGCAACATAGTGCTCTTCAGCACTTAGCAGATCACCTAACTCCATATCAGATAGCGCTTTTTTATCTATTTTTCCATTATTTGTCAGAGGCCAATCTGTTACTACTTTCAAAATAGTTGGGATCATGTACTCAGGTAACTTGGTCTGTAAGTCAAATTTAATCTGTGTGACAAACGCCAGTTTAACTTCATCAGCCAAGTTCAAATTAGGCTTAATATAACCTATCAACTGCTTGGTACCTGCAATCTCCTTCGCTATAACCACTGCAGAGTCAATCGTCTCTAGCGTAACTAGTTGTGACTCCACTTCTCCCAGCTCAATTCTATAGCCTCGAACTTTGACTTGATCGTCCACCCGACCGATAAACGCCAAATTCCCATCAGGCAAATAGCGAACAAGGTCGCCCGTTTTATAGATACGACCGTATATCGATTCAATAAAGCTATGTTTGGTAGTGTCAACTAAACCTAGATACCCCCTAGCCAAAGTATCTCCTGCGATATACAGCTCTCCTATAGCACCGACCGTCACCGGACATAATTTTTCGTTTAAAATATAAGTGCGATAGCCTGGCAGTGGCACACCTATCGGCGCCATCGGATCTGAGAAGTCTTGATTTTCATCAATGAGTAAGCCGGTGGCTACAACTGTCGTTTCAGTGGGCCCATAACCATTATGAATGGTCAAAGTCGGCCTGATTTTTTTCATAGCTTGTAATTTGCTATACACAATTGGCTCAGCACCCACTACCACATGTTGTAAACTTGCGCAGCATGCACTGCTTGACGACATCGCGTTCGTAAGCGGCTCTATCATGGAAGAGTGAATGAATGACAATGTTATTTGATGCTCATCTAGGCACTGTACAAACTGCTCAGGCTGCAATCTTGTTTGTTTATGAATCACAAATACTTGCCCAGCGCAGTACAAGGGTAACAGGCTTTCAAGCACTGATACGTCAAACCCAACATTGCCCCACCAAGAGCCTTTTGGACTGTCTCCTACACCCAGCATATTGCGCATACCATGCAAGAAGCTAGCTAAGGACTTGTGTTCGATCATGACTCCTTTTGGTTTACCTGTAGAACCTGATGTATAAATCACATATGCTAAATCATCGGCCTGTGCGTCATGGGGCACAAACGGCTCTGACATGCTCACAGGCTCCTTACCTAGCAGGTAAGTTTGACGGCACAAAGAGGCTATTTTAGAGTTTGTCACTTCGTCAGTTATAACAATTGGAGACTGCGTATTTTCCACAATAAAACGGCAGCGCTCTTCGTTTAGCTCATAGTCTAAAGGCGTATAAGCGGCCCCGAGCTTCCACACCGCTAATATCGCCACTAACCAATGACTTGTTCGCTCCAATGAGATAGCAACAATATCCCCTTGCTTAACACCCTGTCGCCTGATCTCTACTGCAAGTATTGATGATGCCAAATCTAATTGCGCATAGGTCAGTTGAGTATGCTTATCTTCAACAGCAATTCGATTTTCATGCGTGTTAACATGACGATAGAAAGTACAAGGGAACAGCGAAGGAGTAGGGTTTTCACCTCCTAGTTGCCATTCATCGAGTAATTTACGCTCGTTATCAGATAGCACTTCTAGCATATAAGCATTCTGCTCAGCGCTATTAACCGCCTGATTAATTAAAATTAGTATCCCATTCAAATAAGTATGAACACGCTGCTCACTAAACAGTGCATCATTATAATTTAGCGCTATCGTAACTTGGTCATCTTGTTCAATGATATTGAAAGTTATTTCAAACTTACTGGTACTATTACCCAAATTCATCAGCTCAAATGCGCCCACACCAGCCTCACCTTGCGAGGCAACGCCGACATTTTTAGAATAGTTATAACACAGTTGAAATAGTGGAGAAGTTGCCAATGTTCTATCCGGTTGTAATTTCTCAACGATGAGATCAAAGGGTACAAACTCATTGGCGTAAGCATCTAGCAAAGTACTTTGACATTGAGCAAGGTGTTGGCTGAACGACACATTGCTGTCAACCTGATGGCGTAGCACTAAGGTATTTACAAAAAAGCCAAGTAAGTTTTCAAATCGTACATCTTGGCGCCCTGAAACGACCGTTCCAAGTACGATGTCTTTATCACCACTCAAACGTGCTAGATAGAGCGTTAGGATAGAGTAGAAAAACGCATTGGTCGTGATGCCTTGGGGTCGACATAAAGTTTTTATTTGTTCTAGCTGCTCTTTGTTTAGAGTTGCAGACAATGTCTTTCCGTTAAACGTTTGCTGTGCTTTTCTTGGATAGTCTAAAGGTATTTTATGTACTGGCGGCGCATCTTTGAGCTGCTCTAACCAATAATTAATTTGCGAATCTATCGCGCCCTGGGTGATGCGGTTACGCTGCCAATTTGCAAAATCACTGTATTGATAGTTGATGTCTGGCAATTTTGCAGAGTCGTTTTTTAAGGCTGCATGGTAAAATGCCATCATCTCTTTGACAAATATTTCAGCAGACCAACCATCCATAATGATATGGTGAAAAACGCAAATGATAATCTGACTATCTGAATCTAATTCAACCAAAGAAAAGCGAAAAAGCGGACTTTTCTCCAAGTTGAATCGATATCCAACTTCAGCGCTAATGAATTCGTGCAGCAAGCTATCTTGCCTCTCTCCAGCTGAACTAAGATTGATGACTTTTCTATTAACCTTATATTCAGGCTCAATCTCTTGGCATAGCGTGTCATTACTTTGAGAGAAGCTTGTACGTAACACCTCATGGCGCTCAATCACTTTATCAACTGCATCAAATAGCAATTCACTGTTAAGTCGCCCGTTGGTTTTATACGCAAAAGGGATGTTATATTGACCTATGTCCTCACTTTGGATCATATTCAAGAACCACAGTCGTTGCTGACTATATGACTGGAGTGAACGCTTATTAGTCGGCTGCCGCGGCGCACCTTCAACCAACTTGATCATAGCATCCATATTTGCTTTGATATTTTCCTTAAGCTCTGGCGTCATTGCACCTTTGGGTGCTTTAAAACGTAGTTTTCCATTTTCTACATATATATGGATCCCTTTGGCGAGGGCTTGTTCTAATAATTCTTGTTCCACTATCTTCGCTCTCAATATGCTAAATCTTATACATTGAATGGTGTTCTAAAACTCTTCGTCTTCAAACTCTAACTCATCATCATAAACACTTATATGTGGTGCGAGCGTTTCTATACGTGCGCATAGGGATTCTATGGTTGGGTTTTCAAATACATCCCTTACAGTCAGCTCCGTCTTATAATGCTCTCGAATACGATTGACTAGTCTCGTTACTAAAAGTGAATGGCCACCGAGCTCAAAAAAGTTATTGTCAATCCCGAGTGTTATGACACCTAATAGCCCTGTCCAAATATCACACATATCCTGCTGCTGGGAAGTCTGCGCAGGCTTTATGTTGGTGCACAGAGATAAGTTGGGTTCAGGTAACACTTTTATATTAACTTTACCGCTTGCATTGATTGGCAATTTCTCAAGCCATTCATAGTGTGAAGGCAACATATACTCAGGGAGACTTTTCGCAATCAGCTCATTAATCACCTTTTGATGCTCATCCACTGGCAATTCTGATGTATTAGACACAACGTAGGCAATGAGCATAGGACCTTGCTGAGGATGCTCAAATAAGGTCACCGCAGCATCCTTTACTGTTTCGACCGATATAATTTGTGTTTGGATTTCACCGAGCTCAATACGATAGCCTCGCAATTTTACTTGGCCATCCATTCTTCCTAAGTAACGCAACTGGCCATCATTATCGTAACGCACTAAATCCCCAGTGCGATAGATACGCTTCGTTTCACCAAACAATGATACATCAACAAATTGTTTCTCAGTCTGCTCAGAACGATTTAAATAACCTCGTGCTAAACCCGTTCCAGCGATACATAGTTCACCAACCGCCCCCATGGGCGCTAAACGCTCGCCATTTAACACAAAGCCTTGCACATTTGGTAAGTACTTTCCGATCACGGGCATATCGATATCCTCGGTGATCTGTACCAAGGTGGCATCTACACACGCCTCTGTTGGGCCATAAACGTTTACAGCAGCCTTGTGCGTTCTCTCACTCCAACTTTGTAGTTGTTTCCACACATCCATGTTGATTGCCTCACCACCAATCACCAAGGAGGGCAATTGTTCACTTATGCCACTATCAAACCACTGTTTGAGTTGCGTCGGTGTACTGTCAACAATGCTCACTTGATGTGTATTTAGGTACTTGATCAGTAACGTTGGTTCTTGACGTAAATGCTCTGGCACAAGAACAAGTGCACTCCCAAAAGCAACCTGGCTAATAGCCTGCAGTGATGCGTCAAAACAATACGTTGCATTCCAGCCCCAGCGGCTTAAATCAGCGTAACTGAGTAGTAGCTGATCGCGTAGCGACTGCCCCAAATTCGCAAGTGCTTTATGCTCTACACAAACGCCTTTGGGGTTACCGGTGGATCCAGATGTATAAATGATATAAGCCAAGTCATGAGGCTGAGTATGATATTCAGTCAATACAACTGAATCTCCTCGTTGAATTAACTCTTCAGTTGAATAGATAGCAATGTGAACTGCTTTAGGTAAAAAGGCCTTATTATCTGAAATTACCAAGTTTGGCTTAACGTCACTAAACATAAACTCAACGCGCTGCATCGGTAAGTTAGAGTCAATCGGTACATAAGCCGCACCAACACGCCATACCGCCAAAATGCTAATTAACCAAAGTGGTGAGCGTCGTAAATGCAATGCGACAACCGTATTTTGTGTAATACCTGACGCCTGCAAGCCAGCCGCCAACTGCTCCACCTTTACAGCTAGTTCTTTATACGTATAACTATCTTCACCGTGAACCAAAGCTATGCTGTCAGGTTTATGTCTTAACTGGTTATCGAAGTGCCACATAATAGTGTCATGTTTGAGCTGGCTTTGCGCCCCCAAACTGAGTTGCTTTATTCGTGTGATCAGTTCACCTGAGTCCAAATCGACCTGCGCAATACTTTGGTGTGGCTTTTCAATGATAGAAACAAGCGTGTTAACGAATTGCGTCATTATGCGCTGTATGGTTTTTTCTTCAAATAGCCCTTTGTTATACATAAAATCAAAAGACATCATATTGCTTGAATCACGCACTGTCACACTCAGATCAAACTTACTAAACTGACTATTTAGTTGCAGCCGGTTTACTGTCAAGCCTTTGAGTGATAACTCACTTTTCTCAAAGTTGTTAATAGCAAACATCACTTGAAATATTGGGCTATGCAGTGGATTTCGAGCAGGATTGAGCAATTCAACAAGTGAGTCGAATGGCATTAGCTCATTCGAGATATCTTCCAGTACGTTTTTTTTGTTTCTTTGTAAAAATGTCAAGCACGATTCATGCTGGTTAAACTGAGTACGCAGGGCAAGTGTATTGGTAAATAACCCAATAAGCCCTTCTAACTGCCTGATTGGTCTGCCCGCAATAGGAGAGCCAACAACCACATCATCCTGACCACTCAAACGAGAAAGTAGTAAGCTAAACGCCCCCTGAGTCAGGTTAAACATCGTCATTTTATGTTCGTAACAAAATGCTTGTAGTCGTGTGTACAACTCAGGTGCTATTTCTTTCACACAGCTTGCCGCCGCGTTACCAGTTTGCTTTGTACGAGGTCTATCCTGAGGGAGCTCCAATACCTGAGGGGCGCCACATAAACGCTGTAACCAATAGCTTTTCAGTGCTTCACCCCGTTCATCACTGAGAATTTGTTGCTGCCAATACGCATAGTCAAAATAACTAATTTCTAAGTCGCTAAGTGGTGTTTTATGTCCTTCCAGAAAGCCGTTGTAAAGTGCCCTAAACTCTGACGTAATTACACCCTGCGACCACCCATCAAATGCAATATGGTGAATGTTTAGGATCAACATAGAAGCTCGCTCGTTCATCACTATCAGATGAGCACGCAGAAGGTAATCACTTTCTAGATTAAATTGGTAGGCGGCCTCTTGACGGGCTATTGCCATCATTTGCTGCTCTTGTTCAGGCACATGATGAAGCGCACTTTGTGTCAGTGAAAAACCATCACAACTTTGTGTTATCAGTTGCGCATCTTCTTGTTTATCCACAAAGTTGGTTCTCAATATTACGTGTCGATTCACAATCTCTTTGAGCGCAAACTCTAGTGCAACTTTATCTAATTGCCCTTCAAGCTTAAGTAACATCGTTATATTGTACTGAGGACTGCCACCAAGTTTATCAATAAACCATAAGCGCCTTTGCGCCGATGACATCACTTTTTTTGCGAAAGGGCGAGCGATGATTCTATTTACATCCACTTTACTGGCATTAGATATTTTACAAGCCTGCTGTTGTATTGTACTTGCCTCAAACAGCTGCTTTAAAGATAACCTGACACCACATTGTGCTTCTATATAGTGAGCAAGCTTTAAAGCCTGTACTGAACTGCCACCAGATTCAAAGAAGTCTGCACTAATGCTCAACGTTGACTCGTCAAGCGATAATACTGTGGACCAAATATGCACTAGTTCTTTCTCTAGAACAGTGGTCGCTTTTACAACCTTTTGCTCCAGCTCAGACAACTTCAATGCACCATAATCTATTTTGCCACTGGAAGATACGGGCATAGTGTGAAGTAGCTCAATCCGGTTCGGAACCATATATGCGGGAAGATGTTCAACACAGTGGTGCAATACATCCTCTTTGAGTGACGGCTCATTATCATTGGCGAGAATAAAACCAACAATGCTATGACTACCGCCGTTTTCAAAGCTCTTCACCGCCGCGATGGAAACTTTTTTACAACGGTTTAGCACCTGTTCTATATCTTCCAACTCAATCCTAAAACCATTCACTTTTATTTGCTTATCAACACGCCCTAAATATTCTATCTCTGCGAACTCATTGATTCTGGCCAGATCGCCTGTTTTATATGCTTGGATAATAGCGCCCTGATAACATATCTTGACAAATGCCTGTGCGGTCTGTTCAGAGTTGTTAAAATAACCCAGCCCCAAACAGTCTCCAGCAATATAGAGTTGCCCAGCGACACCGACTGGCAGCAACTGTTTCGCTTCATCTAGAACAAACGCTTGTACGTTTTGCATCGGTTTACCAATAGGCACAACACCATTGATGGCTTCTGGTATGCGTTTGAATATCACCCCGATTGAAGTTTCTGTTTGACCGTACGCATTGTAGTACTGAATATTTGGCAGATGTTTTCTACAATTTTGTACGAGCATGAGCCCAGACGCTTCTCCTCCTACGATCAATGTCTTTAAGTGCTCCAGTCGAGCACTCAATGAAGGGTTCAATGCCAGATAATCCAGTAGCAAAGATAGAGTGCTAGGCGTAAAGTCTGTACACGATATATGATATTCAAGCAATAAGCTGATTATCTCGCTAACATCTAAACCATTTTTAAACTCAGGCAAAACACAACAGCCGCCGTGCATCAGCGGCCAAAAAAACTGCCAAATTGAAGAATCAAGACAGTGATGGGTCGTTTGTAATACTCGCTCTTTTTCTACAAATTTGAAGGTTTGCTCCATGTAACTGAGGCGATTTACAATACCTTTGTGGCTATTAACAGCGCCTTTTGGGAGCCCAGTGGTGCCCGAGGTATGGATCACATATATCGGTGATTCACTGCTCACCGAAATACCCAAAGCAGCCCTTTCATCCAGTGCATTAATATCGACGTTAATTCTTTGTGCACATAGTTTGATATGACTTAGCGATAAACTTGTTTGGCTTAGTAATACCTTTGTCTTGAGATTGGCTAGCATTGCCTCTAAACGTGAAGCTGGCGTATTCGGATCTAAAGGAGAAAACGCAGCGCCGGTTTTCATCACAGCCAAATAGCTCACAAGCACTTCTAAACCGCGTTCCATGACAATAGGAACGATTTCACCAGCTGCAATGCCACTGGAATACAAAGTGTAAGCAAGCTTGTTAGCTTTACCATCTAATTCACTATAGGTGAGAAGTTTGCCATTAAACGCAGCAGCAATATCATTTGGAGTTTTCACAACCTGGCGTTCAAATAGCTCGTGCACACACAGGTGCTTCTCGTAATCTTTCGTGGTGTTGTTTAATTTGGCGATCGATTCTAAGTCATACTTCGGTAAGATAGACAAGTTCGCAACTTTTAAACTATCAACACTGATAGCATCTTGAAGTAGCGAAACATAACTTTCCAACAATCTCTCTATGGTGCCGCGATTAAAAATGTCTGTGGCGTAGTTGCAGCTTAGGTAATACTGGCCATGATAATCACTGACGGAGAACTCAAGATCAAAACGTGTTTGAGAAGTGTTCACTGGGTGTACTTCAGTCTGAACCCCCTCTAAATCAATAAGCCTTTCATCCTTGTTTTGCATCGAAAAGAGAATTTGGAATAACGGAGAAAACTGTGATGAGCGCTTCAGGCGAAGTGCTTCTAAAACCGACTCAAACGGATAGCCTCGCTGACCTAGTATGGCTTCAATACGACTTTTTTGTTGCGCTAAAAGCGCAGTGAAAGTCTGTGCGGGATCAAACTGACAGCGTATTGCTAGCATGTTGATAAATAGCCCCAAAACGCCCCCAACTTGGTGATGCTGACGCCCAGACACTGCGGTCCCAATCACCACGTCCTGACTATTACTCCATCGCCCTACAAGTACAGACAGCGCGGTATGGAAGAAACTGAAAGTCGTCGTGTTTTGCCCTTTTACCCACTTTCTAATTTGCTCTGATGTTGTCAGAGCTAGCACCTTGTTTATTCGCTTTGCATCACCACTTTGTAACTGGGGACGCTGACGATCGAGCGGTAACTTATGTACTTTTGACGCATCTCGTAGCTGTTCTTGCCAAAATACTTGTTGTGACTCGACGTTACTTTGTTGTTTTAGCCACAAAGCGTAGTCCAAATAATCTATTTGCAATGGTGTAAGTTCGGGGCTACGACCATGTAAATAGGCGTTGTAACATGTATTCAACTCTTTGGTTAGAATATCAAATGATAACGCATCAAATAGAATATGATGTGTCGTAAAAATTAATACCCATTGCTGGGCGTCAGTCTGATATATGTGGACTTTGAATAAGGGTCCTTGTTCCAAATCAAAACGGTGATTAGCATGTTCAACAATCAACTCTTTTATCCGCGACGATGTCATATCAAGCTTTTCAATGACCTCTAATTGCGGCCCGTTGTCATTACAAACATATTGTTGTAATTCACCTGAAACGACTTTAAAAAGGCTTCTTAGCGTATTATGGCGATTAAAAATATGCTCTAACGTTTTTTCTAGTATGTCTAGTTTAAGGTAGCCTTTGAGCGTTAGCACTTTGCACATATTATATACATGGCTATTTTGCGCTAAGTTATGCGCCGTCCAAATACGGCACTGAGCAGCACTTGCTGGCACAGGTTGGTCTTTATGTAATCGAGAGGGGATAGTCTGTGTACGCTTGATAGACTTGGTCAAATCAGAGTCACCAGATAATACTGCTATTATTTCTTCTTTATGTGTTTGAATAAGTGCTTTTAGATCTGCAGGAAAAGTCTTGCTAATCAACTTAAAGCCTAGTTTGCCATCTTCAACGTATAGCAGCACACCTTGAGATTTGGCCTGTTTAATGATGTCCAATATAGTTATCATAACCACCCCTCATCTGTGACAACTTCGTTTCCTTCTAACGCTGAATTCAGCTCCGAAACCGTGCGTATTTTATCGATTACATGTACTAGTTCGGCCAGGCTTGGATTTTCAAAAAAGACATGTATAGGCAAAGAGATCGACCATTGCGCCTCACAAATAGCCAGTAATTTTAAAACTTTAAGGGAATCCCCTCCGAGCGCAAAAAAGTTCGCAAAGCGACTGATAGCCTTGGCTTCTAACGCTAATACTGCAGCCCACCATTGACACATTATCAGTTCGCTTTTATTAGCAGGTGCAACATATTCAACGCGTGATGGTTGAAGTTCCACAGCTGGTAAACGTTTTCTGTCCAGTTTTCCAGATGGTGTTTTAGGCAACTCAGGCAGCAGAGTATAAACCGTCGGTATCATGTACTGCGGTAAGCGCTGTTGAAGATAACTGCGAAGCTGATCCGCTACGGTTTCTTCATGTTCTTGAATGACAATGAATGCACTTAAAAACGGTGATTCACTTTGCCCTTCGATGGCAACTGCAGCTTCTTTAACACTTGAATGAGTGACTAAACAAGATTCAATTTCACCAAGCTCAATTCTAATCCCTCGAAGCTTTGCTTGATTGTCTTTACGACCGACCACTCGGATCTGCCCATTCGGTAGAAAAAGCCCTAAATCCCCAGTGTGGTATCTAACGGTATGAGTGGTCACTTCGAATGCCTGCTCAGTTTTCTGAGGATTATTGAAATATCCCTTAGCAACGTATGGGCTTTCTATCACCAGTTCGCCTATTTCAAAGTAGCGGCAAGGACGTGGCGCATTTGAGTTCTGACACAATTCTATATGCAGCTTTATACCCGGCAATTGAGTACCAATTGTCGCAATTGACTCGATGTTTAACTCTTTTAAAGGCACAACCCATTGTGCTGCCATGGTGCATTCAGTCGGTCCATAGCCGTTGAACAATAAACACTGCGGTGCAAATCGAGTCATTGCTAATTTAAAATCATGTTCAGTGACAGGCTCACCACCAAAGACCAGCGCTCGGATATGGCTGAACAGACGCGGGTGTTCTTCAAAGACATATCTAAATACAGTTGGCGTACTGTGATATACAGAAACATGATGTGCTTCAATGTTTCTAACAATGGTTTCAGCACGGCTATTCTTGATGTCACAAATCACTAAACTGGCACCGCTAAATAGCGTTGCAAAGATATCCATCACAGACGCATCAAAGCTTACGCCTGCCAATAACAACACGTTATCGCAAGCACTTAACTCCAAACGTTCGCTGTAAGTCTGTCCATGAAAAGCCAAGTTTCGATATGATTGCATCACCCCTTTAGGGCGACCTGAAGAGCCTGACGTGAATAGAATATACGCGATGGCATCTCCTGCAGGAACACTAAACTGTGTTTCCTCACTTGCAATCCCTTTTGTACCAACAAGAACCTGTAACTGTTCGCTATTCAGTGCTAAACTATTTGCTTGGTCATACTTACATTCACTGGCAAGCAAAGTGCTACACTGTGCTTCATGGCAAAGCTCTGATAGTCGCTCCTTTGGATGATAGGGATCTAAAGGCACATAGGTTAAGCCGGCTTTTATACATGCCAACATAGCAATAATCACTTCATTGCCGCTTGGGAACAATAGCGCGACATTGCCGCTGATGTTCATTGTCATCAACTGTGCAGCAAGATTGTCAGTACGCTGCCATAAATCTCGATAGCTTAACTGTCGCTCTCCATCAATAATGGCTATGTTACCCGGAGCTGCTTGGACAACTTTTAACAAACGTTCACATGGACCTTCATTGTTGGATATTACAGGCTCGGAACGATGCTCTGCGCGAGTGAAAACTTCAAGCGCATCAATATGTATGTCCGGTTCAGCAATAATCTGTTGTATCAATGATACAAACTGTGCGCTGACAAAATCTATCGTCTTATCGTCAAACAACTCAGCGAGATACAACCAGTCGAATATAATATTTCCATCCACTTCCCGAGCGTATAGGTTCAGTTCAAAACGCATTAAATCTATATCACTGTCCTGAACGTTTAGCTCTAACCCCTCAACATGAAACTTAAGTTCATCATTATTTTGAAACGCGAACCATATTTGGAAAACTGGGCTATACAGACTTTCGTTTGGCAGGTTCAGTGCGGCTTTTAGGCTATCAAATGGATAAGCCTGGTGTGACAAATCTTTCGCTAAGTCAATTCGGTTGCGCTGCAAAAAATCGACAAAGCACTCTTGTGAGTCAATTTGGGCTCTCAATGCTAGCGCATTGGTAAAACAACCGATCGTGTTATGGTACTGCTGATCAATACGACCTGAAACAGGCGTGCCCATCACGATATCTTGCTGATTTGACCATAGA
This sequence comes from Pseudoalteromonas sp. MMG013, assembly GCF_018100885.1. Lineage (NCBI taxonomy): Bacteria > Pseudomonadati > Pseudomonadota > Gammaproteobacteria > Alteromonadales > Pseudoalteromonadaceae > Pseudoalteromonas > Pseudoalteromonas sp. MMG013. The sequence continues at coordinate 32,356 of NZ_JAGJEE010000009.1, read as the reverse complement.
CTCAATAACCAACTAAAGCTCGTTTGTAGTAACATGAACATGCTAACATTCTGTGCTTGGGCAAACTGGTTCAACTGCGCTGACAATGTTCGATCAAGGCGCATGTGCTTTCTTTTAGTTGGTCCTTTTTGCGGCGATCGTTTAGTTTTTAGCGGCAGGCTATGAACGGGTGGAATGTTCGCAAGGCGATTAGTCCAATATCGCTCTAACTCAATCCCCTTGAGTTCTAGCAACGCCTGCTCATTCTCAACATGTTGATAAAACTGAGCAACCTGTGTCATGGAAACCGACTGCTGCTTTTGTATCGATTGATAGTATTGAGTCAACATATTGAAAAAAATTCCAATTGACCAACCATCTACAGCAATATGGTGAAAGTTAAACTGAATAGTGTGATCTAAATCTGCGCGTTTTACTATCAACACCCTGATAGGTAACTGCTGCGTTAGGCGAAATGGCGTGCGATTGAAACGTGCACAATGCTCCTGAGTTTGTTGATCAGGTTTAGTCTGTTGCGAAACATCAACAAACTCAATATCAACATTTACATCATTCGCCCTGAATGCCCAAACTTCACCATCTTCCATATCAAAGTAGCAATGCAAACTACTATGCGCCGTAATGACATTATCAATGGCTTGTTCTAACACTGAGATATCCAGCTCCCCAATCGCTTTTATCGCGACGGGGATCACGTAATCATAGCTATTTTCAGCAAACCGTTGTGCCAACCAAATAGGCTTTTGGGCGTATGAAAGGCGCCACTTATCTGGTGTAGAGTTCCTCTCTTCATCAAGCAGTAATTCAATGATTGCACTTTTGTTAAGCTTAACCGCTTGAATAACTTCTGACGTCATCGTGCCTTTTTCAGCACGACATTTCAATTCTCTATTTTCCAAGTAAAAATGGATGTTGCACGCTGCTAATTGCTTCATCCACTGAGCGAGATTATGACTAGACAAATTTCCGTACCTAAACTTTTAATTATTATTATTTGTGTCCTGTTAATGGGCAGATACTTCACTACCACATATACTTATTCAGGCATCACTGAGCTCTGTTATTTTTTCTAATTGACTTGCAGGATGAGCTTGGTACGCCCAAGGCTTAGTTCCCAACAAAGCATCCTTTGGAGGTGTACAAGACAAAGCTTGCTGATAAGCTATCTCCGCTTTATCTAATATCCCTAGCGTGAAAAAAACATCTCCAAGTAAACAATAAGATTCCGCATAACGATCATCTATATCTATTGCTTCATTAGCAGCATCAACGGCACCACGCCAATCGTGGCAATGGAAAAGAGACACAGCGAGGTAGTAGCGTACATGATATTTACCTTGCTTGTAATTATCGTATAACTTGGCGTTTTTCAAACATTCCGCCGCTTGCGAAAAGTCCTGCTTAAGTAAATACTCACTCCCGAGGTAATACCAAGTACGAGAGTCGTCAGACTTTACCTCTAACTGCTTGATACATAACCGGATATTACGTTCACTTCCCGTTTCTTTGCCCTTTTTATCAGGCAAATTTTCTATCATTAACCGGTTATCTAAATCAGCTCTGCCATCAAACTCTAAATATTCGTGTATCGCACTTTTGTAACCTTGTGCGTTACTACGGCGAAATAGGCGACCCGATAAAACATCGTTATCTGCACGACCATTACGTATTATCATGGCGATTCGGTCGGTATCTTCACGTGTGATATGCGTGCGAATGTGCTCTTTTCCCTGACAGATCACTTCATCTGCATCGATTTGCAATACCCAGTCGGCCTGCGTCATCTCCAGTGCGCGATTGCGAGCGGCAGAAAAATCGATAATGTTGCCCTGTTCGTCGTTACACTGATGAAATACCTGAACTTTATCTGTATAGCGTTGCACAATTTCAACAGTTCTATCAGTAGAGCCTGTATCCACAATACACAACTCATCATAAATACCATCCAAACCGTTTAAGCAGCGCTCAAGTACACGTTCTTCATTCTTTACGATCATACAGACTGCTAGCGTGGGGGTGTTATTAAGCTCAGCCATACTTCACCCTAGCTATATTCAAAGTCGTAACATCTTTGTCATAACTCCCCATAAAGTTTGCCTGATCGTAATTAGCTAATGCAGTCCTAAACATTCGATCACGACTTTCCCAACGAGAGTTCACTTCTGGATAGAAAGCTATACGTGCGTCATCGCCATGAGATATATGCAGTGCGGTTCCCGAACAAATGCGCGTCAAACCTTGCCCAAGTGTAAGGCGTGATATCATGTCTTGGTCTTCCCATCCCCAACCGTGTAATTGATTGTTGTAGCCATTAATAGCAATGAAATCAGATTTCTTTACCAACAGTAGTCCAGGAGCCTGACGCGTGCCGTTTTCTGCATCTTCCTCGTTATCAATAATCTGTAAATGACGACCATCCGCAGTTCTAATGTTCAACTCATACCCAAATGACACGACGTGATTACCACCTCGAGAGTTGACTTCTGTTTCCTTCACACCCGCCAACGTTGCAAATACTTGCTCTTGTGTGTGTAACTTATTGACTAAATCAACAATATCCGAAGGGTTTAAAATGATGTCACAATCACAAAAAAACAGCACCGGGTGTTTAGCTACACTTGCACCCGAGTTTTGCGCTGCAGCTTTGTTAAAATATTCCTGTTCAGTCACTTTTACGACAGATACGCGACTACTATTGTGCTCTAACTGTCCTTTTAATAGTTCATCTGAGCCAGAAAAGTTAACAATAATAACTTCCCCATCAAGGATCTCTACAGTCTCTAAAAGAGAAGGTAGCGCATCCGATAACTGTTCACGATCTCTCCAACTTACGATTATTGATAACATACTTAACTTTCTCCTCGAGCCGAGACTAATTAATCAGTTCGACATTACAATTTTTTCATTTTTATCTCAGTGCACACAACTATGTAAGCGCATACACTTGCTTAGGTGTATGCTCATTATGCTGCACACTTTGGACGTTACCGTCCCCTAAGCGGATCAATTGATCTGCGCAATCAAAATACTTGTCATCGTGGCTAATGACGAGCACTATCTTACCTTGATCCCTCAATTTAGGAAGCAATTGTCGATAAAAAAATTCTTTAAAAATAGGATCTTGGTCCGCAGCCCACTCATCGAACAAGTACACTTTTCTATCGTCTAAAAAGGCAACTAATAGTGCTAAGCGCTTTCTTTGACCATCAGAGAGGCGTGTAGAAGAAAACTTTCCATTGTTAATAGACACAACATTGACCAACCTCAATTCCTTCAGGTATAAGTCGACCTGCTCTAGCTGTGTTGGTGAAATGCCAAAAAGCTGAGTGAATAGATAGAAATCAGTATAAATTGCACTAATATACTGACGAGCTGACTCTAAATTAGATGCGCAAACCCGCTGATTACCAAACCACACTTCTCCGCTGCCTGGTTGATAATGGCATGTCACAACCTTAGACAAGGTTGACTTACCAGAGCCATTGCCGCCAATTAGAAAACAGATCTGCCCCGCCTTAAAAGTGAGGTTGATAGGACCAACAGTAAATGAATCATCCCCATCATAACTGTGAACCACATCTTTTAAGATAATTTGCTCAAATTCCGCCACTGGAGTTTGGCTTTTTAACTGCTCAACTGGCATAATACTCAAAAGATGACGCAATCTTTGCAACGAAATACTGCCTTGAACATAGGATGAAATCGAGTTCAAAATTGCAGCAACAGGTCCGACGGTATAAAGCAACGCCATAATAATACCTATCAGCGCTTCATTAGATAAATCATGGGCATTAGCAATAACAAAGGCCACGATGCCAATCGTTATAAAGCTGATCATGTTCCCATAGTTGGTAGCAAAGATATCAATTACACGACCTTTTTTCTGTAAGCGAGTATTTTCCTTCACATGAACCAGTAAAGCTTCTTCCATAAACACATTACGCCTTTCACTGTGTAATTTCAGTTCCTTTGCTCCGCCAATAATGGCGTTAAAGTCTTCTATGATTAGAGAAAATACACGTCTTGCTTTGGCGAAATACTTTTGTGAAAAATGGATTGGCAATCGATATGTGATCACACCAATCAAAATGATACATAAGACGAAGAAAAATACGTCTGCATTTAACACAATTAAGAAGCCAAGAATGCCTAAAAGTGTCGCGATATTGGTCAGCAAAATAGGAAATACTGCTGCTCCACTTACCACACCAGGCACATCATTGGTCAGTGAAGCGGTAAGCTCAGCTTCACCTATTTTCTCTAGATTGATAATCGGCAACTGATTAACACGCTGGCAAAAGTAAACCCTCAATTCATTAATAGACTCTATCACCACATTTTGAAACAGCCATTGAGACATGCTCCGCGACACAAGGATAAACGCGCAAAGTAACAAAAAACTCACAGCAAACTCAAACTGGACTATCTCAAAGCCCATCAGCATGAACGCATCTTGCTCAATAGTTTCTAAAAAATAATCTGTATTTTGCGTAATAGATAAAAGAACAAAAGGTATCATTAAAGAGTAAGCGGCGCCCCCAATTACCCCTATAATAATTGAGAGAAATATTTTTCTTGGAGAGCGGATAGCAAGAAAGTAAAACAGCCCTTTTAGTTGCGATTCTTGGATTTCTTTCACGGCTTAATAATCCCTACACAGACGTTTTTTAACTGATTCGCCAACATCAAATAGCTCATTGTCCTGCACCCTGCTTTGGTAAAAAATTATCATAGTGTTCGCTTAATATGTTGCCTGATTGGCCAAGGTCTATAGTCATATGACTATTACTCAAGTTAGACATATCAATCACCTGTCGGTAAGTTGCACCCAAATGTTTAATATACCCCTCACCCTTTTCATAATAATTTCCCGCGACATTCACCGTATATTGGCTTCCAAATGCACGCTCAGAGCGATCGAAAATATTGCTCATGAGCGCTTTATTACCGAACGGCTGATGTACAAATTGCGCGTTCAGCAATGCAGGCCAATCCCAATCATTTATATCATCACCTTGTAGTTTGTATACTTCTTCATACGCATCATCTAACGCCCATAACGCTATCATTTCACATGTTTCAACATCAGTCGTCGCAACATCATCACACCATTCATCAGCGTCCCCAGTTAACAACGCCCTTAAAAAAATGGGCCTTATATGATTCTCTTCGCGTCTTAATGTTCTGGTTCTGGTCGCTATTGTCACATCAAGGTGCAACTCATCACTTACAACTTTGGCGTAAAAATATCGCAGCCATACTCTGAAAATAACCGCTGCGGGTCGCTGGCTCGCCATCTTCCCATCCCATATAGCAAGCTGTGATAGCATGGCTTGTTGTTCAGGCGTTTTCGCTTGTAAAGATGCCAAAAATGGCAATAGTTCAAGGGCTTGTAAATCCAGCAAGTCATGCTGTAACTCAACAAAGTGCTCAGGTGTTAATTTGATACCATTTTCTCGCCATTGCGCAATTTGTTGCTGGATACGCTGTGCACGGTACCCTGGTCGCCAATTATTAGAAATCACGTACGGATAATCTGGGCCATGAATTTTATGGTTCGCAGTAACCAAAATACCACTTTGAGGGTTTAATTGATTGGGTAGTGCCGAGAAAGGCAAATAGGACTGCCATTGCAACTTAGAGTACTTACCACTTAATGGTAAAGTGCCATCACCTTTGCTACGAGTAGGTATTCTGCCTGCCGCACTAAAACCAATGTTATTTTTAGTATCGGCGTATACAAACCCAAGCGCAGGTGCAACATGCTGACTCAATGCTTGACGAAACTCACTCCAGTTTTGTGCATAATTAATATCTAGGAAACCACTGAAGGTCGTATCGTCAGGGTCCAATGCAGTCCAACGTAATGACAAGGCAACACTGGAGTCACCTGTAACATCAGAAATAAGCGGCCCATGCTCTGTTTTTCTTACAACCCAGTCAACGGGTTTAAACTCCGGCTGTAACATTGAAGGGAAGTCTTGAGCTACCAATATTTTTTCGTGTTGAAAAGACATATCTTGCCACTTTTCATCCACTTCATATTGATTGTTATTTGACGTATTTAACTGTTCTATATAAAGATCTTGTACATCCGCCGCTAAATTCGTGCCACCCCAAGAAATAAACTTATTTTGGCCAAAAATAACAACAGGTAATCCAGCTAACGTTGCTCCTTTGACATCAAGTCGCTCCCCTTTGATATGAGCGATATAAAAACTTGTTGGTAAGGCGTGCTGTAAATGAGGATCATTGGCCAGTATCGGAGCGCCCGATTGTGAGTGCTCACCAGATACCACCCAAGCATTGCTGCCTACAGCTTCACCACCGAGTTTCTCTTGCTCAAAAACCCTCTGACTGACGTCCAAAATTGCAGTGAACGAGTGCATCCAATCTACTCGACTAAAAGAGTTGATGACGGGTGTAGCCGTATCTTGCTGAGTGAGCATAGCGAACTTATCTTGCCCTAATTGACCAATCAAAATCTGATTGGTCAATTCATCTTGATAATTGGCCCCTAGGTTAAGTGACATTATTTTTATCTGTACTAAGGAGTCGGTCACCGTCCATGGTTCTGGGCTAAACCCTGTTACCATGTATTCGATAGGCAGTACACTACTTGTCTCTATCCACTTATTTACACCTAAACTATAAGCTTCCAATACATTCATCGCTGATTTTGGCAAATGTTGAATCGCTTGCTGCGCACTCTCATACAACCCTAGGGTTCTCATATATCTATCTGTATCTAATGTGCTTTTCCCGAAAACTTCACTGAGCCGACCTTGCGCTAGTCGCCTCTTATATTCCATTTGCCAGAGTCTATCTTGTGCGTGTACAAACCCCATAACTGAAAATGCGTCAAGATCTGAATTGGCTGTGATTGTTGGAATACCCAGCTCATCTCTAATCACAGTGACAGGTTGACTCAAGCCCTGGTAATTAACCACCTGATGTTGCTGCGGTAACCCACTATGCAACCAGTACAATATACAGGCTACAAAAAATACAAAGGGCAAGACTATCCACAATAAAAACAGAAAGAGAATTGGGTGTCGGTACTTAAACGTCTGCATTGCACATCCCTAAGTTCACTACTTTTCCATTTAGTTTAAAAATCGAACGTTTCATACTCTACTTCTTCACTTTTTGTCTGCTCAACTAAAGTGCTGATTTGATCTGTTAGTGCTAAGAGCGAATCTTGTTCGAGCACAGCCTGTATGGTGAGGTTTAGATCAAAATATTCATTGAGGTGCGCAATTAACATCATCGCTTTTAAAGAGTTTCCATAATGGAAAAAGCTTGCATGTAAATCAACCCTATCGGGTTCTATCGCTAATAGTTTTGCGATCATACCCACAGTTTTCACTTCCACTTCAGTTATCGGAAGGCGCTGAGGTGTACTTTCAATGTTAGATATTGAAAGAGATATAAGTGATTTACGGTCTAGCTTGCCATTTGTTGTGACGGGCATGTCGTCCAGCCAAATATATAATTCCGGCAGCATATATTTGGGTAGTACCTGCATCAATTGATGTTTCAACTCTTGTTCACACTGCCTGTGTAAATCCTTATCACTGCTGTGATGCACAACAAAAGCACACAAGCGTTTAACACCTTCAATGTCACGAACTAACACCTGTGCAGCGATGACCTCTGGGTGCACAAGTTGCTGCTCTATCTCACCACACTCAATTCTGAATCCGTTTAACTTAATCTGATTATCAAGTCGTCCGATATATAGCAATTCACCTTCATAGGACCACTTAACGAGATCCCCGGTTTTATAGAAGCGCGTTGGTATCCCCTGATAATCCAAGGTTACAAAACGCTCGTCGGTCAGCGTCTGATTATTAATATACCCTTTTGCTAATCCTTTCCCGCCAATGTATAGCTCTCCAGGTACCCCTAGCGGTAAGGCTTGACCTTCACTGGACAAAACCTGAAAGAAAACATTATCAATTGGTTTGCCGATTGGCACGCTTGGAAACTTTTGGTAGTCAGTACATGCGAAATAACTGACATCGATACAAGCCTCTGTAGGCCCATAGAGGTTATGCAGCTGCGCATCAATTGCAGTTTCATAAAATGCCGCAACGGTCGCTTTTTCAAGTGCTTCACCGCTACAAAAAACACGCTTTACAGATGTCCATAGTTGTCGGTCAATCATACTGATTGCAGTGTTGAGCATAGCAGGAACAAAATGCAAAGTGGTGATTTGTCGTTCATAAATGTATTGTTGTAGGTGGTAAAAATCTAAGTGACCATCGTGCTTTGCAAAGACTAAACGCGCTCCAGACATCAGAGGCCAAAATAGCTCCCAAACAGACACATCAAATCCAAATGGCGTTTTTTGTAAAACGCGATCGTGCGCATCAATTGGTGAATAGTTTTGCATCCAATTTAATCGATTTTGTAGCGCATCGTGCGTCACTTCCACTCCTTTTGGTTTCCCAGTGGAACCAGAAGTGTAAATAACATATGCCCTAGCAGTATTGATTCTATCTAACTGGATCAGCTCACCACCTACCGGAGCTTCTAAAAGTGTGGAATAAGGCTGCTTTACAATACCTACAGGCAAGGTATTGGCGAGGTCATTTGCGTCAGTTATCACTAAACTCGCCTTTGCATTGTCAAGCATGAAGGCATGTCTATCCTCAGGCAGAGACAGCTCCAAAGGTAAATACGCAGCGCCGGCACGCAAAATGCCCAGCAAAGACACAATAAGATGACATCCACGAGTCATTTTAACTGCAACAACATCACCTACACCAATCTTCATAGCAGTCAAATGCAATGCAACACGTTCTGAGTTTTCCCATAGCTGGGCATAACTCATACGATTTCCATTAGCGTCTTCGGTTGCAATTGCGGTTGGAGTCAACTGTGATTGCTGCTCAATCTGATGTAGCACTGAGTACTGTGGGCAAGGTGCATGTGTATTATTCAGCAATCTAAGCTCTTGATTATATTTAACTTCATTAACTAAGTTAAACTGATTGAGTAACAGCTTATCTGAAATGACACTTTGCTCTACCACCAGATTAAACACCTCTATAACGGTATTGATGCTCTGGTGCGTGAATAAATCAGTGTCGTACTCAATATGGCCCACCATGCCCCGCTCTCTTTCAACCAGGTCTAAGGTCATATCAAAGATGCTACTTTGAAATTGACTGTCGGCCGGTACGATTGACAAGCCTTCCTCAGGCATATTTGCATTCGATTTATTACCGTGAAAGGTGAACATAACCTGGAATAAAGGCGAATAACTTTGATTACGAACCGGGTTAAGGCGGTCAACTAGCTCATTAAATGGTAAATCAGCGTTAGCATATGCTTGCACGCAAGTAGCCTTTACTTGCTGTAAAAATGCAGCAAAAGAATCCTTCCAGTCCAATGGTGTGCGCAGTACCAAACTGTTAACAAGCAACCCAACTAAGTTCTGAAACTCTGTTTTCTCACGATTCGCAATGGTCGTACCCACCACGATATCTTGCTGCCCACTTATCGCAGCTAGGGTGACTTTAAAACAAGCCAACAAGTACATAAACTTAGTAACTCCAGCTTGCTTAGCGGCTTGCGTTACGCTCAATGTTAACTCTTTGTCTAACTCAATATGTGCCCTTTTGCCCACATAGCGCTTGTTCGAAGGCCGAGAAAAATCATAATTAAGCTCCATCAGAGGCGGTAAAGCATCCAATTTACGCTCGAAGTATCGCCATTGTTTTTCTAGCTCCCCACTACGTACCAAAGTATCCAAATATTCAGCATAATTTCCATAGTGATACGTCTGTGCTGGGAGCAAAGGCTCTACACCTTGGCAGTACGCTTTATAAGCATCTATCAGTTCATTGCGAATGATATCCATTGAGAGTGAATCAGTCATTATATGATGTATAACAATCACTAACGTAGAGCGATGTTCGTCCCATCGAACTAATCTAAAACGAGATAAAGGCGCCTGTGTCAGATCAAAAGGTTTAGATACGATGTCCTGAATGATAGCTTCACGTTTACCTTCTCCAGAGTCCGTGGCTTCTACAATAGCAAAATCAGTATCTACTTTGGGCAAAATAATTTGACGCGCGACGTCCCCGTTGCTCACGAGTTGTGTCCGAAACACGGCATGACGATGATGTAGTAAGTGAATACTTTTCTCAATTGAGTCTGCATTCACTTTACCCTCTATATTCAGTACCATGCGTTGGTTATAAGCAACACTAGTGTGCTCAAATTGTGATAAAAACCATAAACGCAGCTGGTGTGAAGACATTGGAAATTCCTGTGCCACTGCTGCATGATTTTTTTGCTGTAACAATTGTTTGGCGAGCCTTACTTTTTCAGCCCTACTTAACTGCGAATAGTCTTTCATATTTAATGTGCTCGGCCTATTAACTTAATTGATTTAGTAAAGCATCAAGTTCTTGATCACTAAGACCTTCCAAGTCATCGATTGCAGTCTCGGATACTGGCTGTTGTGGCACACTTTCCTGCATTTCATAACCTATCGACGCGGCAAACTCGCGTGTAAAGTCAGCTAAATCATTAACGGACATGTCATCACGCCACTTTTGCGCAACATCCGTGGAAATACCAGAATGACGATGGAAATTCGGATCACCGACTAAAATCTCTGGAGAGGTCATTAAGTTGGATGAACCCGAGTATGGTTCAAGCATGGCTTCCTCATAAGGGACATTTAGGAACTCGCATAACGCCCTTAACTCTTCGTTCGGCGTCGCGATAAGGTCCTCAAATTTAATGTTCCATTGACGGCTTTTTGGGATCTCTTCCAAAAATAATTCGATAGTCCGAGTGGCGAGATTCCACTGAACCTCTGCTAAATCCTCAGCAGGCACGCCAACACCTTCGGAAAGTAGGTCCAATCGCGCTTTTTTATGTGACTGGATCATGCCACAAGGATGTCTTTGTAGATTAATAAAAACAGCCCCCTCAAACATCAACTCAGCTCGACGAAGAACATCAATACTGTGCGAATAAACAGGTGACTTATCGACCAAAATTCGCTCACCAAGTTTATTAGAAATATCCGCATAGACAGATTCAATGCTATTGCCTGACAAATACTTCGCCATGACATCATCTGCAAATTGATCTTCGCAATCATATACATACTTGATTAAACTAAGTAAACCATTGTTCCTATACTGATCATTACCACTAAATGCGCTTTGTCTTGCGGCTAAATCTTTAAAACACAACAGCTCCAGTTCTGGTGGCGCACATAAGTGACTATTTGCAGCCATCATAACCCGCAGTAAGGTCGAACCAGCTCGCGGTGGACTAAGAATAAAGACCTGTTTTCTTTGTAGATTTTGTAACACAGGTAGGTCTTGGTTAGCCCCATTAAAACGTTCGACATATGCCATATAGTTTTGCCAAGATAACGGCTTCTTGTGCGTTGACAAGGATGTACTTTGCCCCAGTATCTTAGCGGTAAGCTCCGGGTATTGTTGATGGACATACGCTGCTTGCGTACTAATCGTTGGTGCTTCAAAGATGGCTCTAACATAAATGTTCACACCGAACTCGCGCTGAAATTCACTAACAAAATTCATACCAAGCAATGAATCTCCACCTAACTCAAAAAAGTCATCATCAAGTGAAATAGCATCCATACCAAACAACTTCACCCAAATACCATAAAGTTTCTGCATAATTGGGTCATCTGATATGGTTTGTAAAGACGCTGTATCTGTGTTGCTGTCACGCGCAGTATCGGTGTCTGAATAAGTCCATTGCATCACTCGTGCATTCAAGTCTGCTGTTGAGATAATGAGCTGTTTTTGCTGTTTATAGGCGAGCGCCAATTCAAAAGCATGCTCTCCTTCTTCAGCTTCGATCGCCATTTTCATCAAACCAGATTTATCTTCTTGAGCTTGCTGGTCTAACTTCCAAGCATCCCAGTTTAAAGTTGTCCAACCTTGATGACCTTTGTGGCGCATTGTTTCACAAAAGCCGTCCAAGTAAGCATTACTTGCAGCATACGGTGCATAGCCAAGCCCACCTAATACAGAAGAGATAGATGAGAGCAACAGACAAAATTCGGGCTTTAATTTTTCGTAGACTTTTGCGAGGTTGTGCACCCCTTGAGCCTTAGGTAAGAACGAGGCATTAACATCTTGTGCGGTCAGTGCATCTATAGTGGCAAAGGCATAATGACCAGCACCATGAATAATCCCCGTTACCTTGCCAGATACTTCGATAGCTTGATCAAAAGCATGTGTTAACTGTGTCAGATCTGACACATCAGCAGCATGGTAATGTACTCGTGCGCCAAGCTGTTCTAGTATATGAATCTTCTCCAGCTTTTTCTGCAACAGGGCATCGCACTCAGATGACTCTCTCAACTCATTCCATTGCTGAGGTGGCGCTAACTCAGAGCGACCAATAAAGTGAATCGTAACACGAGCTTGTTTAGCCAGAGTTTGAGCTAAAACAAAGCCTACATTACCCAATCCCCCAGTGATCACGATAACACTGTCGCTCTCTAGTGTGTTCGGTGTGTCACTTATAGGCCCTAAGTAATGTTGATAAGACTTACACCAACGTTGGTTTTGTCGGTAAGTTGACACCTTATTTTCAAGATTCAAGGACAGTTCTGTACATAATATTTGACCAAGAGAAGTTTCCTCCAAGTCGCGAACCTTATCAAAATCAACGACCTTACAATCCAAATGAGGTAATTCCTGATTGAGAACAGTTGTCAATGCAGGCACCATTGTCGCAACAGGTGAGACAATGTCTTCACCAAAAACATTGAATGCACCTTGCGTAACACTTAATACCGGTAATTTACCTGAAAGAGGAAAAGTACCGAGCGCTAAACACACATTCACTAAGCCGTCGTAGGCATATTTTCTATCATCAGCAAATGACTGAGCATTATTTTCAATCACATTTAATGGCCAGAAATTTACCATGGCTTTAGGCACTAACTGTAAGCCGTTTAATTCTTCAGCTAAGCGGTTGAAACTGTCACGATCTGCGGGGTTTACTGAATACTGCAAGTGTCCAAGCTTTTTAAACTCATTGCCTGATGTTACTACAATCGGGTGTTCGGAATGTTGATACACACGCATAGCTTGCCCATGATCATCAGCAAGAAACAGTATAGGGCCAAGCTCTGCCCATGAATTAGTGGTATTACTAACTATGCTTTGCTGCCACACTGGCACATAAAACCAATCAGCCGGATCAGTGCATTTATGCAACGCACTTTGAGTCATTTTACTCGTAAAGTTACTTGTATCTGTCGCCTCTATCCAGAATTTTTGTTTCGAAAATGCATATCCAGGCAAACTAACACGTTGTAACTTCTCATCACTATAATATGCATGCCAGTCAATATGTAAGCCATTTTCCCACAGCTTAGCGAGCGCTTCACTCACAGCGTGCGACGCGCTTTTTACATCACCTTTAGACGGCAGCGTATCAATAACAGGCACTTTGTTTGCCAAGCCTCTACGTGCAAGCTTAGTCAACACCGCGCCAGGACCAACTTCAAGCAAAATACAGTTTGAAATTTTCGCCAACTGTTGCAATCCACCAAAGAATCTAACGGGTTCGCGAATATGATCTAGCCAGTACTGTGGCGTTTGTATTTTTTGTGCGTTGACCCAGCTGCCCGTAAGATTAGAAATAATACGAATACTCGGTGCATTAAAAGTGACGTTATTCAACGCGTCAGCAAACTCTTCCATCGCAGGGGTCATCATTGCACTGTGGAATGCATGTGAGGTAACCAATGAACTGGTGCGCACATTTTGCTCTGACATTTTCTGGGTAAACGTCGCTATCGCGTCACTAGGTCCTGAAACCACACATTGCTGAGCGCCATTTATTGCTGCAATATCGATATGCTCATCAAGTGAAGATATCAGTTCTTGTTCGCTTAGCGCGACCGCTAACATAGAGCCAGGTGTTTGCTTTTGCATCACTCGACCTCGAGTTGCTACTAAATATGTCGCGTCTTGCAATGAAAACACACCAGCCAAGCACGCTGCGACATACTCCCCTAAGCTATGCCCGATCATCGCTTTTGGCGTAATACCAAACGACATTAATAACTTTGCCAGTGCATACTCAACACAAAAGATCGCCGGTTGTGCCAACCAAGTCTGATCAAGCTCCTGACTCAGTGGTGAGTTATCAAAAATAACATCTACTAAACTCGCTGATAAGTGCGTTTGAAAGCGTGCCGAACAAGCTTCAAACTCTTCTCTAAACACCCGCTCTTGACTAAATAGCTCTTTAGCCATTTCAATATATTGAGTACCTTGCCCTGAGAACATAAAACACACAGAATATTTTTTATCCGAGTCGACCGTTATATATTTTTTGCTGTTTGCAAGTGCTCGAAGCTGTTCAATTATATGCTGTGGATGTGAACCTGTAACCGATTGACGTAATCCATGATCTTGCCTCCCAACTCTGAGTGTGTAAGCAACATCGGCCAAATTCAGAGTGGGGTTACACTCTAAGTGATTTGCTAGGTTAAGTGCTGAACTTGCTAAACTATCCGCATTTTTTGCTGACAATTGCAAAGCAGAGTATTCTCGCAACACGATACTATTTTTGCGAGTTGGCGCTTGCTCAATGACCATATGAGCGTTGGTACCTCCAACACCGAAAGAACTCACACCAGCAACTCTTTTAGCAAAGCTTGATGGCCACGGCGTTAGCTGCGTATTGACATAAAATGGGCTTGAATCAAAATGGATCTCTGGATTAGGTGACTCAAAATGCAATGATGCAGGCAACTTAGCTTCTTTAACTGACTTAACCGCTTTGATGAAACCGGCAACACCCGATGCAACATCCAAGTGACCTACATTGGTTTTTACTGATCCGATAGCGCAAAATTGTTTATCATCCGTGCCTTCACGAAATGCTCGTGTCAAAGCTGCAACTTCAATGGGATCGCCTAATGGAGTCCCTGTGCCATGCGCCTCAACATAACCGATTTCATTTGGTGGTACATCCGCAATAGCTTGAGCCATTGAAATCACTTCAGCTTGGCTTGTAATGCTTGGCGCCGTATAGCCTATTTTATCGTGTCCATCATTATTGATAGCCGAGCCACGTATCACAGCATAAATATGGTCTCCATCATCTACCGCATCTTGTAATCGCTTCAGCACAACCATGCCCGCACCATCACCGAATGTCGTGCCATCCGCTTTCGCATCGAACGCTCGAGTGTGCCCATCTGAAGAGAAAATACCGCCGGCTGTGTGGTGCTGGCCATATTGATATAATAAATCAACTTTTACGCCTCCAGCCAGTACCATATCAGCTTCATAGCTCAGCAAGCTTCTGCTTGCTAAATGAATTGCAACCAATGAAGTGGAGCATGCAGTGCCAAGGTTTACACCAGGCCCTGTCAGACCAAGCTTATATGCAACACGGGTTGCTGCATAATCCTTATCATTTGCGATCATAATTTGCATTGGATTAACAGCCATGCAGGCTTCTTGGTTTTTAAATACATGATTGAGTAGATAAGTACTAAATCCGATACCTGCGTAGATACCAATTTTAGAGTCCGTTTTTTCAGGACAATAACCTGCATCTTCTAAAGCCAAATGAGCATGTTCTAATAATAAGCGCTGCTGTGGATCCATAATACTGGCTTCTTTTGGCGAGTAGCCAAAAAACTCAGCATCAAAGTACTCTATATCTTGTAATCTATTAGAAACAGGCACAAAGTTTTGGCTTTTTAAAGTGTCCTGATCAATCCCAACCTGCAATGCCTGCTCTTCATCTAAGATGGTAACGGACTCAACTTGATTAATAATGTTTTTCCAGAAATCGGAAATATCTCGAGCACCAGGAAATGCGCCTGACATACCAACAATGGCAATGCTAGAAAGGTGATTTGAACTATCCATACTTCTTCCGTAAATAATTTTATTGTTGCAGCTTAAAACTCAAAGTCTTCGGGAATACCCAGTACTATTGGGTATGATTGGAGATCACTTAGATCGACCATAGAACCGCTGGTCGGCTTAGATTTTTCTGTCCTGAACCGTATTGCTATAGAGCGACGCGGTATATCGGACAAATTAGAATAGCTACCATGAAAAGTAAGGCTATGATGTACGCTAAAACAACCAGCAGGCAATAACACAGGAAGCTCTTGCCACAGTGCTTGCTGCTCTTTGCCTAGCTGTTCAAGTATGTACTCTTTTGGTGAAGACTGAATATCATAAAATCCCCACTTATGAGAGCCAGGCACCATTTGTACAGGACCAGAATTTTCCAATACGTCTGAAATCGCTATCCAAACTGTAAATATCTCACTTTCAGGCTCAAAATATTTCTTATGAAAGAAATAATCTTGATGCCAACCGATATTACATTTTCGTGATAATGCAGCAGGTTTATGGAACAACTGTGTGCCCCAAATTTGTAAAGCTTTTGCGCCCAATACCTCAGCAAGCATGGCAGCCAAATCGGTACTTGTAACTAAGTCATGTATCGCCTGATTTGCTAAATGAACCTGATTGATATCTCGTATTGTGTCGCGAGGGTCATACGACTGACCAGCCGTATCAATAGGCTCAATACCTCTGTCGTAGAAGCCATCCATGACATCATCCATGGCTTCATGTAATGTAGCCAACTGTGCTTGACCGAGCAGTTTAGGAGCAATCCAAAATCCTCGCGATTGATATAGCTCCCTAGCGAGGTTCATGTCTGAACTCATTTACAATCCTTTCTGGCATTTTATGCCAGTTATTTTTGTTGTTATCTTCCAAAAAGGGACTTACGACTACGATTTAACAAGCTAAGAAGGGGTCGCCTTCATTCACTTCTACATAGTCTTTTAAACTAATTAATGAGTGATTAAGCATGCCCTTCAAATGCTTGGTTGCTGCTGGTGTAACATCAAATTGTGTTGCTTTAATATTGATATAATCAGGTAATAATGTAGGCGTGATTTCGTAAACAATTCTTCCTGATGCAAACCCAGACGGGTGTCCACCTAATTCCCAACAAATTTTATTGGCGCTCTCTTGACGAATATTGACGTCGATTTGATTCCGATTGACTTGCATCACAAATTTATCGTCACTTGGCCAGGAGATATCTTTGTTGTACCACAAAGTAATTGCGTGCTTGTCTAGCAAAGCTTCCTGCACCAACTGTGCATTTTTATTAATGGTAAAATTTTTAGAATATGCGTTAGTGCGCACACCAAGTCTAGTTTTTATATCTCGCCATTTTTCTTCGCCAGTAATCACTAAAGGTCTTGGGGATAAAGCTGTAGAACGCCACCAAGGGCGACTATAAAAAAACTGATTGACCGAACATGTCATTTTTTCGCCACGACTTTCATTCTCATGCCACCAACCCCATGGGAGTACAAGAATTTCCTTTTCTTCGAGAATAAATTCAAGCATGTGCTCGTATGCTTTATACACATTAGGAAAGCGATTGAAATCAGGGTTATCTAAGTCAACCTGACTAAACCACCAACCGACGGTAACATTTGAGGGAAATGGATAAAGATTCTTGGTTTGTGAATAAGGAAAAAGTCTAACTCTCTTATTACCGTGTAACTGGAATAAAAACCCATCAGCATGATCATAATGCAAAGGCTCACGGTGCCCATTAGGTCCACACCAAATATTGAACCCACTCTTTTTCTTTAATCCGAAACGACTGATAATATTTTCCATCGGCTCAATTTCAAGATCAGTATCATCTATTTCTTGCTGAGCGTAGTAAATACGATTTTGAAATGCAGTGCCAGAACGTAACTGCTCGGCATATTCAGCAAAGGTTGTCGCTTGCATTGACTTAATGTAGAGCTGCCAATCACTTTTGCTACCGCTAAACTTTTTCTTCCCGTAATATCTCACATTACATGGAAAATCACCCAGTTTGGATTCAAGATAGTCAACGTCCCAAGTAGGCAGTTCATTTAAAGCGTTTGTAATTATAAAAGGAACGCTATTATTTAGATTCTCCCTAACTATTTTTTCTATACCTGGAGTATTGAAATCAATTCGATTTATCTCACCAACCATACTTCACACATTCCCTTTACAACAACTTCAAAAAGACCACAAAACCAAACGGCAGCCCACCAAAAGCGAGATACCAAAATTAAAACCGATAGACACCAAAAATAAACAAAACAAAAGCAATATTTACAAGCTGTCTATATAAAGCTATCACACAAAAGCGCAGAATTTCTACGTAAATATATAAATAAAAACATAAAAAATATAAAAATGTAGATAAAGAACAAAATAACAACAAAAAGCTCACAGTCCAAATTGGTTAAAATAAACACAATCAACGCCTAAAATACAAACGGAATAATTTCAAAAATGATAACAAAATAATATACAATTAACATTTTACAAACACTTCAAAAATCATCTAAAGTCAGCGCAACGAGTCTATTTCAGTAGTAATAAGCAGTTTTGTTTCGATATACCGATTCATTTAAGATGGGGAGAGGCTCTTTATTTAGCGGAATATGCAATAATAAGAAGGGTCGCAATTCCCGCTCATTTAAATGGTGTAACTCTGTTCTGAAAAGCATCTATACGAATAAGGCAGCCCCATATTTCAGCCAATAAAATAGTGTAATTTTGACCTGACCTCAAAAACAAGGCCAAAAACACACCTGAAACCAAGGCTCAAGGGAGCAAAGCATGCCACTTTTAAAATAAAGAGAAATAGACATTCATAGCTGAAATATTGGATGTTATTAAAGATCAATAACTTATAAAAATAAATAATATATACCCTAGTTTATCAATTTCTGCGATGAGAACTTCCAGATCAATATTGCACCACTTAGAACAAGAAAGGCTTAGTTGGTGCAATATTGATCTGAGACACCTTAAGTGACTGTGAATAAAGCAAGATCAGAATGGTGTAGATCTGATCTTTATAGAGTGGAGATCCGATCTACACCATTAATTCACGAAAAAGTAGACACTTTCTGGGGATAGATTTTCATATTTTAATGGTGCAATATTGATCTAACCCCACCCAACTGTGAATAGCGCTGTGCATAAGGTGTGTATAAGCTAAGAGGTAATTTAAAATAATGGTGCAAAACCGATCTGTAAAGTAGTGTAATTTTGATCTACATGTAGTGTAAAACCGATCTGTAAAATGTTTTAAACTTAATTAAATTCAATGAGTTAATTTATAATTTCAGAGTTCTAATCTTATTACCTATATATTTAACCAAACTAATTTAGTCTTTAGTACCTTAGAGAAAGCATCTCAATCATGATTAATCAACCAACTTAATGCTAAAGCAAAGTTTATGTGGTTCATGCTATGATTTTATGTAAATGCATCCTTTTTTTACATTTGTATTGAAAACCATGCTTTTTTGAAATAATATAGTTTTTATAGATTCTAACAGGAAACAATAATAATGGCGGTTGACTTCGATGCGATGGCCCTCAGAGCAAGAACCTCTTTAAGAGAATTAAGCGAAGACATTGATACTTTAAAAGCTGAAATTGATTTCAAAAGGTTGCCTACCTACACCAAAGCAGCTGTTTACAAGCAATTTCAAAAACTATCTAGAACAAGTGTTGATAAATATATTGCTGAATTAGAGGCTGAAGGCACTGAGCTACAAAGAAAAATACATGGCTCAATAGAGGTTTACAATCTATCAATCGAAGACATCATAAAAATATATGAAAAAAAAGGGGAAAAAAAATGGCGGGATAAACATGATGATGCCACCGTCATTTTTGTTAATTCTTTAAAAGGAGGGGTAACTAAAACAGTCTCTACTGTTTCAATTGCACAAGGTTTCAGGCTCACACCTGATTTAGTAAAAGAAGATCTAAGAATTGCTGTAATTGATATGGACCCTCAAGGTTCTGCAACTATGTTTTTAAATCACCATTATACCGTAAACAGTTTTGACTACACTGCAGCACAAATTTGTGTTAACCCTCACTTAAGCAAAGAAGAAATCTTAGAAAAAGGTTTTGTTAACTCAAATGTACCTGGTGTTAAACTCATGCCTGCATCCATTGAAGATGGGTTTGTAGCAAGTTCGTGGATGAATATTTATGAAGAGTTAAAGTCAGAAGGTTGCAATACACCTGTTTATGACTTATTAAAAACAAATCTGATTGAAAAAATAAAGCATGATTTTGACTTTATTTTTTTAGACACAGGTCCTCATCTAGATCCACTGTTAATGAACTCATTTGTAGCCAGTCACTTCCTGATCATGCCTGCCCCACCGGCACATGTTGATATGCACTCAACATTGAAGTTTCTTGAGCGTTTGCCTTCAATGATTAAAGAAATAGAAACAAATGGTTCTCAAATGAATATAATCGGGTTTTATGGCTTTTTGACAAAGTTTATCCCCTCCAAAGAAGAACACAGAACTTCACAAAGACATTATGTTAAAACTCTAGATGATATGCTCTCTGAAAGTCTACCTAGCTCAGAAGCTTTCAATAAGGTTGGACAATCATACGAAACCGTTTTGACCATTCAAGGCAAAGATTACGATGGTTCTAAAGTAAGCTTAAAATCAGCTGCTGATGCCGTGAAAAATCTTGCATCAGCCCTTTTCTATCAAGTAGAAAGAGATTTGGAGAAAATGAAATAATGGCACTTAAGATAAAAGCCAGAATGGAAAACGTATTACCTGAATCAAAACTAGCTGATGGCTCGATAGAAAAGTTATTTCCATCAGGTAATAGAGTCCGTTTCTATCCGTTCGAAATAAACTCCAGCGATATTCCTGACAACGTTAAGCAGTCGAAGTTTAATCCTCGTCGCTATGATGATCTGAAACTACCTGCAATACAAGACATATTGCCGTCAATTCAAGATGCTAAGCGCAACACTTATCATATTTATACTGTAGGCTCTAGAGATAATTACAAAGTCGTAGTGGGTTTACGGCGCGTTTTTGCTGTAAAGCAAATAGAAAACGCGCTGTTAATCGGTTACAGAGCTGCACACTTAGAAGAAGTAGATGAAAAATATCTTGCTCAATTTTCTGATGTTTATGTTGCCCCCTCATTTGTCGATATAGGGTTGACAATATCTACCAATCAAGAGTTTTCAAAACTTAGTTCACGCGTACTTGGTGATATTTTTAAGGTTAGTAAAGATACCGCGAACATGGCACAAAGGATTTCCAAGTTGCCGAAAGCACTTTGGGAACTTTTCCCTGCATATCAACATATTACGTTTAGATTCGTTAAGGAATTAACTGCGCTAAATGCTCCAAAAGAAAAGTTGGAGTTAGCTGCTCAGAATGTTAAAGCTAAATTTGAAGCAGACATTGTAGCGTACAAATTTCAGGACAATGAGCGTGACTATGCTGTTCTATCAAAAAAGATAGAGCAAATGCTACTTGCAGAACTTAAACCAAAACAGGTTAAGCCAAAAAACCCTTGGGAACCTAAATTTAATTTTAAACAAATCTCAACAAAATTAGACTCAAAAGGCCGCTTAAGCATTACTTTCTCAGAAGATACACCTGAGGAGACAATAACAAAAGTTGCGGACTTACTAAAGAATGAGTTGAGTTAACATGACCGCTGCTCAGCCTGTAATTGAATGGAAAAGTAGCCCTGACCCCAGTATTGGAGGTATGTATTCCTATGAACCATAAAACTGTAAATGTTGGTAACTTACCGAAAAGCTTTCGTGAGCAGGTGAGAGATATCCAAAATGCAGATGAGGTTTTTCAATTATCGCGCTTTGTTGATACAGGGGCGATGGGTGAAAAATCGGGGCTCGTTGTTTCGAACACTTTTCAGAATTATGACCTTTGGTCCCGTTTTGTGAGAGAAAAAAGGCGCCCTTCCCTGCTTTCTGAAGCTGACAAAGCGGTTACCAAAAGAAAAGTATCAGACAAAATCCAAGGCAAAGAGTATCAAGGCCGCATAGAAATTACGCCAGCCATTATTAGCAAAAAAGATATTGATTACATTGCCTACCCTTCTGATCGAGAAGAGAAAGTTGAGCGAGCGCTGATACGTTTAGCATCAAAAGGTAATATTATAGCGATTAACGGAAAAATGGGGGAGCGTTACGCTGTCGCATTTTCTTTGAAAGAACTTCAAAATGAGATGAAGTCGGTCAATCAGACTCTCAACTTACCTGACCTGAAAGAATCATTACAGATATTAAAGCTCGCAAGTCTGCGTATTGTTTTGGATGTGATTGACCCTAAAACGGGTGAAGTTGAACATTTTGATACAACAACGAACTACTTAGATGCCGTGCATTTCAGCGGTGAACGGGGCAGAACAAGTGTGAAATGTATTGCTGTGCTTAACAGCATCGTGGCGTCTAAAATCGAAAATGTTGAGTATAGAGGTTATCTATTTGAACGAACACAGAGTTTCAGTAGATCATTATCGCGATGGCTGGCAGTAAGGCTTTATACTATGTTCCGTTATGCTGCGACAGGAAAAAGTTATCACTTTATGTTGGTAGACCAAATGGTTAGATTTGGATCCATTGAGAGTAAAAAAATTGAAAATGGTCGCTTAGTCGCTATTCGACGTGATATGACACAGACTATGAGAGATTTTATCGAGGCAGATATTATTGCCGGCTATGACGTTGAAAATAGGAAGGATGAGAATGATGTAATTATTGACTATAAGTACACCATTTATCCAAGCCAACGTTTTACTGAGGAAGTTATAGGTCTAAATAAACAAGCAAAAGCCATAGAGCTAAAATCAGTAAACGAAGAGGAAATGAAAGACCTAATCAAATAATCCACCAAGCATATACGAGTGGGTGTCGAGCGCCCGACAGTTTAACTTATTCTTACCATAAAAAGGAGTTTTAGGTGAGTAGGAATACATGCTTTTCCCAAATACCTATCATGAAACATATCGCAAAAGATACTGTGTATTGAGTAATATACGAACACTATATTATTGACTAATTTTGATGACAGTTAATTGCTGTATTTCCTGAAACGCTTGCCACGCCTTTTTTCTGTTCGATCTTGCTGATTACATAATAACAATTTAACTATCTAATATTATTATACTTATTTTTATAAATACAATGCTGTTACCTATAAGAAACATTGTGTCATTAATATTATAAAATTGTTGTTATATGATTTAGAAATGTTACACTCGGTTGAAGTTAAACTCTCCAAAATAAACGAAAAATAACAAAGAAACATACTCCGATGTCGATAGAAAATAAGGACTTACCAGAAAACGGAATTGCGGTTATTGCGACTACCTGCCGTTTTCCAGATGCTGCTACAGCATCAAAATATTGGGAAAATATCGTTACTGGCTTGGAATCAATCAGAGGATTGAGTGAAGAAGCAAAGTCATCCATACCTGAAGCCATTTTGAAACAAAATGACTATGTTCAAGTCGGCAGTTTTGTTGATGATGTGGAATTTTTTGACGCAAACTTTTTCCAATTCACGCCACGAGAAGCAGATGTAACGGATCCACAGCAACGGATGTTCTTAAAATGCTGTTATGAAGCGTTAGAGCAAGGTGGCTACAGGGGCATTGATTCAACTAATTCAGTGGGGGTCTTTGGTAGCACCGCTATTAGTAGCTACTTATTGAATAACCTATGGAAAAATGATGACGTTTTCTCTTCTATTGGTGAGGCTGCGGTAGCTTACGGTAATGATAAAGACTACTTGGCAACATCGGTTTCTTATAAGCTGAATTTAACGGGTCCAAGTATTTCTGTGAATACAGCTTGTTCTTCCTCTTTAGTCGCGATTGTTGAAGCATGCAAGAGCCTACTTACGTATGAGTGTGATATTGCACTTGCTGGCGGTGTTCGTATTGATACGCCACAAGAGCAAGGGTATTTATTCAAAGAAGGCGGTATCTTTTCTAAACAAGGACAGTGTCATGCGTTTGGGGCGAATGCTGATGGTACAGTTTTTGGAAATGGTGCCGGTGTTGTTTTATTAAAGCGTTTGCACGAAGCCATGGAAGATGGCGATGCCATAATGGCCGTTATTAGAGGGTTTGCAACCAATAATGATGGTTCTGATAAGGTTGGTTTTACGGCACCAAGTTTAAATGGTCAAAGTCGGGTTATATCCGAGGCCCTTGCGATGGCAGAGGTTGAAGCTGAAACGATCGGCTACATAGAGGCTCATGGAACAGGAACTAAAACAGGCGACCCCATTGAAATAGCGGCGTTAAATGATGCTTTCTCGACACAAAAAAAGCAGTTTTGTGCGTTAGGGAGTGTTAAATCAAATATCGGTCATTTAGTTTCTGCAGCTGGGGTTGCAGGGTTCATTAAAGTTGTGAAAGCATTGGAAAATAAACAACTCCCCCCTACCCTACATTGTGAGCATACCAATCCAAACATCGACTTTCAGAACAGCCCCTTTTTCGTTAATAGGAATTTGAGCAATTGGAATGTGGATACAAGCCCCAGGCGGGCTTCAGTCAGTTCTTTTGGTATTGGAGGAAGCAATGCACATATTGTATTGGAAGAAGCTCCTAGTAGAGACAGTTTACCAGAAACAAATAAACCCTCCTTATTAGTCCTATCTGCTAAAACACCAACAGCGTTAGATAATCTGAAGTCATCATTTTCAGTATTTCTTGATTCAACACAGCACAGACTAGAAGATTGTTGTTACACCCTGCAAACTGGAAGAGAACGATTTGAATATCGTTATGCTGTCAGTGCAAGAACAGCATCAGCAGCGGCGAGTATTCTTGCAAATGACTCACAGTTACAAAAGGCATACAAACACCCTAAAGTTGCAATGTTATTCTCCGGTCAGGGAAGCCAGTATTTTGGCATGGCAAAAGCGCTTTATGATGAGAATGAAACATTTCGTTATTGGTTGGACAAAATAAGTGGCGGGTTTGCGCCTTTCCTTGAACATGAACTCAAAAATGCTCTGTTTGTCACTGCTGAGGATGATAAGGGAGTTGATCTATTAACTCAAACCTGGCTCAGCCAGCCGGCGATCTTCGCAATAGAATATAGTTTAGCGAAATTATGGCAGTCACTTGGTATTGGTATGGCATATGGGCTTGGGCACAGTATTGGTGAATACGTATTAGCGTGTTTGGCAAATGTAATGAGTTTGGAAAATGCGATTAAGCTTGTTGCTGCTCGTGGCCGCATTATGCACAAGGCACCACAAGGAAGCATGTTGTCTGTCAAACTATCGGCTAACGAACTGTCGGACATGCTTGGTGAAAACTGTGTCATCGCAGCGTATAACGCTCCCAAGTTATGTGTTGTTGCTGGACCGCAAGAAGATATTGCTTTACTTCAGTCAAAACTCGTCAGTGAACAGATAAAAAGTCAGTTACTCAAGACTTCACATGCATTCCACAGTCCTTTGATGGATGATATTTTAGAAGAGTTTAGCAAAGAGTTTGAGCATGTTGATTTAGCAGCACCCGATAAAGTTTATGTGTCGAGTGTTACTGGGGAGTTAATTAAAAATCAAGAAGCTACCTCAGTGGATTATTGGGTGCGCCAGTTAAGAGAGCCAGTGCAGTTTGAAAGAGGTATGAAAACACTCAATGCGCTGGATGAGCATCAAATCTTTCTTGAAGTGGGCCCAGGTAACACTTTGGCGCAAATGACGCGACAAATTATTGATGGCGAACCTGCAATATGCAGTTCGTTACCACACCCTTCGCAAGAGCTTAATGCGTTTGAATACTTCACGCAAACTGTAGGTCAAGTGTGGTGCTTTGGTGTTGAATTTAATTGGTCTGAACTGAACCGTGAACTGTCTCCTAGAAAAATTCATATGCCGACTTATCCTTTTGAAAAACAATATCATTGGATAGCCCCTCCAACAAATCAAACACAAAACTTACAAAAAACACAATTAGAAGAGTGGTTTTATCTGCCGAGTTGGCATCAAGTTCCTGAGCAAGTTTTTGCATCAAATCATAGTCAATCTAATGAATTGAAGGTGATATTCGGTGAAAAAGAACGACTAGGGGAACTGTTTTCACACTTTTCTAAAAAGCCTAATGATGTGATCTTTATCGGTGATAGCAAGCAATTTACTGTACTAGAAGATGGGTACGCAATGAGTGTTGATGAAAAGAGCCATTATAAGGAGCTTTTTTCATCACTTAAGCGAACGCTGAACGAATACCAAGCATGCCACATTGTGGTGGCATGGGACCTCAAAGCACAGTCTGAGCGAGTTTATAGCGAAGCGAAAGTTTACCGAAATCTATTTGGTCTTATTTATCTTGCTCAGGCAATACAAGATGTTGCACAAAGCTTGCCCGTTAAATTAACGGTTCTAAGCAATGAGATTGAGAATCAAGTTAAGTCTCAACTGGCGCCAGAAAATGCCTTGATGGCCCCACTACTCGCAAGTATTGAAAGTGAAATTGAGCAGTTGCAAAGCTGTGCTGTATCTATTGCTTCAAGTGAAACCATATTCGACGATGTAAAAAAGGTATTGCACTGTCTCTTTAAGCACTATCAAACTGGTCAGTTTAAATATGAAAACGCAACATGGTGGAAAAGAGACTTCCATTCCATAAAGTTATTGCCAGTTGCGGATCCCATTCCTAACTTGAGCACTGATGGGACGTATGTCGTTATCGGTGGGTTGGGCGGGATGGGCCTAACAACAGCTAAATGGTTAGCTAGCCGTAAGGATATTAATCTTGTCCTAATAAGTCGTTCTGGGGCGCCTGACAGAACGCTTTGGCAATCGATAGTGAGCCAATCCGATACACCACCCGAGCTGCGAAGCAAGGTTGACTGTTTGTTGCAGTTAGAGCGTAGTGTTAAGAGCCTTACTATATTACGTGCCGATGTATCTGATTTTGATAGCTTACAACAGGCTTTTGCTGAGATTATAGCTACCTATAAGCAGGTTAATGGTGTGTTCCATGCTGCGGGTATGGCCAGTATGACACGCCTTATCGCAAAGTCAGAACAAGATATTCGTGATGTCGTGGCGTCTAAAGTCCAAGGTACGGTAAATTTATTTAAATTACTGAACCCAGAAACCACAGAATTTGTGTTCTTGTATTCATCCATCGCTTCGTTTGTCGGGCGAGTAGGTCAAGCTGACTATGCGGCAGCAAATAGATTTATGGAGTCTTATGCTGAGCAAATGCGCACGTACTTTGAAAATGTTGTCACCATCAATTGGGATACTTGGCAGCAGTCGGGCATGGCCGCTAATACGAATATAGATCCTAAGTTTCAGGCGCAAAAAGCACTTGAGCTTTCCTCTGGGATAACTGACAAAGAAGGGATTGAAGTCTTAAATAGGGTTTTTGCGAATAAGCATTTAAATCAAGTGCTTGTCTCAACTAGAGAATGGCATTCGAGAATGCTATCTGCCAAGTCTCAACACAAGAAGATGCAACCGGCAACAACAAGACCTCTGCTGAATGACAACGTTGCTAAGGAACATGTTGCTCCAGATGGTAAACATGAAAAAATCTTAGCTGATATATGGCAGAGTTTATTAGGGATCACGCAAATTAGTCGTTTTGATGACTTCTTTACCTTGGGTGGTGATTCTGTATTGGCATCGCAAGTTGTATCGCAGCTAAAAAGTGAATACGGCATCAACGTTCCGATTGCAAAGGTTTTTGCACACTCCAAGCTTAATGAGCTTGCTTATGAGCTCGTTGGGCCTGCATCGGAAGCTTGTGAGCCTGACTTTTTATGTCACCGTCCATCAACCCTACCCCTTTCATATTCTCAAAAAAGGATGTGGATTCAAGAGCAAGTCACAGACACTTCGTTATTCAATATGCCAGTGAGAATCGAGTTTTCAGGCAGTTTAGATACCGATAAATTAACAGAAGTGTTAAATATCATCGTTGCACGTCATGAAATCTTGAGAACGCAAATTGTGATACAAAAGGGTGAGCCTGAGCAGCAAGTGTTAGCGCAACTGCAGGTTAATGTGCCTGTGATTGATTTGAGCCATTTACCCGAACCTCTGGCTAAACAAGAGCTATCCTCGATAGAATCACAGATGGCAACAAAGCGTTTTGTGATAGATGAAGAACCTCTACTTCGTTTACAGTTGGTTCGTTTATCTTCTGAACTGTGCTTTGGGGTGTTTGTATTTCATCATATGATTTTTGATGCCTGGTCGGCGAAGAACGTGCAAAGTGAGTTGCTTGAGATATATTCGCAGCTGATAGCGGGTGCTGACCGTAGTTCGATACAGTTTAAACACGAAATAGTACAGTATGCTGACTTTTCACTTTGGCAAAAAGAGCAAGTAGAAACGAAATGGCTTACATCACAATTACCTTATTGGTTGGAACAGCTGGCTGATAGTCCGTCAACGTCAACCATACCGTCCGACTTTAAACGCCAAGCTAAAGCTTTGTTTAAAGGTGACTTTATTCGCTTTGAGCTTGATGAAAAGCTCACTTTATCACTCAGATCGTTGGCCCAGCAGGGTGATGCAACCTTGTATATGGTCTTGCTTGCAGCGTTTAAACTGTTGTTGTCGAGGTACAGCGGACAGCAAGATGTAATCGTCGGTTGCCCAATCTCAAACCGCCATCATAGCAAAGCGTTAAGTAATTCAGTCGGATTATATGTGAATACATTGCCGTTGCGCACTCAAATCGACTCAACAAGTAGTTTTTTGTCTTTGCTGTCGAGCGTTCGACACTCTGCTTCTCAAGCATATGCGCACCAAGACATACCTTTTGACATGATCGTTGAAAAACTTGGTAGCAACAGTGTTTTACCTTTCTTTCAAACCATGTTGGTATTGCAGAACTACCCTGCCCCAGCTCGTCATGGCGAAAGCTTACAGTATCAAATGCACACCCTGTCTAATGGTTCATCTAAGTTCGACTTGACCATGTTTATTGAAGAAGAAAATGATGTTCTGACAGGTCAAGTAGAATTTAATACGTCTTTATTCAAAGAGTCTACGATTCGTGCTTTAACAAATAACTTCTTGAACTTATTATCAAGCTTACTGAAGGCTCCTGAACACCCCGTTTCTGAAGCGCTGCTTATCAAAGAAGATAGTGATGATATGAAGAGCTGTTGTCTCAATGGTGTGAATAAGGTGCTGCCTAAAGACCTCACGATTGTAAACTTGATTGGCACAAAGTTGGCGGAAAAACCTGATAGCCCGGCGTTATACTTTGGACATACTCACATCACAAGGAGAGAGCTGGATATACGTAGTAATCAGTTTGCTCATTGGTTGATAGAAAATGGTATTGATAAAGGCGATAGGGTAGGTATCTTCCAAAATAGAAGCATAAATATGATTGTTTCTATTTTGGGCCTAGCGAAGGCGGGCGCCATT
The DNA here is from genome assembly GCF_018100885.1 of Pseudoalteromonas sp. MMG013. Taxonomy (NCBI): domain Bacteria; kingdom Pseudomonadati; phylum Pseudomonadota; class Gammaproteobacteria; order Alteromonadales; family Pseudoalteromonadaceae; genus Pseudoalteromonas; species Pseudoalteromonas sp. MMG013. The sequence continues at coordinate 3,036 of NZ_JAGJEE010000009.1, read as the reverse complement.
TATGTTCCACTCGAACCGGATTACCCACAAGAACGTTTGGTGTATACAGTCTCTGATGCACAACTGAAACTTGTTGTATGCGATGATATCAATATGCTCGCTGGTAGCGGTGTGCAACTTATATCCAGTGAACAACTCTGTGTTATGATTAATAAGCAGCCACAAACGGCCATCGACGTTAGTTTAAGTCACCATGATTTAGCCTACATTATTTACACGTCAGGTTCTACAGGCAGGCCTAAAGGGGTGGTGAATAATCATGGCGCGCTGCTGAACCGCTTATGTTGGATGCAACAACAATATGATGTATTCGAGGGGGATCGGATCTTATTTAAAACCCCCATTGGCTTTGACGTTTCTGTATGGGAATTATTCCTTCCATTACTGACAGGGGCGCCGATGGTGATCACGCCACAGGGGCTTCACAAAGAGCCGTCAAAGTTAGCTGAAATAATTGCAGAACACGCAGTCACCTTAATGCACTTTGTACCTTCCATGTTAAACGTATTTTTACAATTACAACCTCAGGGATTGAAAACGGTGAAAAGGGTTTTCTGTAGCGGTGAAGCTTTGTCAGTCAGCTTGGTAAATCAGTTTAAAGACTTATGTCCAAATAGTCTGTTGGAAAACTTATATGGACCAACTGAAGCGGCTATTGATGTCACGATGTTTGATTGTAATACACTCTCTGAAAATGCAGAAATGGTTCCGATAGGAACGCCAATCGATAACACACAAATCTATATTTTGGATGAGCAATTAAAGCCTGTGCCAGTTGGTGTCATGGGGGAGTTGTATATCGCGGGTGTAAACCTTGCTACCGGTTATTGGCACAAACCAGATCTGACCGCAACGCTATTTTTGCCTGATCCATTCTCTTCAGTAGGCAATAGAATGTATAAAACGGGTGATCTAGCAAGAGTTAACGTGAGTGGTCAAATTGAGTATTTAGGCCGAATCGATGACCAAGTAAAGGTTAACGGTGTAAGAATAGAACTTGGTGAGATCGAATCGCTAATCAGTGAAGAACCCAGTGTGCAAAGTTGTGTGGTTGTACTTGTTAATGACGCACATCAAGGAAATACCTTGGTAGCGTATTATACGGGCGAGAGCGTTTCTAAATCGACGCTCAGGTCTCGGGTCAATAAGCGCTTACCGGCACAAGCTCGCCCAAGCTTTTTTATTCAACTTGCGGAATTACCCATAACCGACAATGGTAAGCTGGATCGAAAAACGCTTAAGCAAATTGATTACAAATCATTACTACAACATTTTGAATATAAAGAAGAAAAAATAGTGCTTACTGCACCGAGAAATGAGTTGGAACGATGGCTCCTTACACAGTGGCAGGCTTTCCTTGGAGTGGAGGATATTTGTATCCACGATGAGTTTCTTTCTGTAGGGGGGGATTCGCTCGCTGCCATGAAGGTACTCAGCGCAATCAACGAAGAGTTTGCGGTTTCTTTGACACTGAAGGAATTTATTGAACAAGCTACGGTTGCCAACATAAGTAAAGTATTACTACACAGCATGCTTTTGTCTGCCGAGGAAGCTGAATAACACACCGATATTTATTTGCCAGGATGTAAAATGGATAAGAATACAATTGATTTTGACAGTCTTTCCTCTGAGGAGCAACTTGCACTGCTAAAACGTTTAAAAGGCCGTGCAAAGCAAAATAAGAATAAAGTTCAAATTACAGAGAAAGAGTCTGTTGCTGAGTACCCGTTATCTTTTTCACAACAACGGTTATGGACACTAAGCCAGCTCGATGAACAAAACCTTGCAGCTTACAATATACCAGCGGCGATAAAAATTACCGGTACCATTGATCTTAAAGCTGTTTCTGTTGCTTTTAATGAAGTCGTTAAAAAGCATGATGCGCTACGTCTGAAGCTGGCTGTTAGAGCTGGAAAGCCTTATCAGGTTGTCACCGATGCCAGCTTTTTTGATATTCCGTTAGTTAACCTTGCTCCACACGAAGTGAACGCATGGTTAAAGGGAGAAGCTCGTCATGTATTTAAGTTAGACAAAGAAAAGCTATATCGTGTACAGCTATTATGTACCAGTAGCACAGAACATATCTTATTGATGAACTTTCACCATCTGGTTTTTGATGGCTGGTCCATGGACATCTTTAAACGTGACTTTATTCAGGCATACAGCCAACAAGTCAAAGTCGCAAGTGTATCTTTAGAGCCGCTGCCTGCACAGTACGATAGTTATGTACAAAGCCAGCAGTCGTATTTACTCAGTGAACAGCGACAAATAGATTTAGATTATTGGCGGTGTAAACTCGAAGGTTGCAATCACCTTATCGAATTGCCTTGTGATTTTGCTCGTCCTCCGACGCAGTCTTTTGCTGGCAAAAAGCACCGCTTTGTTTTAGATGCGGGTTTGGCTGAACAAGTGAGTGAGTTGGCAAAAACACGTAATGCGTCATTATTTATGACTTATCTGGCGGCTTTTAAATTACTACTATCCCGTTACAGTGGTCAATATGATATTTCTATTGGTACGGCGGTTGCTAATCGGCAGGATACTAAGTTTGCTAAGCAAATAGGCTTTTTTGCAAATACCTTGGTGTTAAGGGATCAGCTATCTGCAGCATCTAGTTTTTATGAAGCACTTGATTGCGTAAAGCGCACCAGCTTAGAGGCAATGTCACATCAGGCATTACCATTTGAAACGCTCTTGGAAACAATCAACCTCCCAAGAAGCCTTTCGTACTCACCGCTATTTCAAGTCATGTTTGTCATGCAAGACATCATTGATAGCAATCGCGTAAGTCTCGATGGCCTTACGTTTGAAGAAATCACAATCGATAATGAAACAAGTAAGTTTGACTTGTTGTTATTCGTTTATCTTCGTGATGGGAAGGTCATCTTAAATATCGAATATTGCAGTGATTTGTTTAAAGCAAGCACCATTGAGCGAATGGGGCAGCACTTTGTCCAGCTTTTACACTCCATTGTGGACACGCCAGAGCAAGCGGTCAATACGTTACCAATGCTGACTGAGACAGAAAAAGACACC
>NZ_JAGJEE010000089.1:0-805 GCF_018100885.1 Pseudoalteromonas sp. MMG013 | reverse complement strand
ACATACTTCTAAGGTTTCGTGATTGTCATGGGCTCTCCTCACAATTTTGTTGTGAGTCAGATCCAGCTCTTTTTTCTGTAAATAACTTAACAAAGCCTCTTTATTATTTTTGATCAAGATAATTGTATCCTGATCTAAGCGTCCTTTGGAAGATTTGGCTTTCAGTTTGCCATCATCGATATACAGCAAAGTTCCTTCAGAAATCAGTTTTGAATAGAGCTCGTTCATATTAATCACGTCACCTTAGATTTTTGTTATTGATGTCTCTCAAAATAAATGAAATTACATATCCGTTATGCTTAAAATTTATTGGTTCACTAATACAGTCACCAAATTACTTTTCGAGAGATTTTTATAAAATTTATTCTTCGTTATGTTTCTTAAGTCGAGGCATAATAAGTAATGCACTGTCGCAAAAACTCAGTGCATTACTTATCTCATGAATCCATATCATTAAAACTCATATTCAGTGGCATCCTCTGATTCCAATAAGGCCTGCTGTAAGAGTTCTTCAGCTTTTTGGTGTTCGCACAAGTTACACAAATCTGAAATACTTGCTATATCGTAAAGATCTTTTAACTCAATGTGCGTATAACCAACCTCCTTCAATTGAGCAAGAAAGCGCACCACTAATAGAGAGTGGCCACCCAAATCAAAGAAGTTTGCATTGACACTAATATGCTCAGCATCGATATAAAGTAATTTAGATATCAAATCGATGATTAACCGCTCTGTATCCGTTGTTGGTGCAACGTAATCATGGAGCAATACACTCTCTACAACTGGTAATGCCCGTTTATCTACT
>NZ_JAGJEE010000088.1:0-825 GCF_018100885.1 Pseudoalteromonas sp. MMG013 | reverse complement strand
CCCGAATTCAACATGCAAGTGCACCACTATAAACTATCAAGTGAAAAGACTTCCTCAGGCGTCTGATAATCTAAAATCTTTCTTGGACGATTGTTAATTTTGTTTACTACTTCTTGTAGTTCATTATCTGTTATAGTCGAAAAATCTGTTTTTTTGGGGAAATATCGACGTATCAACCCATTTGTATTTTCATTTGTACCGCGCTGCCATGAACAATAAGGATCGGCGAAGTAAATATCCATATTAAGCCTATTCTCAAGCTTATTAAAAAGTGAAAACTCTTTCCCGTTATCAAGAGTAAGCGTCAGCCTCTTTGAACTATCTAACGTTATAAACATTGCAATCGTTACTTTATTGAAAAGCTCTGCTGTTTTATTTTCTATTTTTTAGGCCATTAGATATTTTGTTGCTCGATCCACGTGAGTAATTATATATCCAGAGCCTTTCTTTCCTTCAACAAGATCAGCTTCCCAGTCGCCAATACGAGACCGTTTCTCAACGATATTAGGTCGCTCATGGATACTAACTCGGTTTTTTATCTTACCTCGTAAGTCCCCATATTTTCTTTGTTTTTTTCTCTTTTTGTGACGTTTTGGTAATGCTTTATAGAGCCCACCACCAACTTGATAGTCTTTAATAACCCATTGATAAATTGTCTCATGACTGACACATGCTCCCTTGTCATTTGGGTGGTTTTTTTTAAGCCTTCCAGCAATAGCGTCTGGTGACCAACCTTCTTGCAGTTTATGTACAACATGCTGATAAAGCGTTTTATTAGCAAACTTTTTTGCGTGCCTTGGTTTCTTTCTACGTTCGGCTGCCAAG
>NZ_JAGJEE010000087.1:0-831 GCF_018100885.1 Pseudoalteromonas sp. MMG013 | reverse complement strand
TGCCCGAAAAGCGAATAAAGAAGATAACTGTACTGGTCGATTTTGGGAAGGGCGCTTTAAATCACAAGCCTTACTTGATGAAGCAGCACTGGCAGCCTGTATGGCATATGTTGATTTAAACCCAATCAGGGCGAAGATGGCTGAGACACCCGAAACCTCAGACTACACCAGTGTAAAAGCTCGTTGTGAACATGCCAAAGAAGGCAAGCAACCGAAACACTTGGCGCGTTTTGCAGGCAGCCCCCGAAAGCACATGCCTAAAGGAATACCGTTTGAATTAAAGTCCTACTTAGAACTGGTAGAGCTAACAGGTCGATGTATGCGAACAGACAAACGTGGCGCTATCAACCCAATCAACTCTCTAATTTTAGATAGGCTCAACATCACCCCTGAAAACTGGTTAAAGCTCACCACCCAATTTACCAAAGTATTCCATGGTGCAGTAGGGCGACCCCAAAAGCTTGATAATTATTGTGCGAGCCTAGAAATAAAACGGCGCGCTAATTATAAGCAATGTGAAAAGTTACTGGCTTAATTTGAGACCACCAAGATAATCACGATATAATCAATACACGATGGTTTATAGGGTTAGGCGTGCCTTATTGCTGGGCATGAGTTCAGTTTTCCCTATTTTTGAGCTCATAGCACATGTAGTTAATTCAATTTTACTAACTAGGTGATATTTCAGGTTGAACATTGCCTGCTTATTGGTTTTAGTTTTTTGAATGGGTGTCGTTGTCCGTTTATTGTCCGTTTGCATCATCATTGTCCGCTTGCATCAATACGAACCTAGCAAGCACATCAGCTTGCTGTTTTGCTTTTCGTGAACTC
>NZ_JAGJEE010000086.1:0-854 GCF_018100885.1 Pseudoalteromonas sp. MMG013 | reverse complement strand
GGGCTCTGAGTTGTTAGAAGGGGTGATGCTGGATATTCCCGCCAGAGCGAACAATGTGAACAGCCACGATAACTTCAAGCCAATGAATTTGGGTGAAATCGTGGGTAATACCGACCCATCACTTCCGTACATTCCACCGCCACCAGAAGCAGGTTGTAATGCGGTTGCCTCTATTGTGATGATAGCCGTGGCGGTTGCCGCAACCATTGCGACGGCAGGGGCTGCGGCAGTAGCAGCAGGTGCGTCAAGCGGAGTAATGAGTGCAGGCGTAGGGGTGTTAGGTGGTAGCTTTGGCGCATTAGGCACGGCAGGCGGATTAATGGCGGCAGCCACGGCGGGGGTTGTTGGCTCAGTGGCATCTCAGGTGGTAGGTAAAGCGATGGGGGCGGTTGATAGTTTTTCATTAAAAAATGCCTTAGCATCGGGTTTAACAACAGCAGCAACGGCGGGAATGGGCAGTCTGTTAAAAGGCTCAGAGACATTTGCAGCATTAGATGATGCTGACAAGGCAATTAAAACGGCTGATGACTTGTATAAACTCAGTTCAACAGGCCGAGCAGTAATGGGGGCAACCTCAGCTATTAGTTCAGTTGCGGCCAATAAATTGGTGGGTAATCAAGCCAGTTTCCGTTGGGGCAATGTGGCAGCATCAGCGTTATCAGCCTATGCAGGTTCAGAGCTTGGAATAGGTAATGCGGATAGCTTGTCAGGGGGAGTGACAACAGGTAATATTGCGTTCGATACATTTGGCGGGGTGGCAAACAGTGCACTGGGTTATGGTGCAGAGAAACTGTTTGGTAATCAAGCGAGCTTTAATTTTGGCAATGTTGCAACGGATGCGTTTGGCAATGCGT
>NZ_JAGJEE010000085.1:0-870 GCF_018100885.1 Pseudoalteromonas sp. MMG013 | reverse complement strand
TTGTCTGCATCAGATATCAGTTCAGCCGGCTTGATTGGGGGCTTGGTGACGAACACCGTGACAGGCGGTAAAACGGTTGCGCAATATTTAACAGACAAAGTGGCGTCAGGGGCGTCGTTCCATGAGCAGCTAGCATATAACACCCGTGGTTTGGTGGCCCTTAAAACCGATGCGCAAGGGTATGAAACACGCTTTGCGTATAATGCCTTTGCCCAATTGGCGAAGCAGTCACAACAAAGCCATGCGAGTGTGTTGGATAAACAACGTCATGATGCAGGTAAGCAAATCACAGACACCACCTTTAACTACGATGGCCGAGGGTTATTAACCTCTACGGTTATCAGTGGGGCGGGGCTGAGTCAAAGTAGCAGTAAAACATACGACGCGTTTGGGCGAGTAGTCACTGTGACTGATGGTAATGGTAACCCAACCACAATAGCTCACAGTGTTGATATTGCCTCAGACAAAGCGGGCCGTAAAGTGGTGAGCACGCAAGTGGTTGATGGTGCCACGCGCACCATCGAAACGCTGTATGACATGCTAGGACGTAAACTGTCGGTTCAAAATGCCACAGGGGATGTGACGCGCTATCAGTATGATGATGGGGCGAACAGCATCATGGTCACACAGCCGAATGGCACGTCAGTGAAAACAACCCGCAACGCCCTAGGCAAAGTGGCCTCGGTGGCGCAGTACGATGCAGCAGGCATAGAGCTGAGTGTCAGCACTTATCACTATGATAAGAATGCCAACTTAGTTGAAACTCGCTTGAATGGGCAAATGCAAACACGCACGGCGTTTGATAAGAACAATCGGGCGCATCGCGTCACCGATGCCAATGGTCACCAAGTTGAAACCCAATATGATGAG
>NZ_JAGJEE010000084.1:0-928 GCF_018100885.1 Pseudoalteromonas sp. MMG013 | reverse complement strand
TTATGTGTTGTATGACCATGCAGGACAAATAGCAGCCACGGTAAATAACCGAGGCCAAGTGACCCGTCATCACTATGACAATGCCGGCCAAAAAGTACAAACGGTTGAATATGCACAGCTGGTGTCAACGGCGCAGTGGTTAAGTGCAACAGGTACCCTTACCCAGAGCCTAGCGCAATTAGATACACAATTGGCAGGCATGGCAAATCATGTTGATAATCGCACCAGTTATACTCTTTATACCGCGGCGGGTAAGCCAGAATATAAAGCGGATGCAGCGGGTTTTGTGACCCAATATATTTATAACGCGCAAGGCCAGTTAATAGAAGAGAAAGCGTATAAAGCTCCTCTTGCCGATAAGCTACTGAAAAGTGTAAATAATCCCGTTATTTTAAACCAGTGGGATAATTACGACGCGACTCCGGCTGGGGCGACCATGACACCAGTGCATGATAGCGAGTATGGTGCTCAGGTTATGGAATTAAAAGGGCAGAATTTCTCCAACGGCTACCGCCTTCGTGGCGATAATGGCGCGAACTGGCAAGCGGGCCAAAATACCATTTCATGGGATATGAAGTATGCTGAAGGGTATACCATTTATATCAGTGTGAATACCTCAGCAGGCCACCGTTATGTGACCTACAATATGGGGTCACAAGACCCTAAACTGGGGGGGCAGTACCTTCATCATTACCTACCTGAGCGTACTACCAGTGGTGAATGGACCACTGTAACACGAGATTTGGTGGCCGATGTGGCAGCCCTTGAGCCAAACATCAGCATTAACAATGTCAATGGTTTCTTGATTCGAGGCTCGGGCCGTATTGGTGAAGTGCGTTTGTCGGGGTTAAATGAACCACTCAAAGCCTCAGAGGTAAACACGACTAAACTCGCTTATACCGCAGCAGGGAAGATTGAATACAAAACC
>NZ_JAGJEE010000083.1:0-935 GCF_018100885.1 Pseudoalteromonas sp. MMG013 | reverse complement strand
CACGGTGTGATAACGAAGAACATCGGTGCGTTCATTAAAGGCATTATAACGGTATTCAGTCACTTGCCCTTGTGCATCTATCTCAAAGCGTTGATTGCCTTGGGCATCATAGTAATAGCGGGTTTGTGCCCCTTCTCGGTCTTGACTGATACGAATATTGCCCAGTATATCGTACTCAATGTGCGCCCCTTGCTGACTTGCTGCGCTCGCAATTTCAGTATCTGTGGCATTGACACCCAATGCCGCATTCTGGTTGCCATCTAAGCTTGAGACTAAACGCCCTTGTTGGTCGTATTGGTAGCGTTCAACACTCTGTGTTTGATGCGCTAAACTGTAGTTTTCGAGGTAAACCACACTGCTATTGCCATACGATGCTGTGTGGCCATATATCATGAGCTTATTGTTCTTATCTCCGCGGCCACTTGTTGACTCTGTGCGGCTCACTGCTTGCTCTGGGTGGCCTTTTGGATACACCGTTAACGTGGTTTCTTGCTCAGATGTAGTCCATGCAACGACGTAGGTCGTATTGGGCTCTGCGTTCATTAACAACTGATTTGGCTGACTTACACTATTTTTAACCGTTTTCGAATAAATAGCACCATCCAAAAAGTACACATTATGACGCCCTAATAAACCACTTTCCCAAGATTGAGCATTATCTATCCCACCAAATAAATAATTCCCTCCGACTGTAGGGCCTGTAGTGACCTCTATACGCATCTCAATATTGTCACTGAGATTAAAAAGGGCATTACCTTGAATTGATGGCCAAGTAGGCTGCTCTGTAGATAAGCGCTTTAATTCAATACGCTCACCTTTAACAGTAATTGGATTTCCAGCACCATTCGCTATAGATACACCTGACAGCTGACCATTAGCAAAATCATCATAGCCGATGCGCCCCCCATTAGCCATGACCGCATTTTCATACACAC
>NZ_JAGJEE010000082.1:0-1005 GCF_018100885.1 Pseudoalteromonas sp. MMG013 | reverse complement strand
TCTTTTGCGCAACAGCGTTTATGGTTTATTGATAGCTTGCAAGGCGGCTCCGCTGAGTACAATATGCCCATGGCTTTTGAGGTGCAAGGCGCACTCGATATCGCGGTGGTTAATCGTGCTTTTAGTGACATCATTGCGCGTCATGAAGTTTTGCGAACGCGTTACATTGAAGTAGCGGGGGTAGCGAAGCAACAGATCTGCGCGATGTCAGCGGTGCACTTTGAGGTGGCAGTCGAAGACCTATCTCATCTCACTGGTGAGATGCAAGCACACGCGGTGAAAGCATTGGTTGACAGTGAATTTACGCAGGCGTTTAATTTGGCAGAAGATGTGATGCTGCGTGTTAGCTATATTAAAACGGCTGGCAGCGCAGGGGTGCTGCTATTTAATATGCACCATATAGCCTCAGATGGCTGGTCGATGGATGTATTGGCCAAAGAGTTCTTTACGTTATATGACGCGTATAGCCAAGGAAAAGCAAGTCCATTACCAGAGCTGGAAATCCAATATGCAGATTATGCACATTGGCAACACACGCATTTAGAGGGAGAGGTACTGGATAACCAATTAGATTATTGGACGAAACAGCTAGATGAGTTACCGGGTGTGCATAGTTTACCGCTGTGTTACCCAAGACCAGAAATAAAGGCATATGACGGTGCGTCATTATCGGGTTCATTGCCAAGTGCTGTGGGAGAGAAATTACAAGCCGTGGCGAAGCAATATCAATTAACGCCATTTATGTTATTACATGGTGCGTTATCTTTGCTGCTAGCAAGACACAGTAATAGTGCAGACATTGTGATAGGAACGCCAGTAGCCAATAGAATGCAGGCAGAGCTGACGCCGTTGATAGGGTTTTTTGTGAACACGTTAGTGCTCAGAGCGAACACAGGACACCACACGGTCGGGGAGTACTTTAAGCATATCAGAACGGTACATTTAGAAGCGCAATCGCATCAAGACGTGCCATTTGAGCAGTTAGTAGATAAATTGAAGGTGCCG
>NZ_JAGJEE010000081.1:0-1027 GCF_018100885.1 Pseudoalteromonas sp. MMG013 | reverse complement strand
CCGCTTGGATAAGATTTAACAAGACACCCAAAATTGATTGTTCTTCATTCATTGCCTATCTTTTAAATTCAGCTTAAAAGATAGGCGCTTTCCCTCATGGCAACAGCACGAAAAAGACAAATGAGTTTATCTGATACCAAATATTACCATTGTATTTCAACAATTTAACAGACACCCATCATAAATTGTTATTAGCACCATCAATAAATGGTATTGATAAAGGAAGTAGGTTAAGTGTTGGTAGAATTGCTGCTGCGGCAGTTGTCGGAGGTACGGCATCTAAACTTAGTGGTGGTAAGTTTGCAAATGGTGCTACAACAGGTGCTTTCTCACGGATGTTTAATGATGAATATCACCATCAATCTGTGAAATCCAGAGTAATAAAATCAGGCAAGAAAATACTGGGCTATATTAAACATAAACCTGAAGAGCTTCATGACTATGCTGTTGATAAATTTGAAGATGTGGCAGATTCGATTACAGAAAAATTAAGGCAAGGCACAAATGTGAAATTTGATGTTTCTCTAACGGCAGGTGTTCTCGGAGTAGGAATTGAATCCACGGTTACTTTAGCGTTTTCAAAATTTTATGAAATAGGCACATTTTTCACTATGTCAGGGGGCGGCTTTGCTGGACTTGGAGGGGGAATGAATTATTCAGTCGGTACATGGCAGGGGGATTCATATACGCTGGAGGGCTTCAGTGGTAGTGTTGGAGGTTTAGGAGCTTTAGCAGGAAAAGGTGATATAACATTTACTCCTGATGGGGTTGGTGGTGATGTGGGTACGGGAATTAACGTAGGTTACGCGGCCTATGGTTTTGTCAATCATACTTGGCTAATTGGACGGGAGTACCTATGATTTTAACTGTTATTTGTATATTAATATTCTTGATTACAGGATTTGTTGAAAACGTAACTGCTTCGAAAGTCCACTCTCAACTTTTAAAATTACATGGGGGTGTTGATTTTGAATTGGTAAAAGATGCCGTCACAAACAATTTACCAAGACACCCACCGTAAATTGAT
>NZ_JAGJEE010000080.1:0-1036 GCF_018100885.1 Pseudoalteromonas sp. MMG013 | reverse complement strand
GTTTACTTAGGTCACTGATTGATGCGCGCTGACCCCAGCGAACAACCTCATACACTCGCCCTTGTGCATCATACTGCCATTGTGTAACCCCACCATTGGCATCAATATGCAATGACTTACGGCCATTATCATCATAGGCGGTGAAAACCGATATCTTATCGCGCGTATTGGCTGCTTTAATATTATTAACAAGTGTCGTATAAGCGAACTCCCCCCCATTTAAATCTAAATCTTCTGGCTTTACAAAAGACTCATCTGCAATATGCACCGTATCGACTATTTTATGCTCTGCTACACGCTTACCATTTACATCATATTCAAAAGACTGTATTGCACCTGACACCTGCAATCGACCTGGAATTGTGGTTGTACTTTTTATTGGTATGACTGAATCATCTCGTTGAGTACGAGAAACACTCATTATCTCTACCGGTGGCAAACCCGGTGTAAAGATCGGCTCGTCACTGGTGATTGTCGGTGTAATATAAACGACTTTGCTACTGATAAATTGCGATATAAGTTGGTTCGCTTCATTATAAACAAAGTAGCTAATACGCTGATCATCTACCTCACTTACAGAACCATTACTGCTTTTCAGTTTATCGCCAAATAGCTGGTGCTTTTTAATGACATTGTCATTATCATCATACTGATATGTGGTGACTTCGTTGCCTTTTTCAGTCTTAACTAAGCGACCCAGTGCATCGTACTCATAGTGCTGTGATACGGCGTGACTGCCACTGCCTTGCGTGGTGTGCAGCTTTTTACCTGTGCCATCATACTCATAGCTGGTTTGACTTTGGACCACACTGCCCTGTAATACTTGCACCGACGTTGCCTGGCCATTACCGTCAAATTCAGTGATGGTTTTATTCTCGGTGCCAGCGCTGAGCTTACCACCACTGAGCTTGCCACCACTGACCACAGTGTTGATTTGCTCTGTCTTTATCACTTGAGCGCCGTGGTTGTTGTGTTCAAACGAGGTCGTCAATTTTAACCCTTGTGGGTCGACAATCTTACTGATAACCCGCCCAAT
>NZ_JAGJEE010000008.1:0-195675 GCF_018100885.1 Pseudoalteromonas sp. MMG013 | reverse complement strand
GGATGATTGAACAGATTTAGGTTTATCTGATAACTGGCTCCGCCAGTGGTATAACGTTTTGGTACAAATATCTAATCGCTCAGCGACTTCTGCAACTGAGTATCCACGCTCGGTAATTTGTTTAACAGCTGCTTCTTTAAACTCTTGGGTATAGCGTTTTCCTTTGCTCATAAAAACACCTTTTATTAGAAGTTACAATGTAACTCATTGAATGTCTAGCAAAGTCTGGGAAGTCCAATGAACTTATTTGAAACTCTGATAAATTCAATATACGGATCGTTACAATTCGAAGAAGAAACTATTTCGTTCTAGAGGTGGCAGCATACAGATGCGTTCACTGCCATTTTAGATTGGTCACATTTTAACATTGTTAATGTTAGATTCAATTACCTCCACACCCACTTGATCGTCGACAGCATTAAAGCAACGGGTGCTATATATCTTCCCCTCTTCAACAACTACTTTCGCTCTAGGAAAGGCATATGAGTTACCGTTGGCACAATAAAAAATTATTTCATAGCGACCAGGAAGAAGGTTCATGCGTTGAGGGTAACCACCAATAAATGAGTTGCCAATAGAGCGCCACCTAGGTGTTTCGATGTCACGGCTTTTATTCATTATTTCTGATATGCCGGGTACCCAAGTTGAATTTTCAATGGTTGGGCGAAGCATTGCTATTTTATCATTTGATAAGCTTTTATTTTTATAAGGTTTTGATACTGGCAGCATGGCACATCCGCTTATTCCAATTATTGTGAAAGCGAGTACAGCGTGTTTAGTAAGTAATTTCATAAATTAGTCTTTCTTTAATTAAATATAAATAACAGTGGTTTCTGGAGCGCACCTAGTGTGATCAAAGGTGTCCCGCAAAGGGCTTAACTTGATGTTACCTGTTGGGATCGTCGGGTAATGTTGTTTTAAGAACACGGCAACGCCATCTAGAGATTTATTGACGTCAAACAGTTCCTTAACTTCTCCTGTTGGCAGAACATGTTTATCAAAACTAAGCTCCCCCAGATAATGTATACCTTGCTTTTGTACATTTGTTACCATGACATTACCACCACAGTATCGTGTGAACCAGCTATTCCATTCTTTGGTCAAGGGGTCTTCCTCTGCAATGTTTACTAGCGCTACCGTTTTTTTTGGGGTGCTGAGCTGGATCTTAAATACGGCATACTCTTTGTCCGTATAAACCGTAGATGAGCTCTTCTCTTTCCATAAAAGTAATTGCTGCTGGTGGATCCCGTTTTTAGTAACTCCTCTTTTTGAGAAGGTAATACTTGTTTTAGAGTTAGGGTTACGAATGTTGTTTGAGGATAATTTCAGTATCGCTATAGCCTCATTGTCAGCTAAATTATCAAGACTTTCAGTTTCCTGTATTTTTTTTATACCAGCACTGCAGCCTGAGATTAAACTTAAACAAACCGCTGAGTAAATGCATTTCAAAAAGCTCATACTTTATATTCCTACTAAATGGAGTATTGATTTAGCACTTTCCACATAGAATGGCTTTCGCTTACTTTCTTGGGGCATCTTGCGTCTTGATGATGTGTCTTAAGCTCAAAATCATCTTTAAATTTTTTATGTGGTAGGAAGCAATAAACATGTCCATCCAGTGCGCTTGATGAGAGAGTCGTCCCGCCAAAATACTCGTCACCTTTAAACACTTGTATGGATATATTACTTTTGGTCTTGAAAAGGTTGAGTAAATATTTTTCTTGGAACTCAGTCATAGTGAAAGAGAAGTTATCATTAACTACAAGCTTTATGTTGTCTAACTTTTTAAATAGGCTCGTATCGATATAAAGTGATAACCCGTTTTTGATATATTGTCCTTCTAGTTGCTGTGTTCTTTTCGCTATTTCCTCACTGTCCGAGGGAACAATTGCTTCTTCAATTAAATTGTGATGAGCTGATTGATTATTAGTATGGTTACGAAAATGAATGTTGTATAAATTGAAATACGCTGCGGCATCAATAACATACTTTGAATCGTCGGACTCTTTCATTATGCTTATATTGGATAGCGCTTTAAAGCCATCCGGGTTTGATAGTTCGATAGCTTTTTTCGCAAATAGAGGTGCTTTTTCTCTTTCTGTCGCTTTATCAGAGCTAGCAGTATATTGAGCGGCAAGGCCTAACGCAATGACATTCCCTTTTGTTGCAAGCTCGAGTAGAATCTCGATCGCTTTTGGATCACTCTGACGTAGCCAAAAGTACCCTAATCCAGCCTCTAATTTACCCAATTTGTATGCCTTGAGATAACTGGTAGCGGCCTTCAAGGAATTTTGTGGGTATTTTCCAATACCTTGCTCATATGCGTAACCGTTAGCGTAATGAGCCGTTGCGTTGTTTGTTATAGTTAGTTCTTTACATTTATCTTGCATATATGGTTTAAAGTAAGCATTACCCTGAAAAACCCCTAAGCAAAGCATCTCTTTTTTTTCTGTTTCATACTTAGCACTTCTTACTGGCGCATCAGATACCCATGAAAGTACTTGTGCTCTGTCAGGTGTAATAGTTCTATGAATATATTTGTGGCTACCATCTTGAATCGAAAACTTTCCTTTAAATACACTTATCGCTGATTGCAACGAAATCGCGTATTTGTACTCTCCATTCGGCAAGGTGATCTTTCCATCTTTGGTGTTAGGGATTTCGATTGGTACCCACTGAAAAGGAGATATCTTTTGTTCTATTTTTTCAAAATAAGAATGACTAGGCGTTTCCACGATCCCTTTAGCATTAACTAGACTAGAAAAGAGGATTAAGGAGCAGAATGATCGTTTATTTAACACGTTTACTCGCAAATTAAATTAGTTATACAAAAAAACCGAGCTATATTATATCATTTTTTGTACACATTTAATCAACAGTTATTTAAACATATATGTCTTTTCATCTATCTTGAGTGGGTTTCTTTCGTTAGTGTCGTTTGATGGCGTTGTGAATTAGTGGACTTCCCAGCTTTTACAATACTAGTAGCGGTAAAATTCTGATATTTTGCTACATATACTATGTGTGAGAATGGCTATATCAAAAGAAAAGAAACCAAAATCCAACATCCAAATTGAACTTGATTCCATAGCGAATGAAGCCCTAAAGCGTCAGATAAAATCAGAAATGGCTTTGAATGGAGTAAATACGAGAGTAGTGGCAACGTGTTATCTAGTAATTAAGTGCCACTCTAAGTATTAAAAGATCATAATGGATTAGTCATTCATCCACATATTTCGTGTGAAACCTGTGGGTAGAGACACAAAAACAAAAACTATACCTATATTATTCAGAAATATAGAGTGAAAAAGCAGTATGATACTTTATTACTAAAAGGTGGTGGTTTTAGGACTGAAAATGATAATTACAAATTGCCAGTATGAAACTATTTAATTCAAGCATCACAATAGCGTAACAGTTTATAAGGCTTGCAGAGGAAGGCAGTAACAATCTATATTACTCTCTTACATTTTCTTGTGGGTGTATAAAGTGCGGGGCCACATTTTTGTGGGTGAACAATAAAGTGTTGAACGGTGTTTTAAGAGTTGCACTATAGGTTGGCAGGTTTCAGCTGTGCAAATAGAGTTTCATACGAGCCTGTAATAAACTCAGTGTAACTGTCATTTTATAGATATGTCTTTCGAGCGTTCCTCTAACTCAATAATAAAATGACTCATCGCCTGATGCCAGTTTTGAATCGGTATCGTCTATTTCTTGCTAGTATCTTATATCGCAAGGTAAACCATTTTTCTCGCTGAATCATCGCAAGGAAAGGTTTTACGCTTTTTGAACAGGCGGATGCATACAGGGTTGCAAGCTTACGTATTACATTTGTTATCAGACTTCATTGTCCTGTCTATGATCTCCCATTTAGTTAATTAAAATCCGCAACTTTGCTATTGCAGACTTTATTTATGTAGGTTGTAAGTTACTAATATTGAATCACTGCTAATTGTAACTACACTTTAGCTTGAGATCGATTTACCGCCGCACGTGTAAATAAGGAATGATTTATGGGAATGTTTAATAACTTAAAGTTAAGGTGGAAACTACTGCTAATTGCATTGATCCCACTAGGGTTTATGGTGTTCTTTGCCTTTAATCAAGTATCAAACAATCAAAAACAGGAAGCGGAAAGTGCTAACTTATTATTGCTTACCCAGCTATCGGTAATCTCTAACGAATTTGTTCATGAGATGCAAAAAGAGCGCGGTCTTACCGCTGGCTTTTTAGGCAGTAACGGCACGAAATTTCAGCAGCAAATAATGACGCAACGTCAAGACACAGACAAAGCAGCTAAAAATTACGATAATTTTGTCTCTAAAATAAATGCAAATACACTCAATAGAGACCTAATCAGGCAATTAGATCTGGCGAAGTCGTTAAAACAACAACTTAATGAAAAGCGCGAATCAATCAGCGCTTTGTCGATCCAAACCAGTGACGCAATTGGCTACTACACTCAGTCAAATGCGGCTTTTCTGGGGATCATTAACTTCCTTGCTAAGCTAAGTACCCAAAGCGATATCGTCAATGCTGCCTCGGCATATCGTAATTTCTTAAACAGTAAAGAGCTGGCTGGTGTTGAACGGGCAGTCTTTACCGCAGTATTTGCCAGTAATGAATTTAAACCGGGCCAATATGAGAGACTACGTAACTTAATTACCATTCAAGATACTTACCTTGAAGTCTACGTAAGCCTAGCAACACCAGCAAACTTACAGTTTTATCAAGACACAATGCAAAATAAGGCGGTAGAAGAAACTCAGAAAATGCGAGATATTGCATTTTCTAAAGTGTCTGAAGGCAATTTTGGCATTGACCCCGCTTATTGGTTTGAAATGCAAACGAATAAAATCAATCTGCTTAAAAAGGTATCGGATAAGTTATCCGTAGATTTAGCAACTAAGTCTGGCGATTCACTAGACCAAGCTGAAGCAAATGTATTTAATGCCATGTGGCTAATGATTGTGTCTATTTCCGTCACACTTGGCTTTGTATTTTTTGTACTACAAAGGATCACTGGGCCTATTAATAATGCGGTGACGATTGCCCAAGAAATTTCCAAAGATAATCTTGATAATCGCATTGTGGTCGATACCTCAGACGAGGCTGGTCAACTGTTAAATGCGCTCAGCAGTATGCAGACCAGCCTGCTAAAATCCCGATCTGAACTACAACAAAGAATGCAATTAGAGCGTAAGCAAGCCGCTGAGAACAACCGCTTAAAACAAGCGCTCGACAATGTGTCGGCAAATGTTGTGGTTGCTGACGCTAGCAATACGGTCATTTATCAAAATTTTGCGGCACAAGCTTTATTCAGAAGCGACGAAAGAGCGCTGCAAAGCGCCTTATCCAGTTTTAGTGCAATTAATGTGGTTGGTCGAAATGTTGCGGAATTACATCCTAACTCAAGCCATTTTGGGAAAGTGCTACATGGCTTAAACAGTACTCATAGTGAGGAGCTTACATTAGGCCACAAGACCCTTAATTATACGCTAAACCCAGTTATTAGCGATGAACAAAAGAAACTCGGTGTAGTGCTTGAACTGCAAGACTTGACTCAACAAAGAGACGCCGAAGCACAGGTACAAGGGGTTATTGAGGCGGCAGTAAATGGTCAACTTGATAAACGACTTGAAAGTCAGCATTTTAATGGTTCAATGAAACACCTTGCAGATAGCATCAACGAATTATTAGAGGCTATTGTTGGTCCGTTGCAAAACACAGCAAACGCGGTGAGATTGATCTCACAAGGCGATGTTCCTGAGCAGAACACCGCTGAATATAAGGGCGATTTTGCCATACTTACGGACAATTTAAATACATGTATCTTGGTGATAGGCCAGCTGATCAAGGACGTAAACTTACTTGCCAGTGCAGCTGTAGCTGGTGATTTGAAAAAACGCGTCGACTTGAGTAAACACAACGGCGACTTTAAAAAAATTGTCTCTGGTGTAAATAATATGATGGATGCTATGGTGGGGCCGTTAAGCAAAGCTGCGACCGTAGTTGATGCAATATCCGACGGGGCAATCCCCAGTCATATTACTGAGCCATACAATGGCGATTTTGATCATTTAAAAAATAACCTAAATACCTGTATTGATGCAGTTGGCAGGCTCATTGATGATGCAAATTCGTTGGCTAACTCGGCCAGTAATGGTGACCTAACCGCCAGAGCTGACATTGAGCAACATCAAGGTGATTTCAAGGAAATCATGAATGGTGTCAATACCTTACTCGAAGCCGTTGTCGCGCCTATAGATGAATGCAAACACGTGATGATGCAAATGGCTAGAGGTGATTTGACTCAGCAAATGAGCGACACATACCAAGGTGACTTTGCACTATTAAGTAACTCGATTAACGCTAGCCTAGATAACCTATCCTCGGTTATTCAGGGTGTAATGAATAACGCCCAACAAACCGATCAGTCATCAAGTGAATTATCCAGTGCGGTGGTCAATCTAAGCCAGCGAACTGAACAGCAAGCGGCTGCGCTTGAGGAAACTCGCTCAGTGATGGGGGAATTAACTGAGTCGGTCAGCTCCAACGCAGCTAAGGCAAAAAATGCGAATCAGCTTTCCTCGAGTACTCAACAACAAGCAGAAAATGGCTTCAAAGTAATGAAAGGTGCGGTTGAAAGTATGGAAGAAATCACCGAGGCTAGTAAGCGCATCACGGATATTATAGGCGTCATTGATGAAATTGCCTTCCAAACAAACCTGCTTGCTTTAAATGCCGCGGTAGAGGCAGCTCGAGCCGGCGATCAGGGAAAAGGGTTTGCGGTTGTTGCGGGTGAAGTACGCGCACTGGCACAGCGTTCTGCGAGTGCAGCCAAAGAGATTAAAGATCTCATCCGTGCCAGTGTCGATAAAGTTTCGATAGGTACAACGCTTGTAAATCAATCAGGGGAAACCCTCAACGAGATTCTTGCTGCAGCCCAGGACACTAGCAAAATGGTTGCCGAAATTGCAGACATTTCCGAAAATCAAAATGACGCAATTGAACAGGTTAATAAAGCTATTTTGCAAATGGACAAAATGACGCAACAAAATGCAGCCATGGCAGAAGAAGCTTCGGCGACGGCGGTGACTATGGCAGATCAAGCAAGCAATATGAAACAACAACTGAGTCGCTTTACTACCTGAGTTGCCCTGAGCTTGCCTGAGACTTGGTGATCCATGGTTAAACAATTGGCCTTCAGTAAAGTGAAAGTGACTTTCTTGTGAGAAATTTATATCAGATTTTTATTTCTTAATTTGAGTGGGGCAAATGCGGGTAGAGGTCGATCTGAAAAATTCTCGGGTATTTAACGATTGTTTAGTTTTAAAGTCTCATACAGGCTTATTACTCTGTGTTGTTAACAAAAGATGTAACCATGAAAATAGTTACTTCTGTGCATGGTAACTCACTATGTTGGCTACATTTTTCATATTGAGCATAGATGCTTACACCAATGTCGGGGGCACTCCGCTATTAAACTTTATTATTCAAAATTAGATATAAGAATCATACATAATTTATTCTAGTGTAAAGCTGTGTTGTAGCGGTCGATAATTTAGGTTGCATTTATTGACCTGTAGAGGCTGTGAGAGTGAAGCTATTTTGTACTGCGACATGGAAGCTGCCAGTTGCCTCCTTATTATAAATAATTGACCAGATCATCTCCCAATTTTAAATCCTCGACATTCAATTTTTCTCTGCACATTAGACGAGATGCGTAAACTTGAAAGAAACATTGCAGCGTGATTTCTACCACACAATCAGACAAGCTTTCAAAGTCGTTTAGACAAAGGTGATGCTTACCCTTCAAAGCAAGAAACCATGATATGGCTAATCTTTTCTTTACTGAGCGGCTTGACGATAAAATCTTTCACACAGTCATAATCGGAGGCTTTGGTTAAATCACAGGGGTTTTCCGAACTGGTTAGCATCATGACGATGATAGAGTTGTACGCTGCTTGCTTATTTAATGACTGATACTCATCTAGAAATTCAAAGCCGTTCATAATGGGCATATTTATATCAAGCAGTATCAAGGTTGGGGGAAATTTATCCGCGCCATATAATGCTCTTTTTTGGTCAATGTCGCTTAAAAAGTTCAGCGCATCTTCGCCATCGGTTGCAAAAAAAATGTCTGCTTCATCGTTGATGGCTTTGGCACGTATTAACGCTCTTTTTGCCAAATAAGCATCGGCATGATTATCATCAATAACGAGAATAGAAGAAATTGTCTTCATCGTAACTAGTCCTTTAAGTCTTTAATGCATACTGCTTAGGTATTAATACTTTGAATATAGTCCCTGTTGAAGAGCTTTCAAAAGTGATAGTGCCATTTAACTTTTCAACGTGCTTTTTAACAATATACATACCTAACCCACTTCCACTGGAAGTGTGAGGGTGAAATCTCTTAAACATTAAAAATACAGAGTCTTGGAACTTAGCTGGGATCCCTAACCCATTATCTTCAATCATGAAGCGTATGTTATTTTCTTGCTGTGTAACAGTGAGTTTTACGTAGCTGCTTTTCTGATTTTTATTTGCATATTTAATGCCGTTTGATATTAGGTTGGTGATAATTTGTTCAATTCTTACTTTAGGTGCGTCAAATCGTATGTGCTCGCGAATGTCGCTTAAGATGTCGACCTGGTTGTCTAAGTAGACATTGTCTAAATCTGCTTTAATATCAGTAAATAAAGATGCCAAGTTAATGGTGTCGTGGGTAAATTCTTGCAACTCAGCTTTCGACAGATCTAAAATGTTATCAATGAGCGTTTCCAGTTTCCTAATTTGTTTTTCTATTTGTGCCGCGGTGCTTTTTGCCTCATCGTAATAATGATCGTTAAGATCTTCGACAATGGCACTGGCACACCCTCGAATGGTTACTAAGGGGGCTTTTAAATCATGAGATGTGCGATAAGAAAAGTGTGATAGCTCTTCATTAGAGCGTTCTAGTGAGTCATTTAACAACATTAATCGTTGCTGTTGTTGCTGATTTTTCAGCGCAGTGTCTTGGAGTTGTATGGTCATGGTTTTTAACGCGCTGTCTAGCGCTTCATTTTGATTAAATAGCGCATGATCAACGTTATAATTCCCTTTAGCGACATCGTTGGCCAATGTGACGGTATTTTTTAAAGGGGTAATGATGGTTTGGACCAGAACGATTGTCACAACCATACTGCCAAAGATGGCCAATAGCATAAAACCCAGCGTAATATGTTGTAAGTTTTTTTCGCTTTTTTCTTCTTGTTTAAAGATGCGCTCCATTTCCCATTTCTGTGGGTCTAGTATTTTTCTTAAGATGGTTAGAATGTTATCTTTAAGTGGAATAACCTGATCTTGCATGAGTTTAATGGCTGCTACAGAGTTATTGTTTTTACTGAGTTGTTCAATTGCTAATTGCTGTGCTTTTAATTCAGTTAAAAGCGGCACGATTAAGTGCAGTTGGGCTTGATGCTCATCATTGTGCCACCGCGTTGCATAATTCATTAGCTGACTGTGCATTTTGTGGATAATTGACCATGTAGCCTGCCTTTGTCGAATGTGTTGTGTATGATTGAACAGTAGGGTGTCTTGAATATTCAGCATGGAAAGGTTAATGGCGTTTGTCATACGTAAATTGGCTTGTATTGACGGCTCATAGATAGTTTGTATTTTTCTCGATAGGTGAGTTAAATTGTCCACTTTAACCACCGACGTGATACTGGCGATGATGAGTGTTAAAAGTAAGCTAACAAAACAGAGGGTAATCTTCTTTTCTATGGTCAGCATTTTAATTTTCCAAGGATGCTTAATTAATACAGTAAAATCACAGATTTTATTTTTATCAAAAGAATGGCTTATGTTTTTTGATTTGAAATTAAATAGGCGCTTATCAGCAATAATAAAAATAAAATAACCGATGCAAAGTAAGCAATATTTTTAAGGATTGTTTGGGTGTAGAGGCCTATGAGGTCTAACTTAGTATGCACAGCAACAGCCCAAGGCTGCGTACTAATAGGAACTTGAAAGGTGATGTCTTGTGTGCCATTCGTTCTTGTTTGAATTCCACCAAAAGGGAGCCCTTCACCTGCCGATTGCGTGTAGGTTTTTGTTTCAATACCATCAGAAAGAATCCAGCCGGTTACGTCTTTGCCTACGTTGGAAGGTTTAGGATGCGCAATAACCCTATTTTCGTGCTGAACAATACACGCAAAATGCTCATCACTTTGTGGGGTGCTTTCTAACATAGCTTGTATTTGAGCTAGGGCTGCTTCCGTGCTTTTTCCTCTTTCTAAATCTAACGAAACTAATGTAGCAAGTCGTTCAGCTTGTTCTCTATTTTTATTTAAAGTTAGCTCCATCATGATATCGTAAACACTGCTGTAAATAATTGGAGAGACAGAGGCAATAATGAGCATGCTACTCAATAACATAATAAAAAATGCTTTTAAAAAACTCAGTTTCTTCATGTAATACAGCTCCATTTTAAGCTTGCGTATAGGTTCTTGTTTGTTTTTATCACTACTTAACAGCATAAATAATATATTACGGTTAATATTATTGGTTATGACTGTATAAATATCAATCATATGATTTTTAAAGTGCGGCGGCGTCACCTTGCTCACTCATATTTTCTGGTGGAGCGCATTGGCAATGACGTGCTTTCAAATGTGTTGGTTTTTAATCAGCGCGCTGTACTTTATTTGTAAATGATTCTATTGAAGGCAATATATGAATCTGTAATGTTCAATAGTAAGAGTGATGTCACAATGAATAGTGTGCTTGAATATGCTGCTAAGAGAGAGTCGTTAGTAGTGGTTAGCCAGTGAGTTTTTAAAGGATTAAAAGTGGAGTTTCCTCCACTTTCAAATAAGCAGCACTATGGTAGGGAAATTAAAAATTGAGAAATTGCTTTACCAATGGTGTCAGGGTCATCCTCTTGCATGAAATGTAACCCTTTGGCCGTGGCGATGGTTTGGTTCGGTAAACTTTTGGCAAACTTGCGTACATCACCTGTAATGAATACCCCAGGTTCTGCATCAATGAATAGCTTAGGCACCTTACTGGTTGTGAGCCAGTTAGAATAATTACCAATGCGGGTTGCTACGTCAGCAGGTTGGCCTGCAATGGGCACTTCACGAGGCCATTGTAATGTTGGTAGTCGGTCATCGCCGGAGTGTAAATAAGGGCGACGGTATTCATCCATCTGTGCTTGCGTTAATGCACGGGTTGTGACACTTGGCAGCATTTTTTCGATAAACATATTCTCTTCAAGGACTAACTTTAGCCCTGTTTCAGCACGTACTGCTTTGAGTGTAGGGTGAAAGTCTTTCGGTAAGTCTTTCCATTCTAATGGTTTTATAAAGGTTTCCATGTAAGCGATACCGCGTACACTGGCTTGATTGTGAAATGCCCAATCAAAACCAACAGCGCCGCCCCAGTCATGAAGGACTAAGGTCACTTCTGTTTTGGCGTTTATCTTACGCATGAATTCAGCGAAATACTTTGTATAACTGACTAAGCGGTATCTGTCTGTTTCTTCAGCCGGTAACTTATCACTGTCGCCCATTCCCATTTGGTCAACAACGATGATACGGCCTTGACCTGCGACGTGTGGAATAACATTTCGCCATAAATATGACGAAGTTGGGTTGCCATGTATAAATACGATAGGGCGACCTTCACCGCGCTCGATGTAGGCCATTTTTTTACCAAAGACGTCGACAAACTTTTTCTGTGCTTGCCATGTGTTGTTAGCATGTGCCGATATGCTGAATGTGAAGAGTATGACTGCAAACAGTATGAGTGTCTGTATGGCATTCACGACGGTTTTTTTTGTGGTGGTGTAATTGATCATCAAGGCTCTCTATGAATTATATGTGACTCGATCATATATAATTCAAGGGTGCTTGTCACGGGTAATATGTGACTTAGTCATGTATTTTTGTGGTGAGAAATGGGTGTTTATGCGTGAGTGAGTCATATATAATGACCGTATGAAAGATGATACTTATATAAATAATTTGCTCGGTGCGTTTGCAACGACGGTAACTGCAACGATAGATGAACACGTCAATACCGTGGGGTGTCGTAGTGCGAATGCGGCTACCGCACTTGTGACTATTTATAATCACCCGGATGATAGTATTGATGTTTTACGGAAAATTTTGAACCTGACACACTCAGGTGCTGTGCGGTTGATTAATGGCTTGGAAAGTGAAGCCCTGATTGAACGTCACCGCAGTGAAATGGATGGTCGTTCTGTAGTCATTCGACTCACGGATGAAGGTGTGCAGCGAGCGAAGCAAATATTAACGGCTCGCGCGAACGCAACACAATCAATAATGCAGTCAATAACGGTGGAACAACAGCAGCTGTTGTTGCCTATTCTTGAGCAGGCATTACGTACTGTGACACATGATGTGAGTGATGCACGAAAGATATGTCGATTATGCAACGAAGGGGTATGTCGCGTGCAAGGTTGCCCCGTTGAGCAATCGGCGGTGAGTCATACTTAAAGCGTTAAACGTACCGTGCTGATGGGTTAGGCGATGAGCGAATATGGCTGGATTGTGAAACATAATGCCAGTCTTACCTATAAGAATCGCCTCATTTCACAGATAACACTAACTAAACTGTTCAAAAATACGCTAGAATCGCCGGCTACTTTTTTAGCATTGAGCTGACCCCTTTATGACCTTAGCGACACCGCCTAGTAACTTTACTGACCTTGGCTTGATCCCCCCTTTATTGGCGCGATTAGCTGAATTGGAATACACCACCCCGACGCCAATTCAAGCACAGGCGATTGGTAGTGTATTGGCTGGACGTGATTTAATTGCTGGAGCGAATACGGGGTCGGGTAAAACGGCAGCATTTGCATTGCCATTGTTGCAACAGCTATCAAAGCCACTGCAAGCAAGTACGTCTACAAAGCGCGAAAAAGGCAATTTTGTTTCAGGGTTAGTGTTAGTGCCAACTCGCGAGCTGGCGACGCAAGTGGCGGATAGCATTAAATCTTATGCTGCACATTTTAATGGTGCAATTAAAACAACGGTTGTTTTTGGTGGGGTGTCGGTTAATAAGCAAATGCAAAACCTGCGCGGAGGCAGTGACATTGTTGTGGCAACGCCAGGTCGATTACTTGACTTAATTGCCAGTAATGCCATAAAACTCGATAAAGTGTGTACCTTGGTACTAGATGAAGCCGACCGCATGCTGGGACTCGGTTTTGCTGACGAGTTATCTAAGTTGCTGGCCTTAATGCCAAGTGAAAAGCAAACCATGTTATTTTCTGCCACTTTTCCTGAGCAAGTAACAGCACTGACAGATAAACTGTTAATTGATCCTGTTGAAATTCAAGTTCAAAGTCGCGATGCAAGTACAGTGATACAGCGGGTATTTACAATTAACAAAGGGCAAAAAACGGCCCTGCTAACGCACTTAATTCAGCAGCATAAGTGGCGACAAGTGCTTATATTTGTCAATGCGAAAAATCACTGTGAGCATTTGGCACAAAAATTAGAAAAGCAGGGCATTAATGCCAAAGTGTTTCATGGTGACAAAGGGCAAGCGGCGCGCACGCGTACGCTGGAAGCATTCAAGTCGGGTGAAATTGAGGTACTGATTGCCACTGATATTGCGGCGCGAGGGTTAGATATTGCTAAGCTCCCTGTTGTGATTAATTTTAACTTGCCAAGAAGTCCTGCGGATTATATGCATCGCATTGGTCGAAGTGGTCGTGCCGGTGAAATTGGGCTGGCGTTATCTTTGATTGATCATGATGACTATCATCACTTTAAAATCATTGAAAAGAAAAACAAAATTCGACTTGAACGAGAGCAAATTTCTGGGTTTGAGGCTGATGATGTTAACCCTGAACTTGCAGCAGATAAACCGATGGCTAAGCCCGAAGGGACTGGTAAGAAAAAACGTAAGCAGCAAGCTGATCCGGATGATGAAGTATGGACGGGTTGGAAAAAGCTATCTAAATAACCTCAGCTCTGGATAAGCGAATTTGCCCAATAAAGCTATTTTTCTCACGCTCGGCGTTGCTTTCATTTGTAATAGCCCGCTATTACTGCATAAAAGCGCCTTGATATTGAACTAAATATCATCATCGGATTGTACGTAAGTGTGTTTATAAAACATCTTCTATTCCAAAACCCTTATCCAAACCTGAGGTTAAATAACGATACCAATGCTGGGGAAAGCTCCCCAGCTCTATACTCACCGCGGTGTTAAATTATGATTGTTGGCACTCACTTACTTCTTGATTATCTTAAACAAAGGTTAGACGATTTCCCCTCCTAAAACCTCTTTCAATAATTTCCCTTCTCACTACGTTGACTTATGTGATGAGGTATAAATGAAGCCTATTGTAATTTGTTGTAATAACGCTTTTGTAACACCTACTATAAACTTGCCTACATAATGTGCTGAACCAGTTTAAAGACAAGGGTTACTTCAAGACAGACTGTTTAACAATCAAGGACCAATAACATGACGATTAAAAACAACCGACAACCGGCACCAGGATGGGTAGGTGGATTCGAAGAGTCAAATGCATTATTTTCGTATCCAGATCCTAATTTATCATCGTTACATATGCTAGATAACATGGCGAATATTGATAAATTGCAACGCCAGCAAGAGGTTTTATGGCCAGAATTTAGCTGGGAAACGCGTAAAGACGAAGAAAATACACGCAGGTGCTATCAAATGTTTGCACCCGATATTTCCCGTATAGGCTATACCAATGAGGGCCGCGTTTATTCCATTATTTGTCCTCAACAGGGGGCTTATTCACCATCATTTGGTGCGCTAAACGTTGAAGTCACCGTCACTGGCCAGCGAGGTTGGGTGAATGAAACGAATAAAACAATGGCAGCGGATATGTCTGTAGTAGGTAAAATTTGGTTTAGCCCAAGTGCCAAAACAACTAAGGCTTTCAAGCTATTAGAAAGTTTATTTCAGGCTATGAACTTACCATTCCCGTTATCAAAAACGACCGCAATCGTAGTGAAAACTTCTTTGCCGGGTGATCCAAACCAAGTGATATTCCCGCTCAGAAAGGGGCAAAGCCACGACTTTGATATTCCCGCGTTCGCTAAGCATATAGGTGAGGCGTGGGATGTTGCGCATTTAAATGTAGAAATTGGCGATGTTGAAAAAGTAGGTCACGATATCGTTGATGATTTTAACCAGTTATTTATGGATTTTTTCAATTTGGCGTCGGGCAATATGCTGCAAAATGGTAACGTGTTAAGTTGGAATGTATGGTTTAGTGCGCCACAAATCGTGGATCAGACAGAGTGGAGTGAACATGCTAAAAAATGGCGAGACTCCATAGATGCAGGTCATGGTAGTCCGGATGGCGAAGGTACTGTCGCGCGTTATTATGATGGCACTGAGTTTAAGCCTGCTGAAAATTTACTGGATATCGAAAAAGAGCGCCTTGCTGATTTTCTTACCAAGCACTTTTCGGTCATTGGCAAAGAAAAAGTAGACGCGTATCTCAAAGCGCAGATCTAAGTAACTAGCTTACTATCGCTTTTATTAACCTCTGTTGGTGGCTACCTGACCAACCAACAAAGGTTAATAATGTCAATAATTCACACCTTGCACGTATATTCCATTCGATGTTTTTGCTACTTAGAGTTGTAAAGCAATGAGCCAAACCCTCACTTTTATCCTAATCTGGTGATGTTAAATCTGGCTTACATACCCTGTACTCACTCACCCCCTTCCATTATTTAAGTAAAATCCAACGACTTAAATTGTTGATTTTAATAAATATTATAATTCATTAGCAAATATTACTAAATGTTATCTGGTATTTACAGTTGTTGAGAAATAACCAATGATGACATCCATTGACTGCATCGGTGGTTCATTGTGATATGCGACATTGATATTGACGCCGGAGCGTATGAAAAGTGTTTGAGCCTTAGTGTGGGGTTGAGGGAGATAAAATGATTAGGTACTTAATTGTGGCTTTTTTATGTGGTGGGGTCGCTAGTGTGTCACTCTTTAAAGCTGTATCAAAAGAGCCAACTGTAAATGAGGTCACAGCGCTGAATGAGGATGTTCCTGCTATCACGTGTAATTCATATGAGGTGAAGCAAGAAAATGCCATGTTGAGGGAGCGTATTAAGCACCTTGAGCCGCCTTTATCTTCAGTTGTGCTAGAGCGTCACACAACAGACACTGCATTACCTAAACAAAAGCAGAATGACGGTGAGCTTGATGCTGCGTCTATCGCAACCATCAAGAGCCAACTGGCAGTGTATTCGGTTAAACCGGTGATGCTACAGCTCACTCGACAGCTCGCTTTGGATGAAAATCGACAGCAGGCTGTGGAAAAACTACTTGATGAGAAAGCCGCGCAAGATTTTGTATCTTGGCAGCGCTTTAGTCAGTTAGCCAATGATGGGCCTGACGACACAGACCTTTATCAACAAGAGTATCTGGATACCTTGTCTACGAATGCGATGGCATATCGCTCCAGTTTAGCAAGTGTG
Source organism: Pseudoalteromonas sp. MMG013 (assembly GCF_018100885.1). NCBI lineage: Bacteria > Pseudomonadati > Pseudomonadota > Gammaproteobacteria > Alteromonadales > Pseudoalteromonadaceae > Pseudoalteromonas > Pseudoalteromonas sp. MMG013. The sequence goes on along the minus strand of NZ_JAGJEE010000008.1, from coordinate 179,164 downwards.
TTGAATGAAGCGCAATTGGCAGACTATCAGGCATTTGAATCGGAACAAGCTAATTTACAAGTTTATCAAAAGCAACAATCACTGTTGCATGCGGTTAAATCTCTAAACTTAGATGAGTATCAAAAATCTGAAGTTACTCGTTTATCAAAATATGTGTATTCCAAAGTATCTGACAACACGTTAGGTACGTCAGGCAGTCCATATGCTTTCCCTGCTGTGGTTGTGGACTCGGAAAAGTTGGCTGAAATTAAAGCCATATTTACTAAAGAGCAGCGTCAACATTTTAATTTATAAAGCTGCCAAAATTTAATTAATGTATAAGGATAGGTATGAAAACAGTAATTTTAACTGCAATTGCCGCGGTAGTAACACTCACGAGTGTGACTGCAGAAGCGAGAAGAAACTGCCCTGGTGGGCAAGGGTATTGGGATGTAGAAGTACGTAATGTGCGTGTGTGTGATACAGAAACGCAAACATACACAGAAACCAAACGCCATTGTGGTTACCAAGGTACAATTTGGTTAGGGCATTTATGGAACCAACCTGATTTTCCTCTACCAATGACGCGTTATGTAACCGGCAGCAGCGTTTTAGATGAAAGTAAATCTTGTCCTGGCTCACAATATAAGCATGAAACGGGGACCTATTGGTACACTAAACCGGATGGTTTCAAAACGATTGATTGGTATAAATACACGGGCTCAATTGGTTTAACGAGTAATCAGCTTAAAACCAGTACGCATACGCGCACCGTAGAAACTAATTGTAGAACTGAGCAAAAAGTAACGCGGGTATTTCGCTGTGGTCATCAGCCATAGGTAGTATCCCCTAGGCGTGATATAGCGCTGAAAGTAAGACCCCTAACTTGTTATGAATAAAAGCTGTATATGTTAGTAATGCTGACATGTATGGCTTTTTTTGTCGATGCGTTTTACTTGATAGGCTGATTGAAATATCAAAATGGTGAGTTGTACACAATTTGATTGTTACTTGTCGTTGCGATGCATTTGACAAGCAACAATCGTGGCCGAGGCAGTTTTAGCGATAAAATGCTTCCACAGTGCCTTTGACAGTCAGCAGCAAAGGTTGGCCTCTACGATCAAGTGCCTTAGGAGACGCCACTTTAATCCACCCTTCACTAATGCAGTACTCTTCAACATCAAAGCGCTCTTTGCCATTGATTTTAATACCAATATCATGCTCAAACACCGCCGCAACGTGATAACGGCTGCGTGGGTTGATAGAAAGGCGATCTGGGAGTGTTGGTTGTGATGTGGTGTCGTTCATAGCATGGCTTCTTATGAGTAAAATATGCGCCATTGTAGGCAATACAGCACCTATGCTCAAGTACCACTAAAAAGAAATATGCTGGCATATGGCCGGCCGTGTTATAGCCGCCCCTTTAAGTACGAGGGTCATTCCCCCCGCAAATACATCACTGACTTTGCCTGTTATGTGTCGAGTATAACCCCTATAACACCGCCTATTTTTTAGTGTAAATAGAGATTTCTATATTGAGCGTGGTGGAGTGCACAAAAAGCCCATGAGAGAACGCAGGCTTTTTGTGGCTTATAGTCCATTCACTGAGTAACTCAGAGTGAGCGGCGATCAGTTAAGGGTTAACGCGAAAATAGACTGGGGGATTATGTGGGTTGAGTGTTTCATCCATGATTAGTTCGCCGTTCGGTATACTTTGATTGGCATGTTCTAACGAGTCGTATTGTTGATTATTGAAAATACTCGACACGACGAGTTCGAGGCCTTGATTATTAATATTTTTGCATTTTCTTACTTTGAATGTTGCGTTAACGGTTTCCCACTGACATTGCTGCAAAGATACGGTGACACCATTGATGACTTGTTGTTCAGGATGTTTCTGAAAATAAACTGGACCAACTTGGCAGTTGCTCGCAGCGTTGGTGCTTATCACGCCAGATTCTAGCGTGTGATTTACTGAGGGGTTATCGAATATTTGACAATGCGTCCCAACTGCAACCTTAGATGCAATAAAAGGAACGGGTGTATTGTCAGGTGTGTTTTGACAGGTATATTGCGCGTAAGCACCCTGTAAAGCTTGCCATTGACAGTCAAGCAGTGTTTGTGTGAAACCATTTACAATTCGGGTTGGTGGAGCCGGGGTAAAGTAAACGGCATCGTTATAACAACTGGTATCGTCATCAACGGTTATTGTTCCCTGCAACTTGGGCAGGTAACCCGTTTTTTTCGTTGCGACACAAAACTGAGAGGCGCGAATATACATACGGCTGGCCACTTCAAATTCGTCGGTAAAGCGGTCGGTGATGTTGGTGCAATGCTGAGTTTCAGCGAGTGCCATGTCGGTGTTATATGTTTCTTTCCAATAGCAATTAAGCGGTGAGGAGGATGAGGCATACGTACTGATAGAAAAAAGCATAGTGAGTATGAGTAGTAGTGTTTTAACGCATGTATTTATCATTTTACTTTCCTTATAAATTGATGTCCTTTGTATTGTTAGCAAAGGTTTCCTGAATATAAAATGACTCGCGTACCTATTAATATAAAAACTGTGGCTATTATAATTGTATAAAAATATGCATTGAGCATTGGTGGATAGTTGACGGGTAGCAAAATGATTACTTTTCTGGGGGAATTATTGGGCGTTTTCGAAGAAAGATCGCGTGATCTAATTTGAGTAACTACACTGTTAACCATAAGTGTAAATATAGGTCGCGTAGTGTATGAAAAGATTGAATATTGGCACCCGAATATATGCAATGGGTATTGCGCAATTGGGTTTATTGTTAATTGTAAGCATATTGTCGCTTGTGCAGATGGCTAAAATTGGCAATGAGCTAGTTGATATTGCCGAAGAAGACATTCCACTCACCCGATTTTTAACGGAAATAACGGAGCATCAACTGGAACAAGCGGTGCTATTTGAGCGCGCGTTACTGTACAAATCATTAATTGATCAAGGTGAGCAGAGTTTTGCACAGCCCCTTAACTCGATTTTAACGGATATTTCAGCGTTGGGTGACAAAATAGATAAGGAGCTTGAGCAAGCCATTGACTTTTCTGCTGACGCCGTCACAAAAGCGCACGTAGAGGCATCGGCTAGTAAGTTTAGGGCAGTGAATCAGCAGTTGCGCTTAATTAATGAACATTATCGGACGGCTCATACGCATATGAACGCGGTGCTAAATCGTCTTAATGAGCAAGCACTTGCTTCATTGATGGAAGATGTACTTGTGGTGGAACATGAGGAGGATGAGTTAAAACAAGAGCTTATTGCATTGTTAGGCGGCATTCAGCAATTTACACAAGACGCCTCTTTACAAGCTGAGCACGATGAACAAGCAGCCATTATGTGGATTGCGATAACATCAGCCGTTGCAGTCGTATTTGCCATCGGTATATCACTGGTGGTTGGTCGCTCGATCACGGTCCCGATTGATGCGCTTATTGAACGATTAAAATCAGTGGCCAACGGTAATGGTGATTTAACGGTGCAACTGGATGAGTCGGCTGGAGATGAAACTGGGGTTATGGCCAAAGAGTTTAACAAGTTCATTGGTAATTTACGCAGTATTATAGCGAGTACCAACAATATTGTGCGAAGTTTGGGTGAGTCGTCTGAATTAGCCACACAAGTTGTTGGCCAGACGAAGCAAAATGTATTGGATCAAAAAAGCCAAACTGAAATGGTGGCCGCGGCCGTATATCAAATGAGCACCACCACACAAGATGTATCGAAAAGCACGGCAAATGCAGCGGAGGCGACACAGAATGTGCGTAATAAGGTGGCGTCGAGTAAAGCCATTGCAACAGAAACCAATGACATTATTGAGAGCTTAGTTGGTGAAATGAACGAAGCGTCAGCAGACATTACCTCTTTAGTAGAAGAAACCAATAATATCAGCACGGTACTGGAGTCAATACAGAGTATTTCTGAACAAACGAACTTACTTGCCCTTAACGCAGCCATTGAAGCGGCAAGGGCGGGTGAAACAGGGCGCGGTTTTGCGGTGGTTGCTGATGAAGTACGTACCTTGGCAAGCCGCACACAAGGCTCAACGGCTGATATTCAAGATTTACTCTCACGGTTAAAAACAGAAGCCAATAAAGTGGTTGTGAGTATGGCTAAAGGAACAGAAAGCGCCAGTGCTTGTTTAGGTAAAAGCCGAGAGACACGCAGTACATTGGATGAAGCGGCGCAATCGATAGATTTAATTAATGACTTGAATACCCAAATAGCCACTGCAGCTGAGCAGCAGTCGGTGGTAGCAGGAGATATTGATAAAAGCGTAAATAATATTAATGACTTAGCAACTGAAACGGCGCAAGGAGCCAGTGAAACATCTGAGGCCAATCAAAATATAGCAAAACGGGTGGTAGACCTACATGCGAACTTTGATCAATTTGTAACCTAGTCTGCGGCACGCGCCAAGACGCTATTGAGTTTCCTCAATAGCGTCTATACCTTTCCTTTACTTTAAAATCTATATCGCGAAAACTTCACCATAACCGACCCTTGGTGAGGCTTTTATGGTTTGAGGTATTCAGCATTAATAGACCATATTGCGCAAATATAATTAGTTTACTTATTGTGTACAAGCGGTGCTATAGTATTGATATAAAATAATAATAACGTAAATAGATAAAGAACATGCCAAGGGTTATGAATCACCATGCTTTTAAACTCGTTATATTTTTAGTACTGCTTGGTTGGCATTACGCTGCGTTTGCTTGTCAACAGAAGGTGCGTGTTGGTATTAATGAAGGTTGGCCACCTTATGTGATTAAACAGCCTGATAAATTTATTGGGGTGGATGTTGATATTATTAAAAACATATTGAGTGCAGCCAATTATTGCGTGTCATTTGTCGAACTTCCTTCTTCAAGTCGCGCATTTGAGCAGTTGAAAAAAGGCACTATCGATATGCTTTTTGCTGCCAGCTATACCAAGCAACGTGCTGACTTTGCAACATTTACAGAGGCGTATCGTGAAGAGGTGATGCGGTTGTATGCACATCGAGATAGTGACGTGGTAAAGGCAACGATAGAGCATATTTTGATAAATAAAGGGACCATAGGGATAAATCTCGGCAGTTTTTATGGAGCGTCATTCTCTCAGCTGGTGGCGCGTTTTCCAGCGCAAATCGCAGAATTACCACTGGCAAAACAACGTTTTGATTTATTAAATAAACAGCGATTAGACTATGTGGTTGAAGATGAGCTGTCTGGGCGTTATTTTTTAAAGCAAAGGCATTATGTGCATTTGTTGGAAACCGCTCAGGTCGTGCATCGCAACCCAGTGTATTTTATGTTTCGACAAGGCTATGTTAGTTCACAGCAGTTGCAGGTAATTAATCAAGCAATAAACGCGAACAAAGAAATTACGCAGGGCTTATTGTCTCAGTATCAGCAGTATTTATAAACTCAGCTTGGCTGTTATTGACCGTATGTTACGGTGATGGCTAAGCTGGCCCCGATAAAGGTGGGTATGATGGCTTACGCAAGATGTAGGCTAACACCGCAAGCTCAGTGACCGCAACAATGACTAAAACCCATACGGGTGGTTGATTTAATAATAAAATCAAGAACCCAAGACTCATACCAATTCCCGCCCCCCACTTCCCTTTGGGTGGTACAACCTGATACTTTTGCCATTGTTGCAGGCTATAGCCAAATTTAGGGTGATTAAGCAACCAGTTTGCAAAACGGGGTGAAGAGCGGGTAAAACACGCAAGGGCAAGAATAAAGAAAATGGTGGTGGGCATGACTGGGAGCACAATGCCAATAAATCCAAGTGCAACAAACACAATGCCTGTTAAATGCAGCCAAAAGCACTTATTGAAAATACCATTTATCTTTTTCTGCATGCCTATGACCCTGTAAATCAGCTCCTTTAAGCTTATCACAGGGTCAATGAAATGCGAGGTATTGCGCTTAGATAAAGGCTTCAAATGGTTTATCTACAGGAGTTTTAGCTAAATGGTTGACATAATTACTCATGATTTTTTGCGCAAGGCCTAAAACAATATCGAGCAAATGTTGCTGTGTATAACCAGCGTCGAAAAATTTCTGTTGTTCCTTGTCAGATAAAATCCCCCGGTTTCTGACCAGCTGTAATACCGTGGTACGGAGTGTTTCAAGCCGTTCGTTAGGCAGTGCAGTGTGATTTCTGAGTGCTTGGTTGAGTGTGTCATCTACACCCATTGATTTGGCAATGGCTGAATGCGCTGGTACGCAATAATGACAATTATGTTCAATATTAATGGTTTGCCATACAACCGTTTTTTCATCACTGGTAAACGCGGATTGTAGAAATAGTGTGTGTAATGTTTGATAGGCTTGTAAGTGAGGCGCTGATTCAGCCATGACACCGTGTAAATTTGGGATCATCCCAAATGTATTTATAGAGTCTTGTAGTAGTGGTTTACTGTCTTGTGGTGCGCTGTCTAACGTATGAATATCGAATTGAGCCATGGGGGTATCCCTTTTTTATTGAGTAAGATTTAAGGTTAAACTTATTTGAATGATTGCTCAAATAAGGTTTGGCTATAAAGAGTGTGTAAATCGTCTAGTTAATTATGAAAGTTTTCTACGCGGAATAGGGTCGCACCACTAAGTAGATAGACCCGTACAGAATTAGAAATAGTAGCCAATATTGATGTTAAAGCGACGCTCCGTGTCATCGCTATCACCTGCAATGGAGCCGCCTACAAAGGGTTGATTTTTGGCATGCACTAAATCAAAGTAAGTAAATAGCCCACCAGCAGCAACCGATATGCCGGTGACATTCATCCAGGTGTCAGCACTGGCATCCGATTTGTCATAAATAATGCCGAAGTCATTGTAAAATTGTAATCCGGTGACCGCACCCCACTTAACGGGCATGCTATATGCAAGGTTGGCACTGGATGTGGTAGCTTGCGCTGCAATGCTATCGTAAAACGCATACGCGCCCACAGCCATTCGATCAAACCCTTCAATATCGTGGTCATATTCGCCATGTTGTAGCTGAATGTTCCATGGCCCTATATTGCTATTCACATGTAATGCCCAAGCCAAACTATCACCAACTCGGTCATTGCCATCGTGTAACCCACCAAATTGGCTTGAAAACCCGATTTCGGTCGTCCCACCTGAGTGCTGAATATGGTATCCATAACGTGCGGCAAAGGTATTATATTCGCCAATCGGGTGAGTAGGATTGTCATAAATGCCATCACTATTTTGACGATAACCGACGACATCATAAGAGTAACGATCAGCGCGATCACTCACATATCCATCAATACCACCGAGTTCATCATTTTTGAAAAAACCTAAATCTAACTGCCAGTTGTCACTGAGTTTACGCTTAAATAACACGCCTAAGTCATGATCGTCTTCTAAGCCGATATAGTAATTTGTACTGAAGAAGTAGTTGTGCGAATTGTAGGGCCAATTGCCAAACGGTACTTTGGTAATACCGGTTTGAACTTGCCAATGTTCGGCGAAGTCGTAGCCAAGGTAGGCGTATTTTACCGCAGTCATATAATCGAAAAAGCGGATCTCAGCATTGAGTGAAACGTCTCCAATATCACCAGAGAAATTGATACGGAATAAATCGAAATCAAAATCTCCGCCGCGATTTTTATTGCCATCGCTATACGAAGTATGGCTGTAATTCGTTCGCACAGCACCGCCTACTTTGATACCAGATGACTCTGATGGCGCCGCTTTTTTCGCTTTTTTCACGTCATCTTCAATTTTTTGTATTTGCTGTTGTAACTTGGCAAGCTGCTGTTTAAGTTGTGCTAACTCATCTGTGCTGGCAGATACTGGATATGACAATACGCTGATTGCCAATGCAAGAGCGGTAAGTTTTAACATGAATAGGCTTCATATGATGTTGTCAAAAAGAATAGTAATAGGGTAGACCATATCGTGTTCTAATCCCAATTAACTGATAAAAATATATGATAATTAAGTATATTATTAATATCTTAGCCTTATTTTATTGACGTTATAAATGTTGCAATAAAACGCACGCGTGGAGACGGTACAGCAGTGTGTGACGCACAATCTAATATGATTTGGAGTGTCATTTGTAAGGGTAGAAAATGATGATAAGCCCAGCAGAGTAATGATTTTGATACGCAATGAATTGGTTGTGGTGTGTATGAAGATGCTTCATATTGACGGTTATTTATTTACTCAGGATAGATAAATTGGGTAACCTAGATAATGTTTTTTAAACACGATAATAAGGTGAAGTATGGAACTTTCTGCATCAGTGTCTATTCAGCGTACAGATAGCGGGCTTGAGTATATACAGGTTGATAGTGCGTTATGTCGAGGGAAGGTATTTTTACAAGGCGCACAATTAACAGAGTTTACCCCGAAAGGCCAAGGCAATTTGATTTGGGTTTCAGCTGACGAAGATTACATTGAAGGTAAAGCCGTACGTGGGGGGATCCCGATTTGTTGGCCATGGTTTGGCGTGCACAGTGATCCACAATGGCCTATTCATGGGGTGGCACGTAAACTCATATGGCGCGCTGAGGAAGTCATTGAGCATGATACCCATGTGGAAGTTCGTTTATCTTTGCCTATGACATTGGTCGATGACACGTACTGGCCGCATCAGTCTAAATTAGAGGTAACATTTTTGTTTGGCCAAAGTATTGAGGTGCGCTTAACCAATACCAATCTAGGCCAAAACGCGTTTACATTGACGCAAGCCTTACATACGTATTTTCCAACTTCGTCTATTAATGAAACGTCTGTTGACGGCCTACAAGGTGCTCAATATATTGAGTTTGGTCAGGGGCCGTTCTTACAAGAGGAGGTGGTACATTTCGCGCGAGAAACAGATATGGTGTATATCCAAGCGCCTGCTACACAAATGATTAATACACCAGGTGGGCGTATTGAAGTGAGCAGAGAAAACTCTCAGTCGTGTGTTTTATGGAACCCTTGGGTTGAAAAGTCGCAGCGTTTAAGTAACTTTAAAGATGATGAATACTTATCGATGCTCTGTTTGGAAGCGGCAAACGTAATGGATGATGCTATTGTGGTTAATCCTGGAGAAAGCCACACCTTAGCTACCCGTATTCGCTGGGCTTAAGCGGCCTAATTTTTTGCTATTGCACCACAGGCGGTGATAATACCTTTCAGGTGCGATAGCTCGTCCATTTAGATAAATGGGTACCGTGATAGTCTCGACAACCTACCGTTTTTTTGGTAAAGCTGACACATAATATCCCTCTTCATGGTTGTACCCCACGTGTACGGAGGCCTACTTGTGCGACATAATTTACAAGGCTCACAAAAAGTAGGCGCATAATCATCATGTAGACTACACATAAATGTGAGTGAATGGTCGTATGTTTTTTGTACGCTCGCGCTGGTGCTTTAGCTTCTAGAAAAATCGTTTTTTGCTTCTTTCATTGTAAATCGTGAAGTGCTTACAGAGCATATAATTCAGATCAGTTATATAGGAAGTGTGAACAGCATATTTAAAATTAAGTTACGATATTTATTTGATAATAATTATCATTAGCATATAATGGATGTTAACAGGAGGTGAATATGTTAGTGATACTGTGTTTGTTGGCATTATTATTAGTGATTGCTGTACTGATCAACGTTAAAGCAAGTAATACAATCAGTCGTTATTTACATCGACTTGGTGTGTGGAGTGCCGCATCTTTGGTGGCAGCAGCAATGTATTACGCAGGATTAAGTGCATCGCTGGCGATATGTGTTCTTGTTGTGTCTGCTGGTATTTTAAGCTTATTTGTTTCTTTGGCAAACCCAACGGTACACCCGAGTTAGTAATATGTTTTTACACTTACCTTTGAGTGTTTAGATTAAATAATTGCCATTATTTGCGATACTCACTATAAGATGATTATTTTGAGTTGATTATGCTGCGATTATTACTCTGGATCAGTGTTTGTGGTCTCTCTTTTTCGGGTTGGACGACGCCTGAGTGGTCAACGTTACGTACCGCCCATTTTAATGTGCACTTTACTGATGGCCACGATGCATGGGCGCAATCAGCTGCGCAAGAATTAGAGCAAGTTCGGCAGTTTATTTTAACGCAACAAAATCGCAGTTTACCCGCAATTGCAGATGTGGTTGTATTTGATCCTATTCATGGCGCAAACGGGTTTGCGTTGCCCAGTACAGATTCGCCATTGATGGCACTGTTTACCACGCCACCGCAATCAGACACGGTAATTTCTAATAGTCGAGGGTGGCAGCAACTACTTATTCTTCATGAATATGTGCATTTGGTCCACTTATCTCAGCCCTCACGTAACCGATGGCGACAACGTATTCGTAATAGCTGGGATCTCTATGATTTGAATGAAGCAACAATGCCACGCTGGGTAGCAGAAGGGTATGCAACATTATTAGAATCAAAGATGACAGGACGTGGGCGCCTCTACGATAACTTTAGCGAAGCAATATTAACTCGGTTTGCTCAGCAAGGAGCCTTGCCTACTTATCGCCAACTCAATGGTGCAGACGAGCGGTATTTATCTAACACCATGGCATATTTGTTGGGGGGACGGTTTCTTGCTTGGCTCGAAAAAAACTACTCAGAGCAAACACTCGATGCTGTCTGGGTGAGAATGCAAGCGGTAAAAAAACGGCGTTTTCAAGACGCATTTACAGGCGTGTTTGGGCAGCCAGCCGAACGGCTTTATCATCGCTTTATTGCAGAATATACGTATCACAGTATGCAACAAGAACGTGCTGAGCCGAAGTTGGATGACACAGTATGGATGAAAGCAGATTTCAGTGCACACAGCCCTGCATTGTCGCCAAATAAATCACTACTCGCGTTGGTTGAACGCAATGCTCAAGGCGCTGTGTATTTGAATGTCTATGCAAATGAAGACAATGCCCAGGCGGCCAAAGAATTTGCCAGTGAGCAGCAGCAAGTATTAGCACGCGATGAGCAGGATATTGTTGATAAAGCGCCAGAGGTATTTCATCGCGAGCGACAATACCAATTGCCATCACGAAATCACGAAAGCATTCGTTACCCACAGTGGTTGGATGATAGCACCCTATTGTTTGTGTCTGGGGTGAAAGAGCACGTCAATGATCATCACGTCAGTGGTGAGCTATTTCGCTGGTCATTAAACAGCAATACACTCACTCAACTGACGACTGGCGCAAGTATTCGTCGATTTACGGTGGGCAAAAAAAGTAAGTATGTATATGCAGAACAAGCTCGCTATGGATATTCTGATTTAGTATCGATACACCTTTCACCACAGCATATTACCCCACTCACAGCACATCAGTTGGGGGAAGTGTATGATTTTCCAACTTTAAGCCACAGTGAACATGCCCTAGCTTATTTAAAAACGGGTTTGAATCGCCATTGGCAATTGATTGTTCGACGCATTGACAATGGCATTGAATATGAAGTGCCAATGCCGGCTGGCTATCAATATGTGGCACATCCGCAATGGCACCCAGATGATGGTAGCATTGTCTTTATAGCGGGTGTTGATGGTGACATAGATATGTACAGTTATGAATTTGAAACAGAAAAACTAACAAAGCTCACCAAAGGCCAGCAGGTGGTAGGTTATCCCACTTTTTTAGATGATGATACGCTGTTATTTCTATCGACGAATGCACAGGGCGTTGAGTTGCGTGTTATTTCGACATATGTAGGTCATGAGGTGCAGGCGGTTAACATAAAGAGCGGCCTTAAAAGCTCGCAAATGAACACTACACAAAAACATACCCGATATTTACCTGAGGCCCAAATATACGAGCCCGATCACCCTAAATTGCCTTATGATATTTGGCAGCAGTCAAGCTCCTTAGCACTTGGAGTTCAGTACAATAGCGCATCAAGTTCACTCATTCACGTGGGAGTTAAAGGTTCTGATTTCTTAGAGCAATTAAGTTGGCAAGTGGGCCTAGTGCAAGACACAGCAGCAACCAAGTTATCAGGGTATTTTGCGGATATTCACTATGAAGATAAGGGGGTGAAGTGGCAGGGGAAAGTATTTGATGTTGCACATCGCCCTCACAATGAGGGTGGAAGTGAGCTTGTTCACGAGCAACAAAGGGAAGGAGGCTTCGTGCAACTTTCAAACACATTGACGTATTCAAGATGGGCGTTTAAGGGCCAATTAGCTGCACATATCAGTGATTTGGAGCATCGATATGTAGACCAACGCGCGCGTTGGTTGCGCGTTGGTGCGGCTTATCGTTGGTCTGATGACCAGCAAGATTTTGCGCTTGCGAATGCCATGTCGTGGCATTGGTATGAAGGCGAAATAGGGGAGCATGTATGGCAGGGATATGATGTCGCAGCGCATATCTCTGGAAAGGTTGCTCATATTCCTTGGTATATACAAACCAAACAAATGTTGCGCCAAGGTAGTAACTTGCAACTAGGGGGATTTGTTACACCTATTTTGGATAATAATATTGAGGCGAATCAAGTGTTCATACCAGAATTGGCGTTGTCTAGTAGGCAAGGAAAGCACTATCAGCAGTTTGGTGCAGGAGTAAGTTGGCGAGTGAATAAACCGTGGTTATATTATCATCAACACCACCTCGATAATGAGGTTTTAGGTAACAGTTATGGTTTTCAATTCACTACGTTTATCGAAAAAAGCAGTTGGTTAGGAAGGTTTGCACCCGCAGGTGTGAGTGATTTACGTATTGATTTAGGCTTGGGTCGGGTATCCGGTAGGTTTCTGGAAAATGAAAATAGAGTGTGGCTTGGTGTTTGGTACGATCAAAAGTAATGTATGAGCACTTGAATATATGAGGGCGGCTTGCTTAACAAGCCGCCCTCCGTCTAACTAGGAGATAGAAAGATGTTGATTATTGAGTGTAGTCAGCTTTTAGAGATACGCCGCTAAATGTTCTATAAGCTCGGATCATGACGTGATATCGACCAGCTCCTTCATTGACTGTACATGTTTCGCTATTCCCACTTCTATATGGGCGACATGTCCAATTAGACGTGGTCGGCTTCTGGTCTTTTTTCACATATAAATCAGCATCACCAGTGCCACCATATAGGTTAAATTTAATATTAGTTGCGCCGGCTGGTACATCAAAATAGAAAAACTCTTCAGAGCGGTTGCTGCCTTGCAAGTCTGACTTAGCGACGCCATTTTGTAACTGAGCAGGGTCTGTACCATCATTGACTGAGACTGTTTTACTGGTTGTTGCTGTCGCACCACTAGAGTCGGTTACCGTTAATGACACAGTGTAATCACCAGCTGCTGTAAAGCTATGACTGGTGTTTGCACCAAACCCATTGCTGCTGTTATCACCGAATTGCCACTCGTATTGGCTAAGCGAGCCATTTGGTGAGGTTGATGCAGTACCATCAAAGTTACAATTTAGTGCTGAACAGTCTGCAGAGAAGCTCGCAGTTGGTAATGGGTCCGTCGAGCCATTGTCACCGTCAGGTACACCGTTAAAGTGTGAAGAAACTTGAGGCCAAATACGGCTAATTTTAGCCCCTTTGTTGGTGCACCCACCTAAATGATGCAGGGCAATTACTTTATTGGTTGCTGCCGCTAATACTGGCGAGCCAGAAGAGCCGCCAATGGTATCACAGTAATAGCCTAAATCAGTGCCAGTACCGCGGCCATTCGCATTAGCTTGATTCACTTGGCATAGGTTGTTGTTATCTTGATCAGATTCAATCGATAGCTCTTTGGGGTTACCTGAACCATGTTGAGGAATATAGATACGCTCACCTTGCGTTGCGTCACGTACATCTAATCCAAAGTAACCAAATGGTGCTGCTTTAGCAAAGTCATTAATTGAAAATAGTGTGTAGTCTAATGTGTAGTCGGTTGCAAAGAAATCTTTACCCGTGACTTTAACAACCGTTTCTCTGGTTGAGCCATTACAGCTGGTGTTTTGATAGTTAAACCAAACCTCTGTAGAGGCCAGCTCTGCTGCAGTTTCAACGCAGTGATTATTGGTAAACATGCGGTTATCAGCGCCCACACGCCAACCAGTACACAAGCTACGGCCACCAATAACGAGTCGGGCAACAGGACGACTGCGTTCAAATTCAACAGGGTGAGACTCAGCCCAACATTGCACGTCTTTACGTTCATTGATACCACAAGTTGATTGAGTATCGACGTCGGTGCCATTTAAAATACTGATGCCGTTTTCTTTACCATAGTAATAATGATCAATGACTGGAGTGACGTTACTCGATCCCGCGGTGTATTCTACGACAACAGCATCACTCGATACCGACATGGTAGAAAATGAGGTTGTACCATTGTCACCTAATTTGGCGTCGAGTGTGGCTTTTTTCATATCAGAGATGGTGTATTCGTAACGCTCACTGCCATCGAGGTTTCTAACGACCAACTTACCTCCACCACTTAGGTCGAGGTTCTTAAAGTGTAATTTTATATAGCTGGCATCGGGATGCGTTATGGTTTGTTTAAACGATCCTGCTTTGGTTGTCAGGACAATGTTTGTTTCTTCTTTTGCACCGATCACCGCTTCGCTGGTTTTACTGGTATATTTTAGCATTTGCGCTTCTGTAAGCGGCGCTTGTGCCATTGTAGTTAACGATACTGAACCAATTAATGGTAGTAAATAACGCACTTTCATTTTAATTTCCTTACATGTAGTTGTCGTTTGTATAAAAATCGAACACAACCAACATAGTTAGAAATTTGTTAACTGTAAAGTGTTTTTTGTTAACTTTAGCGTTACCTTTCGGAGAGTAATTGTTCTAATGAGCTTAATTTAGCTTGATATATTCCAGCTTTTTTCTGGTCTTCTGCTTTGAGTAATGCTTCAGATAAAAAGTGTTGGGAGGTACTGAGGTTGTTTTTTTGGTAATGAAGTTTGGCAAGTTCAAAATAAGGTTCTGGCAAATATGGAAACTCCTGTACCAGTTCAGAAAGTAATTTTTCTGCTCGGGTATAATGCTGATTCATGTAGGCTTTTCTAGCAATATTGATGATATCAAAAGGGGTTTTTGCTGAGGCTTCACTCATGGCTTCTAGTTTTTTGACTAATATCTTATCGTTGAGCTCTGCTGCTAGATAGGTATAACTCGATAAGAGGTTACTGCTGATAAGGCTGTGTTTAATAGCATACTCAAATAGTCTTTTTGCCGTGTCTGTATCGCCTGCCCTACGGTGTAATATGGCAGCGAGGTTGATCAACTCGGGGTCTGTGTTTTTATGTTTAAATGCTTGTTTTAAATAAGAGTAGCTATTATCAAACTGTTCATTTAGTAACTCATTGGTTGCGAGGTTTGCGTAAAACTTGGCTGTCAGATCATCCACTGTTGCAGTACTGACAAAGTAAATATCTTGTGCAGGAAAGTAATCGATAACAGTACCGGGGCGTATTGCACTGATCCATCCTTCGGGATTGTCATCTGGCGCAAAGAGTTTTGTTTTGAAATGATTTGAGACAAGTAAGGTGCGTTCTGTTTTTGTGTAGACTGGAATGGATGCCACTTCTCTGAAGCTTGTTTCAACATCAATTAAGTTGGCATATGCCTGCGTCAATATAGCAAGACTAATACAGTTTCCTTCATCTTGTACCAATGTTTGCGCTGCAGATAATGTCGCCCCATCGTAAGTAAACTCATTAAGTTTAGTATTTAGATAGTTCGCAATGATTCTATCTTCTCTTACCCCTTTTGTTAGCGCGTCTTGATGATACGCATGAAACTGAACTTGCTCAGCGGTTGGCAATAAGAAAATGTCAGCTTCTGGAATCACGGCTTGTTCGTTGAATAGACTGTGATTGAATAATGAGCTTGGATCTTGAGGCTCGGTTGATGAAGGGAGTGCGGTTGATGTACATCCGATTAATGATGCTAATAGTATGATAATAAAGACTTGTTTCATCTCGTATCTCAAGAAATAAAACCTTAATTTACCGTTTTTCAATTTATCGTACAAGGTGTAATCGGATCTTAATGTGGGCTCGTAATATACATATCACTGGCTTTATGACGTGTGGCAGTGAGGAGATTACGCCTCTATGTATACGAATAGGGTATTAGAAGTAATGGTTTTGTTATAAAAAATGCCTGATGTCGCAACAGAATCTTACAAATGTCACGTTCATTGCGGTACTAATCTTGATAGTATAGCTGTAGGAAATTATTACAGGATAATTTAGTCATGCAAACGAAAACATTAAAATGGATCTTGCCTTTCGTGGCGTTAACAATTGGTATAGCCGGTTCTAAGGGGATTAATGCGCTAGCAGCAGAGCCAGATGCAAAAGCGCACGTAGACAGTCGGCCGATAGTCGAAATTGAAACGGTGTCAGCATTAGATCATCAGGTTGTGATAAACAGTTATGGTGAAGTTAAGCCATTTGAGTCGACTCAACTGTCAGTACAGGTATCTGGAGAAGTGATCGAATGGCACTCGAACTTTGTCTCTGGTGGCATTGTGGCACGCGGAGATGTCTTGATGCGTATAGAAAAAGATAATTATGAGGCGGCAGTACTACAAGCTGAAGCAGAGTTATCGCGCGCTCAAGCATCACTTATTGAAGAAAGCGCATTGGCGGATGTTGCAGCTGATGAAGCGAAGCGCTTTCCAAACCGTAAACACACCGACTTGTTTTTGCGTAAACCACAAGTACTGAGTGCGAAGGCGGGTGTAAAATCAGCAAAAGCGGCGTTAAAAAGAGCACAGCGAGACTTAGATAATTGTGAAGTGAAAGCGCCTTATGATGCGTTAGTCATTTCTCGAGATGTAGGTGTGGGCCAATTTGTGAGCACAGGATCACCAGTTGCGACGTTAAATAATGTTGAATTTGCAGAGATTATTATTCCAATAGCAGGGTTTGATAGTGCATTTTTACCTGAAAGAGTGACTGGAATTGCAGCCACAATTAAGCAAAGTGGACTCAATGGTTTTACGCGTCATGCGTCGATTCATCGTGATTTAGGAGTCGTAGACAGTGATACGCGTATGGTTAATCTCGTTGTGCGTGTTGAAGATCCTTATGGGTTAGAAACGCGTCAACCTGAAGTTAGATTTGGATCGTATGTGCAAGTCAGCTTTGGCGGTAAAACACTGAATAAAATTTACCGATTACCGCAAGATTTGGTCAATAACCAAACGGTGTGGCTGCTTAATGCAGACAATGAGTTAGAGCCAAGAGAAGTAAAAGTCATTAGAGAAGAGGGAGCCTATTTTTATGTGAGTGCAGGTCTTAACGACAATGAGAAAATTGTTATGACAGTGCCTGAATATCCACAAAAAGGTATGGCAGTAAAAGTAGCTGGTGCAGATTCATCGCAGCATGACACAACTGAAAAACTTTAAAAGGTAGGTGTGCACTGTGAGTACTCATGAACAGCAAAAGCAAACTGGGCTAATTGCCTACTTTGCAAATAACTCCGTAGCCGCGAATTTGTTAATGTGGTTTATTATCCTTGTTGGTTTTTTTACTTATTCAACGATCCAACGACAAATGTTCCCTAATGTTGAGCTGAATTACATCACGGTAACAGCAAATTATCCTGGTGCATCTCCACAAGAGATTGAAGAAAGTATTCTGATCAAGTTGGAAGAATCTTTACAGGATGTAACTGAGGTTGAAGAAGCAGTTTACCGAGCTTCGAGAGGTACTGGTAGTGCGAGACTGAAGGTGGATGCGAATGCTGAATTAACCGATGTCTTGGATAAGGTGAAGCTTAGAGTTGATAGTATCGCGACATTTCCAGCTGCGATGGAACCTTTGACGGTCAGTCAGTCTGAATTTCGTCAAGATGTGGTGGGGATGACAGTGGCCGCTGATTTGCCACTTACGCAACTGAAGCCTATTGCAAAACAAATAGAAGATGAATTACTTCTGTTGGGTAATGTTTCTTTGGTGTCGGTTGATGTGCCATTAGATGAAATTGCGATAGAAATTAAGCCTGATATGTTACGTCAATACAATTTAACGATTGAAGATGTGGCGAGTACCATCCGCAATTACTCTGCCAATATTTCAGCAGGTGAACTCAGAACAAGCGCTGGTGTTATCTCTGTGAGAGTGGAAAACCAATCTTACAATGGCGATGAGTTTCGTCAACTTCCTGTCAAAGTAGGGGCCAGTGGTGCGCGAGTTTTGCTAAAAGATGTGGCAACAATAAAAGACGAATTTACCGAAGGTGAACGTTACTTTAAGTTAAACGGTAAAAATGCAGTTTATATTCAAGTTAAAGCAACGACTGAGCAGAACATGGTACCGGTGGCTAATTCCGTTAAAGCCTATATCGAACTTAAAAATACCGAACTGCCTGCAGGTGTTGAGATTAAACCATTGGTTGATATGACCTATTACCTAAATGGTCGATTGAGCATGATGAAAACCAACTTGCTGCAAGGGATGTTTTTAGTTGCATTGATGCTGTTTTTGTTTTTACGCTTTAAGTTGGCGATGTGGGTCACCATTGGTATTCCGGTGTGTTTTTTAGGCGCAATGATGATGATGCCTGTATTAGGGATCACTGTAAATGTAACCTCTTTATTTGCCTTTATCATGGTGCTGGGAATCGTGGTTGACGATGCAATCGTCATTGGCGAAAGTGCGTATACTGAAGTTGAAAAGAAAGGCCCAGGCGTTGAAAACGTAATAAGGGGTGCAAAGCGCGTGGCAACACCTGCAACGTTTGGTGTACTGACGACTATGGCTGTGTTTGCCCCTTTGATGTTTTCGACCGGTCCTGATAGTGCGAATTTTATTTCCATTGCGGGTGTCGTATTGTTATGTCTAGTGTTCAGTTTGGTTGAGTCGAAACTGATTTTGCCAGCACACATTGCGCAAATTAAGTTTAAACCGCTGGCAGAAAAAAGTTGGCGTAATGGATTTAATCGTCGTTTCTTTGGTTTTGTAAATGGGCCGTATAAACGCTTTGTGACAACGTGTGTAGAATGGCGTTGGACGGTACTTTTCTCATTCATTGGTGTGTTTGCTATCAGTCTCGCTTTATTGAGCAGTGGTGCCGTTCGCACATTATTTTTACCGAAGATCCCGCATGATTTTCCAGCAATAAAAATTACCATGAATGACAATGTCTCTGATGAACAAACGATTAGCGCTATCAAACAATTGGAACAGCTTGTACTCACTGTAGACAAACAAGTTGAGCAAGAGTTTGGTGTGGCAATGGTCAAAAATGTCATGGTATTCAATAGCGACCGCACACATGGTCAAGTGATGGCGCCGTTAGTGGATGAAGAGTTGCGCCCGTTTAATACCTTTGAACTGACACGCCGCTGGCGAGAACAAATGCCAGAAATTCCTGGGGTTAAATCAATTCAAGTTGAGGATGAAGTCATTAACCTCGGTGGTGGCGGTGACTTTGGTTACTTGTTATATGGCTCGGATATAGATACGCTCAATGCGGCTGGTCGACAATTGATCACCCTGCTGCAGCAAGAAAAAGGGTTGTTTGATATTAGTTCATCTATCGACCCTGCCAGTAAAGAAGTTCAGCTTATCCTTAAGCCAGTTGCTTATGATCTAGGGCTAACATTACGAGATGTGGGTAACCAAGTTGGCGCTAGCTATTATGGTGGCGAAGCGCAACGTGTTATTCGTAATGGGGAAGAGGTACGTGTCATGGTACGTTATCCAAAATTGACACGAGAAGCATATTCTTCATTGAAGCATACACTGATCACTACCGCGACGGGTAAAGAAGTCATGCTCGGTGACGTGGTTGAGTTAGTTGAGAAGCCAGGGATCAGCCAAATACGCCGAGAAGAGGGTTATCGCACAGTCTATGTATATGGCAATATCGATGAAGAAGCAATTGAACCCACAGCCGTGACCACCCGAATTGACGATGTGATCTTACCAGAGCTACTTGCTAATTTTCCAACCGTTAAAACGAAGCTAAGTGGTGCAATTGAAGAGCAACAAGCACAAGCAAATGAACAAGCCATTTTCTTTGTGATGGGGATGCTGTTAGTTTACATTTTATTGGCGATACCATTAAAAAGTTATGCCCAGCCGCTCATTGTCATGTCAGTGATTCCGTTTAGCTTAGTGGGCGCGCTATGGGGGCATTTATTCTTTGGTTTAGAATTGAGTATGATGTCTGCTTACGGCATCATTGCTGCCGCCGGCGTTGTTATTAATGACTCCCTAGTAATGACGGACTTTGTTAACCAAGTACGCAAACAAGGTATGGCATTAAAAGAAGCGGTTATTGAAGCTGGTTGTGCGCGTTTTAGAGCGATAACACTTACATCAATTACCACCTTTATGGGTGTATTACCCATCATGTTTGAAACAAGTTTACAGGCAATGTTCGTGATCCCTATGGCGGTCTCTCTAGGGTTTGCAGTGCTATTTGCTACCCTGATCACATTACTATTGGTACCGTGCTTATATATCATTTTGACCGATATACAGCAGGTGTTTAGTAAGGCTGCTGAGTTTGTTTTAAAGCTCGTGCGTTTTGTAAAAATGCGTTTTTCACCTGCTTAATTAAGTAGAGCGACCAAAAAACCAGCTTCACGCTGGTTTTTTGGTCTTAAAGGATTGCTATTTTTTTTAAACTAGCCGAAAAGTTGTATTTATTGCGCTCAGCGCTATACTTGCGCGCAATTGAATAGTGAAAGAGTAAAGTATGTGAGTCAACATCAAGACTTGGCGTGTTGGAAGGAAATTGGTGTTCTAGCTCGGTTTCGACAACTACATATGGGTGATGTTGTTTCTGTGAGGTTTTACACTTCAACTGGAGAAGTAAAGGCGTTGTGTGTTCAATTGGTCATTGGCTACCACAGTCAATGCGCGGCTCATGCTTGGAGCAGTGAACTTGCGAATACGATAAATGTTCATGTGCCACTTGTGAGAGTGAATCAAATAAATACACAAGGGCGAGGAAAACTGCCAGTAATGGCCCATACAGACAGTGGCATCATAGCGTGTAAGGTCGAGTTTAAGTGTAAAGTACAGCCAAAAAAGCCAGCTCATTCAATACCTGCCTATGACTATATTTTTCCAAAAGAGCAGCAAACATATCAACAAGGTACCCGTGTTTGGCATGAGAAATCTCAGCGTTGTTATCGTTGTAAGCCATGGCCTTTTACGGAGTATTGCCGTAATGGCGCGGCGCAATTTGAACCCAATGAAGGCGCATTGTGGCAAGTTGCCTGGGAAGCCATCTAGATAAAAATAGACACACTAAAAACAGCACTGGCTAGATGAATTGACTATGATAGACTGAGTAAAATATCAATAAGTTAGGAACAATCTGTGGCCGACATCAACTCTGCTTTAACAGCGAAAAAAATCCCCCATAGTATGACACATCATGGACACCAGCGTATCGATAATTACTATTGGATGCGAGATGACCAGCGAAAGAATGACGAGATCTTGAATCACCTGCATGTTGAAAATGAACACGTGGCAGCGGCATTGGCACCGCATAAAAGTTTGCAAACGTCATTATTCGAGGAGATGAAAGCACGCGTCGTCAAAGATGATAGTTCCGTTCCTGTCAAAGATGGTACTTATTGGTATGTCAGTGATGTGAGTGGGGATAATGAATATGCATGTCACTATCGGGCGAAAGATGAGCACCTTAACGAAAAAACATTGTTACTCGATGTCAATGAATTAGCGCGAGAGCATGAATATTATGATGTTGGCGATTTGGCTGTTAGCCCAAATGATCAGTTACTTGCATACAGTGAAGACTTAGATGGTCGCCGTATTTATACCTTTAGATTTAAAGATATAGCATCGGGGGAGTATTTACATGATGTGTTAGCCAACACCGAAGGCGAATTAGTCTGGGGCAATGACAATAAAACGGTTTTTTATGTCAGGAAAGACGAACAAACATTACTCGGTACTCAAGTATATAGGCATATATTAGGCACACCACAAAGTGACGATGTGCTGGTTTATGAAGAACATGATCATCAGTTTTATATGGGACTAGGCAAAAGCCGTGATGAAAGCCAAATCTATATTTATTTGTCAGCAACGGAAACAAGTGATGTGTTGGTATTAGATGCAGCTCGTCCAGAAGGGAAATTTGAGCGCTTAATACCGAGGACTAAGGGCCATGAATATGGCTTGGATAAGCTGGGAGACACGTATTATATATTATCAAATAATAATGCGATGAACTTTCGTTTGTTAACGGCTTCGCAGCAGAGCGTAGCGCACGTGCAGCAATGGCAAGAGGTGGTAGCGCATAGAGACCATGTGTTGCTTGAAGGCTTAGAGTTGTTTGACAGCCACTTTGTTGTGACGGAAAGAGAGATGGGGCAAATACGCTTTGTTGTTCATGATTATCATGGGGGGAGCTATCAGCTTACTTTCAATGATGCGTGTTATTATGCAGGAGTTGGTCAAAACCCAGAGCCAGGCGCAACAACCGTACGCATTTATTATTCAAGCCTAACGACCCCAAGTTCGGTGTATGATTGTGATTTGGTCAGTGGCAATAAAGTGCTGCGTAAACAACAAGAAGTACTTGGTGAATTTAACAGCGATGACTATGGTTGTGAACGCGTTTTTGTGACGTCTCGAGATGGAGTAAATATACCGGTTTCTTTGGTATATAAAAAAGCGAGCTTTAAAAAAGATGGCACAAACCCTCTGCTGCAATATGGCTACGGGGCGTATGGAATTACCATTGACCCTACTTTTTCTAGTACCACACTGAGTTTGTTGAATCGCGGCTTTGTATACGCAATTGCACATATTCGTGGTTCAGAAATGCTAGGACGCACTTGGTATGAAAATGGTAAAAAAGCGTTTAAAGAAAATAGTTTTAATGATTTTGTAGATGTAACGCGTTCACTCACACAGCAAGGTTATGGTGATTCAAATAAAGTGTTTGCATCAGGTGGCAGTGCTGGTGGCTTATTGATGGGAGCGGTAGCGAACCAAGCGCCAGAGTTATATCTGGGCATTGGGTGTCACGTGCCATTTTTGGACGTACTCACCACCATGTTAGATGAGACCATACCGCTTACAACCAACGAATATGATGAATGGGGCAACCCCAATAACGCGCCCGATTACCACAGTATTTTAGCATATTCTCCGTATGACAATATCGAAGCAAAAGACTATCCAAATATACTTGTGACGACCGGACTACATGATTCTCAAGTGCAATACTGGGAACCGATGAAGTGGGTTGCTAAATTACGAGAGTACAAAACAGATAATAATTTGCTTTTGTTTAAAACAGATATGGATGCAGGTCATGGTGGTGCGTCAGGTCGTTTTAAGAGTCTTCATGAAAAGGCCCTTGAAATGGCATTTTTCATAAGCTTACTTGACTAGGGGCTGTTGAACTTTCAGGTTCATTTTTGCAGCAGTTTGATTGGATTTTATACAAGGCAGAGGCTGCGTAGCATGGTTATTCCATGTGAGTCAGCTGATAACATAGTAGAAAAGCCAATCAAGCGCTGCCTACCGGTTCTTTTGAGCCCCCTTTTCTCTTTGTTGCTTAATGTTCGCTTAGATTACTAGGCCACACATTAAGCGCCGCGATAAAAGCATGCTCAAAGAGAACAAAAATAGAACAGCAAAGATCAACAGCCCCTAGCATTACCAAGAAGCATGAAAAGAGCATAACCTGCTCAGCTATGCTCTTTTGCTGAAAGTTTATTTGTCAGATACATGGCTGTTGGCGGGTGTATCTTGATGGCCTAACCATTTGTACCAGAGTGCAAAAGGTTTTAATTGTAAAAGGATACACTAGGTGATTTGAGCTGTGTCTTTCTTCGAGGCTACGGCTGACCTATCAATAGGCCAGCTGTAGCATCACAGTGCTTTATTCGCTTTAGTTCAAATAAGCTTTGAGCATCCAGACTAGCTTTTCTTGTTCTTTAATGTAATCACTCATCAGAGCCGCGGTACCTTCATCTTCGGCTTCTCCCGCTTCTGCCAGTATGATGCGTTGCATGCCAATCAAAGTCGTGAAACCAGCCAAGAGGTTTTCTAACGCCTGTGTACCATCACTGATCCCTTTTGCTTCACGTATTTGGCTTTGCTCAAGGTAATCAGAAAACACATGCAAAGGCTGGCCTTCTATGGTTAAAATTCGCTCAGCAATTTCGTCAACCTTCTCTAATAAAAGGTTGTAAATTTCTTCAAATTTTAAATGCAATTCAAAGAAGTTACGGCCCTTGATGTTCCAATGAAAACCGCGCGCGTTCATATATTGAATTTGGTAGCTGCTTAATAGAGTGTTTAATGACGCAACTAATGCTTGGCTTTTTTGATTGTCTAAACCGATTGAATTTGTGTTTTTCATAGTAGGCTCCTTATTTCGATGAGTTCAGTATGGATGAATGTCTGGCAAATGCCCAACGAGTTAAATCAATAAGAGCAATCTGTAAAATCAATTGATTTTCACTTTTTATTTGTTTTTGTTGATTTAACTATAATGCTCATTGATATAGGTGGTATAAGGCAAGTGTCGTTATCACGTGTTGGAATAGAGCTTGCCAAGTTGCTGTAAAATGATTGCTAACGTGTCAATACTTGATCTCGTTCAAATTCTAGCAAGGCATAAAATGCAGGCGATGCAATATTTGATTTAGGTCAAAAATCACACATTACCTAAGCGCATAATAGCAATGAACTTCAGCACTGCGTGCTGAAAACAGTGAAGATGGAATTTAGGAGTATTATTATGCAAGGTAAAACACCATCTCAACATAAGAGTGAGATAGTCGTTGTGATTATGGCGTTGTTGGTATTTGTGGTTGGTTTAGTTGGGCATTTAGCGGGTGCCAGTATCGCAAACTCAGATTCGTTTGGTTACATCGCGGCACCGGTACCCTTGATTGTTGGTGTACTGGCATTTATTGCTTATAAGGTTGCTGAGAAAGGCGATCATTGATGATCGTCGGTCAGCAAGGAATTGATATATTGCGTGACTTGTCGAGAGTAGATCATACTGGTATGGCTAACGTGAAATATTTTATGTTCAGCCATGCCTGGTAATTGTGTTTCCTCAAGCAATACGGTTCCGTCGGAACGACTGCCTTTTTGTAAAATTGGCATAAAACCTAAAGGCAGGTCGCCAGCGATACTATAGAGTTTTGCCGAAAAGGGCCAATCTTGATTATCTGTGAGTAAGAACTCAATGCTATTTTTAAGTAGCATGTTAAGCCCCTTATTGTGCATATGTTTGGCGATTGCACTGCCTTTGTGTGGGGTGCCAAGCGTAATGACCTTTTTCACCGATTGACTGGCAACAGAGTGTTGCTCTAAATATGCACGCGCGACGAGCCCGCCCATTGAGTGGCACACAAGCGCGGTGTCTTGATGACCAATAAAATCATCAAGCGTGGTAAATATCGCTGTTTTGTCAGGGTCTAGGGTGTTGTAGCTAAAGTTTAATATATCAAAACCGCGTTTCTTAAGTTTGGCGCACAGTGGGCGCATCACAAAGCCTGACATATACAAACCATGTAATACTACGATGCGCCGAATTGTCATATGTGCCTCTTATTTCAATTGTTGCGGAACAATATGTACACTGGTTTGCTCATCGCTGAGCCAAATTTCCCCATCTTGAATGGTGATGGTAAGCGTCATTGCACGACTGACCATATTGGCTAACTGTGCGGTTGCTTCATAGGGCAAACTGATCACAGATAAGTTATGATAACTGGCCAGTTTTTGCTGATTCTTTTGCCACCATATTGGTTGGTTATTTTCACCATAGGTATACAACACAACACTTTTTGCACGGTTACAGGCTTTTTTTACGCGCTTCTCTTCTGGCAAACCCAGTTCAACCCATAGCTCTATCTCATCACTATAGTTTTTTAGCCATACTTCAGGCTCGTCGTCTGCACATAACCCTTTGGTGAACTCTAGCCTTTCTTGAAATTGTAATACGTAGGCTAAAATTCGGATCATCAAACGTTGCTCAGTTTCCGACGGATGTTGTGCGAGCGTGAGCGATAAGTCTTGATATACATGCCTATCCATGTCGCTAATAGATAGGTGAGTTTTAATTATAGTTGATTTGAGCGCCATGGTTTTTTTGATTAATAAATAGCAGAGGGGGGCAGTATACAAGAGATCACTCAGATAATACGCAGTGTATGCGCGGATCAAATAAATTTTTTATGGTTTTAAAGCAATTGTGCGTTTATCTAGGTAAAATGGTGAGCTAATCACTATTTCACACAGGAGAATACTATATGGCAATCCAGTGGTTCCCAGGACACATGAACAAAGCGCGCAATGAGATCAAAGAAATTATGCCGCAAATGGATGTCATTATTGAGGTGCTTGACGCGCGTATTCCCTATAGTAGTGAAAACCCAATGGTGTCTGCACTACGTGAAGGTAAACCGGTGGTGAAAATACTCAATAAGGCGGATTTGGCAGATCCGGTGATGACTGAGCAGTGGATGCAATATTTAGAGCAAGAAAGTGGTGTGAAAGCTGTGGCATTTGGTCACGATAAAGCGGCAGAAGTGTATAAAATAAATGAGTTATGTAAAAAGTTAGCGCCGCATAAAGTGGGTATTGATAAACAGCTTAAAGCCATGATCATGGGGATCCCAAATGTGGGTAAATCCACATTAATAAATACGCTAGCAGGGCGAATTGTTGCTAAAACGGGCAATGAGCCAGCGGTGACTAAAGCGCAGCAACGCATTAAACTTGACGATGGTATTATGCTGTATGACACACCAGGCATGCTTTGGCCAAAAGTAGAGAATGAAAACTCAGGATACCGATTGGCGGCAACAGGTGCTATCAGAGATACCGCAATTGACTATGAAGAAGTTGCGAGCTATACCGCAGAGTATTTGTTATTGGCGTACCCTAGATTACTTCAATCACGCTATAAAATAGATGAGTTGCCTGAACAAGATTGGGAGTTCATTGAAATGGCGGGTAAAAAGCGTGGTTGTATACGCGGTGGTAATCAGGTCGATACCCATAAGATGTCAGAAATCTTAATTAATGAATTACGTGATGCGGTGATCGGTCGTATAACCATGGAAACGCCAGAAATGCGTGAGCGTGAAGAAGTGGTTGTGGCCCAATTGAGAGCGCAAGCCGAGGCGAAAAAAGCGGCAAAAGAAGAGGAAAAGAAACAGCGACGTGCACGAGCCAGAAAAAATAGGCGTTAATACGTAACCTCAGCTCTGGATAAGCGAATTTGCCCAATAAAGCTATTTTTCTCACTCCCGGCGTTGCTTTCATTTGTAATAGCCCGCTATTACTGCATAAAAGCGCCTTGATATTGAACAAAATATCATCATTGGATTGTACGTAAGTTTGTTTTCAAAACATTTTCTATTCCAAAACCCTTATCCAAACCTGAGGTTACGTAGGTTGTTGAAAGTCTAATTTTAAACAAACATAAAAAAAGCCCTGAAAGGGCTTTTTTTGTTTTTCATATCTACCGTCAAGATATGAGCAATGTAGCAAGTAAAATAGTGGATTGGTAAGGTGAACATAACAAGGGGCGTTGTCTGGTTCACCTGACCGAGCAATTAACGTGTGCAGCACGTGTTTCGGGTCAGAAACAAGTAACAAGACTAAGTATGCATCACTCTTGTTGAGATTGATTATCAGTTAGATTAAGCTTGCTGTCAATAATTAAATGCAAATAATTATCATTTAATTAAATTGGAGAGAGTGACGTAAATTTCAGACATAAAAAAAGCCCTGCAAGGGCTTTTCCGTTTCATATCTACCGTCACAGATATGAGCAATGTAGCAAGTAAAATAGTGGATTGGTAAGGTGAACATAACAAGGGGCGTTGTCTGGTTCACCTGACCGAGCAATTAACGTGTGCAGCACGTGTTTCGGGTCAGAAACAAGTAACAAGACTAAGTATGCATCACTCTTGTTGAGATTGATTATCAGTTAGATTAAGCTTACTGCCAATGATTAAATGCAAATAATTATCATTTGATTTGATTGGAGAGAGTGACGTAAATTTCAGACATAAAAAAAGCCCTGCAAGGGCTTTTCCGTTTCATATCTACCGTCATAGATATGAGCAATGTAGCAAGTAAAATAGTGAGTTGGTTATCAGTAAACTTAATAAGGGGCGTTATCTAGTTTACCATGAACCAGAGCAATTTACGTGTGCACCACGTGTTTCAGGGTCGTGAAACAGTCTAGAGTAAATAACAAAGCAAACCGTCAAACTTGCCTTGTTGAGATTGATTATCAATTAGATATCTAACCCTGTCAACACATAAATACAAATAATTATCATTTATTTAATGAACGTCTATCGGTAAACTATAGACATAAAAAAAGCCCGATTAGGGCTTTCCTAGCGTTCATATCTACCGTCACAGATATGAGCAATGTAGCAAGTAAAATAGTGAGTAAGTTAATATATGAGTTAATAAGGGGCGTTATTAAATCTATATCAACCTGTGCTGTTAACGTGCGCAGCACGTGTTTCTGGGTCGAGAAACAATCAGAGTAAAATTACAAAGCAAACCGTCAAACTTACCTTGTTGAGATTGATTATCAATTAGATCTTAACCTCTGTCAACTCCTATTTGAAAATAATTCTCATTAACTTGATGGCTGAGGCCTTTAGCCACGTATTGATGTCGTTAACATCGTTTTTCCACCATTGAAACAAATAGTCCGCCCATCTTGATTAAGGTTAGGTAAACTGGAGATCGTTTTGGTTAATAAAATCATTAATTGAACTTAAATAACCTCAGCTCTGGATAAGTGAATTTGCCCAATAAAGCTATTTTTCTCACTCTCGGCGTTGCTTGCATTTGTAATAGCCCGCTATTACTGCATAAAAGCGCCTTGATATTGAACAAAATATCATCATTGGATTGTACGTAAGTTTGTTTACAAAACATTTTCTGTTCCAAAACCCTTATCCAAACCTGAGGTTAAATATTTACTAATTTATATGTGCTTAAGGAGAAATAAATGAAATGGTTTATGGTTTTAGTCAGTGTTTTTATGTGTACACAAACAGTTGCGGTTGATAAGTGGCGTGGGTTATTAGAAATTCAACCTCACGTGTTCTTAACCATAGGGTTTAATGTTGATCCAGTACAAAATACAATGACGTTAGATAGCCCTAATCAAGGGAAGTTCGGTAAAAGTCCTACAGAGTATACTGTGTCAGACAGTGTAATATCGTTCAAAGATACCGATCTCCAAGCTGAATTTAAAGGTCGTATTGAAGGTAGTACATTGGTCGGCTCTTTTATACAAGGCCAGACAATGCCACTGACATTACACAAATTATCAGAGCAAGATCTTAAGCAACTCAAATATGAAGGGGCATATAAAGGTGAGCTTGATATCAACGGAAAACCGCTTCCTGTTATAGTACAAGTTGCTGTAACAAAAGAAGGTTTTTATAGTTCTTTAGATAGCCCAGCTCAGCAAAGCTTTGGCATTCCCCTGAATAAATTCACGATTGATAACCAGAAAATGACATTTAGCTCAAAAATGATAGGGGCCCAATTTAGTGGAAAGCTTGGTAAAGAAGGCTATCAAGGGAAGTTTGTACAAGGGTTTGAAATGCCACTAACTTTGAAAAAAAAACGTCTTTAGCCTATGGCAGTAAACCAGCCATTACACTGAATAATTTAGATGAGCAGCTCGCGATTGTGTTTGAGGACTCAGCCGCCGCAGTGGTGATCTTGGAGCAAGATAAGCGAGCGTTCTTTTTCCATGGCGATAAGGTGAGTTCGGATAGTTTATTTGAAATTGGTTCATTGACGAAACCCTTATTTGCATTATTGGCAAGTCGCTTAGTCGTTGATAAAGTTTGGTCTTTAGATATGCCCATTGCAGATATATTAGGACAGGGGTTTGAACACCACAGCTATACGTTATTGCAATTGTTAACACACAGCTCTGGTTTACCGAGACTACCGAAAAATTTGATGCCATCGAACATCGATGACCCTTACGTGGATTTTGATTCAGCAGATATTAAACAGGCATTGACGTTGCCTATCGGCAAAAAAGGCGACTTTGAATATTCTAATTTTGGGTATGGATTGTTAGGCTGGTTAATGGCAAAAGCATGGGATAAAACACAGCAAGAAATGGTTGATAATTATCTTTTTAATACATTGAAGATGCCACACGCAACTTTGGCTTTAAGTCAGTTGAAAAAACAGCAATTATCAGGTCGTGGTTATGATGGGAAACCCGTAGCAAACTGGTATTTTGATAGCTTAGTTGGTGCCGGAGGTGCATTAGCATCTCCTGAAGACATGGCGAATTGGATAAGCGCGTATTGGCAGGTTGAGTCGAGTGATTCTGAATTGTTCCCTATGCTGAAAAATAGTTTAACGCATTTAAATAACACCATGGTGTATGGCTTTAATAAAGGACTGAATGGCAGTTACTTTCATGGCGGAAAAACGGCAGGGTTTACATCAATGGTGGTGTTTGATCCAAGTAAACAGCAAGGTGTTATCGTGATGATTGCAGGCCCGCAGGATGCGGGGACTCTAGCGATGAGATTATTTAAGCAGCTACAAGAAAAAGGTCAATAAGGCAATGATGACGCTACATTATCAATATTTCTTTTCCCAGCGATATGCATTTATTGCTTGTCATATTATGAGCTGGTTGTTTACCTATTTAATGATGACGTTCATTGTCATGCAAAACCCTTATGCCAGTTGGATAGAAACAGTCTACGGGGCCATTTTTATTTTTTCAGGCGCATTAGTCACCTACCTAATACGTTGCCTGTATAAGAAGCATATTCAGCATAGGAGTAACCTCTTTCAGTTTATGTTTTTATGTGTGGGGTCGTGTTTGACGACCTTGTTCGCAACGACTATTTTATTGCTCGGAGTTTTCTTTATAGCGCATATCGGGATATCGCGTCCCATTCCTGCATCGCAATTGGGGTTTGTTATTGAAACTGTCGGGCTCAGCAACGGTATAAATATGCTTGGGTTGGCGATGTTATGGTCGCTTGGGTATTTAGCATTGAGTAAAATAAAATCTCTTAGCGAAGCGCATTCGTTATTGACGGTGAGCCAGTTACAAGCGTTAAATAGCCAACTGAATCCGCACTTTTTATTTAATGCTATTAATGATATTCGCGCGTTGATTTTAGCGCAACCGACCCAAGCAAGAGAGAGTCTCGCTGAACTTGCCGACATGTTGCGATACTCTCTGCAAACAAATCAAGATGACAAAGTAGCGCTAGGTGAGGAACTTGAAAATGCACAACATTACCTAAATTTGTGTAAGATTGGTTTAGCTGAGCGGTTGCAGACTGACATTGATGTGGCAGCAGAGGCCGTCACCTTAAAAGTGCCAAAGATGGTCCTTCAGTTATGCTTAGAAAATGCCATTAAACATGGGATTGCTAAGAACCGAGCCGGCGGGTTGGTTTCTTTAAAGGTACGCTGCGATGAAAAACTATTCATTGAGGTGATGAATCCCTTGATTGAAAATGCGAAACCATCTGGTGGCTTAGGGCTGGCAACCAAAAATATAGAGAAGCGTTTAGCCTTGCTCTATAAAGGAGAGGGTTCCATCAAACGGGTGGTACGTGAACAGCGTGTTGTGACTTGTATCGAGTTACCAAAGGAAGCACTATGAATAAAGTGGTGATTGTTGACGACAGCCATTTAGCTCGACTTGAACTCAGAGCACAGCTTGATGAACTCGGTGGGTTAGATGTGGTGGGGGAAGCACCGGATATCATTGAAGCAAAAGCAGTTATAGAACAACTGCAGCCGGATTTACTCTTACTTGACATCAATATGCCCAGTGGCAGTGGCTTTGAACTGCTTGCGCAATTGAGTTATGTACCCTACGTTATTTTTGTTACGGCGCATCACGATTTTGCGGTAAAGTCTTTTGAAGTGAATGCCCTAGATTACTTGTTAAAGCCTGTAACACAAGCTCGGTTAGCTATTGCCATTGAAAAATATAAAAAATTACAAACACCACTTGAAGTTGATAGTCGCTTTTTTATCAAAGACGGGCAACGTTGCTTTTTTATTTCACTTGATGAAGTGCAAGCATTTGAGGCTATGAGTAATTATACGCGTTTGCACACAGAAAATGGGGCTGTCAGCGTGTATCGAACCTTGAGCAATATCGCTGAACGATTACCACCGGAGCCTTTTTTCAGGGCTAATCGCAGCTGGCTGTTTAATGTGGGTAAAATTACGACAATTACTCAGGAACTGGGTGGCATACTTGAAGTAACGCTGCAAAATAACTTACATGTTACTCTATCTCGTATGCAAACAACGGCATTTAAGCAGCGGTACAAAATCTAAATTGTGTACTTTTTCATTTTGTTAGCATAAGTTTGTGCTATCTATAATAAGAAAGCTCATACCATTAAGACATACAGGCTCTCGAGTTTATTATTGAGTGACGTTTAGGTTTTGCAGTTGTGGCTTGTTTATAACGAATGATGTCATCGCTATAGGGACTCGATGCACCGCATGAAATTACTGTATTAGTCATTAACCGTGAGGTGGTAAGGGGCAATATCAAAGATATCAATGGGTGATATTATGCTGAGCTCTGTTGGCCTTATATTGGCTTTAATCGCACTGATCGTGCTGACGTTGAGAGGCGTTAATTTATTTATTTCAGCACCTCTGTGTGCTTTGGCCGTCGCTTTTTCAAGTGATATTGCACTCTTCCCAAATGCAGAAGAAGTGGATTTTGTCAGTGGTTACATGCGTGGTTTTTCTGGGTTTGTACAATCTTGGTTTCTGATGTTTTTATTGGGTTCCTTGTTTGGTAAGTTTATGGAAAATACGGGAGCCGCAGATGCAATAGCGGGGAGCATTGTTAGCAAGCTAGGAATGAAGTACGCCGTTTTGGCCGTTGTTTTGTCTTGTGCCGTGCTTACTTATGGTGGTGTCAGCGTTTTTATCGTGGCGTTTTCAGTTTACCCAATGGCATTGAGCCTATTTAAAGATGCAAATTTACCCCGGCGATTTATTCCTGCCACACTGGCGTTTGGTTCTGTGACTTTTACCATGACCTCAGCGGGCTCGCCTGAAATTCAAAATTGGATCCCAATTAAATATTTAAATACCTCGCCGTATGCGGCATGGCAAGAAAGTTTAATGGTTGCCGTGTTTATGGCGGTATTAGGTTATCTATTGTTGACGTGGATGATAAGAAGAGCACAAGCCAATGGTGAAGTATTTGAGGTGCGCGCAGATGATGAGCAGTGTGCAGCGAGAACACTGCCTCATCCTATCACGGGGCTGCTTCCGTTACTTGTGGTATTAGGGCTGTCTTTTTCATTACATGACACGTTACAGCAAAGTGCGTTAATGGTGGCGTTGTTAGGGGGGGTTCTGAGTCTCTACATCATTAATTTTAAGTTCTTCCTTAATATATCAGATGCTATTAATTCAGCGACTACAGGGGCGTTAGTTGCAATAGGCAATACTGCTGCAGTGGTTGGTTTTGGTGCCATCGCAAAAGAAACATCCGCGTTTCAAGAAGCTGTTGCGCTCATGACCCAAATTCCAGGTAATGAACTCTTAGGGGCTGCAATTGCCGTGAGTGTCATTGCCGGTTTAACGGGGTCGGCATCAGGCGGACAAGCGATTGCGCTGCCACTCGTTGCGCCTCATTACCTGGATTTAGGCGTTAATAATAGTGAGTTACATCGGGTGGTTGCCATTAGTTCTGGGGCAATTGATACTTTACCGCATAATGGTTATGTTGTGACAACCGTTCGTGCTATTTGTAAAGAAACGCATCAAGCGGCCTATGGGCCTTTGGCAATACTCACTGTGGTGGTTCCACTGCTTGGACTCGGGGTCATCTTAGGGTTGTTTATTTGGTTTTAATTTCAGTGGCGTAGTAGTTTAGCCGCCGCTTGATTGAGGTTTTATCCATAGAATTTGGCGTGGTCAGGCAAATAAAAATAGCAAGCTAAGTATGATCCAATAAGGTACGGATCATTAATAATTTAAGTTAATTTACTGATGAATTTGCATTTTTGAATTACATATTCTAGCGAAAAGCAACTTTTTACCAAATTGATTGCATTTTAAGCGATATCAAGGATGATGTTCGCTAGAAGAGGTGATATACTCCCGCCGAATAATTTTTCTACTTTAAATAGAGCAAAATAATGGCAGATTTATCGAAATACAGAAACATTGGTATTTTCGCGCACGTTGATGCGGGTAAAACTACTACCACTGAGCGTATCCTAAAGCTAACTGGTCAAATTCACAAAACTGGTGAAGTTCACGATGGCGAATCAACAACTGACTTCATGGAACAGGAAGCTGAGCGTGGTATTACTATCCAGTCAGCTGCAGTAAGCTGTTTCTGGAAAGATCACCGTTTTAACGTTATCGATACTCCTGGACACGTTGACTTCACTGTTGAAGTTTACCGTTCATTGAAAGTACTTGACGGTGGTATCGGTGTATTCTGTGGTTCTGGTGGTGTTGAGCCACAATCAGAAACAAACTGGCGTTACGCGAACGAGTCAGAAGTTGCTCGTTGTATCTTCGTAAACAAGTTAGACCGTATGGGTGCTGACTTCTACCGCGTAGTAGACCAAGTAACTAACGTACTTGCAGCTAATCCACTTGTTATGACGTTACCAATTGGTATCGAAGACGAGTTTGTAGGTGTTGTAGACGTTCTTACTAAGAAAGCATACGTTTGGGATGACACTGGTCTTCCAGAAAACTATGAAGTATTAGACGTGCCTGCTGATATGGTAGACAAAGTAGAAGAGTATCATGAGATGCTTATCGAGACTGCTGTAGAGCAAGACGATGATCTACTAGAAGCGTACATGGAAGGTGAAGTACCTTCTATTGACCAAATCAAAGCGTGTATCCGTAAAGGTACTCGTGAGCTAGCGTTCTTCCCAACTTACTGTGGTTCAGCGTTTAAAAACAAAGGTGTTCAACTAGTACTTGACGCTGTTGTTGATTATCTACCTTCTCCAACAGAAGTAGACGCGCAACCTCTTACAGATAAAGAAACAGGTGAACCTACTGGTGAAGTTGCAACTGTATCAGTTGACGAGCCACTACGTGCACTTGCGTTTAAGATCATGGATGACCGTTTCGGCGCCTTGACCTTTATCCGTATTTACTCTGGTGTACTTAACAAGGGTGATACAATTCTTAACTCTGCAACAGGTAAAACTGAGCGTGTTGGCCGTATGGTTGAGATGCAAGCAGATGACCGTAATGAATTAACGTCTGCACAAGCAGGTGACATCATTGCTGTCGTAGGTATGAAGAACGTTCAAACTGGTCACACTTTATGTGCACCTAAGCATGAATGTACACTTGAGCCGATGATCTTCCCTGAGCCAGTAATCTCAATTGCAGTACAGCCTAAAGATAAAGGCGGTAACGAGAAAATGGGTGTGGCAATCGGTAAAATGGTTGCAGAAGATCCGTCTTTCCAAGTTGAAACTGACGAAGATTCAGGTGAAACTATCCTTAAAGGTATGGGTGAATTACACCTAGACATTAAGGTAGATATCCTTAAACGTACTTACGGTGTAGACTTAATCGTTGGTCAGCCTCAGGTTGCATACCGTGAAACTATCACTCAAGAAATTGAAGATAGCTACACGCACAAGAAGCAATCAGGTGGTTCTGGTCAGTTCGGTAAGATCGATTACCGTATCAAGCCAGGCGAGCAGAATTCAGGCTTCACGTTCTCTTCATCGGTTGTTGGTGGTAACGTACCTAAAGAATTCTGGCCTGCAGTTGAGAAAGGCTTCAAGTCAATGATGGAAGAAGGTGTTCTAGCTGGCTTCCCAGTACTAGACGTTGAAGTTGAGCTATTTGACGGTGGATTCCACGCAGTTGACTCATCAGCAATCGCTTTCGAAATCGCAGCTAAAGGCGCTTTCCGTCAGTCTATCCCTAAAGCGGGTGCACAACTTCTTGAGCCTATCATGAAAGTTGACGTATTCACGCCAGAAGACAACGTAGGTGACGTAATTGGTGACCTTAACCGTCGTCGCGGTATGATCAAAGACCAAGAAGCAGGTCTGACTGGTGTTCGTATCAAGGGTGATGTTCCACTTTCTGAGATGTTTGGTTACATCGGTCACTTACGTACTATTACGTCTGGCCGTGGTCAATTCTCAATGGAATTCTCACACTATGCAGCATGTCCTCAGAACGTAGCTGAGACAGTAATTGCAGCAGAGAAAGAGAAAAAAGCAGCTAAGTAATTAGTTCTTTTTCATTAAATACGAAAAACCGCTTATTTTAACAAGCGGTTTTTTTATCTTGAATAAATCGCAATAAAAGCACTGGAGTTTCTTGATTTAGGAACAGTATCCTCTTATCATTGCATTCTTAATAAAATGATTGGTTTTATTTTGGGTACTTAAAAAGAATGGAGGCTTTTATGAAAACAATCGACTTAACTGTGAATTGGATATTTTACGGTGTGTTATTCTTATTCTGCTTTGTGATCTATGGTGCATCACAAACCTTTCCAGCGCTTGCCAATATTTTGATGATTACTTCGTATTTGTTGCTCTCGGGAATTATTTTATTATTATATTTAGCAGTAGTTAACCGCCGTTACGTACATATAGATAAAGCGGGCCTAAGCTATTCACTGGGTTTAAAAACGGAATATATTCCCTGTGACACCATCGAAAATATACGTGTTACTCGTATAATGTTTATTAAAATTCTTGAAATTTCACTGTCAAATAATAGAAAAACACAGTTTTATAGTTGGTCTATATCGGCTGAAGAATTAGAAAGAACGAGAAGTATACTCAATAGTAAGTAACCTCAGCTCTGGATAAGCGAATTTGCTCAATAAAGCTATTTTTCTCACTTTCGGCGTTGCTTTCATTTGTAATAGCCCGCTATTACTGCATAAAAGCGCCCATATGGCGCTTTTTTGTTACTTACTGACCAATTACTTCTGTTGTAACCATTGTGCGGCTTGTTTTGCAAAGTAGGTGAGTATGCCATCGGCACCAGCGCGCTTAAATGCCAATAGCGACTCCATAATCGTCGGTTGCTCTGCTAGCCAGCCATTATCAATTGCTGCGCGATGCATTGCATATTCA
Source organism: Pseudoalteromonas sp. MMG013 (assembly GCF_018100885.1). NCBI lineage: Bacteria > Pseudomonadati > Pseudomonadota > Gammaproteobacteria > Alteromonadales > Pseudoalteromonadaceae > Pseudoalteromonas > Pseudoalteromonas sp. MMG013. The sequence goes on along the minus strand of NZ_JAGJEE010000008.1, from coordinate 142,118 downwards.
CCACTCACTTGATAAGCGAAGGTTGGCACGCCAAACTCTGTTTTTACGCGTTTTACAATATCTAAGTATGGCATACCCGGTTTGACCATGACCATGTCAGCACCCTCTTGTAAGTCAAGAGCGACCTCTCTAATTGCTTCATCAGAATTGGCAGGGTCCATTTGATAGGTTTTTTTATCTGCCCCTTTAAGGTTACCAGCAGAGCCCACGGCATCACGGAAAGGCCCGTAGTAGCTTGATGCGTATTTAGCAGAGTACGCCATAATGCGGGTGTGTACATGTCCCTGTTGTTCTAAACCATCACGTATTGCTGCGATTCGACCATCCATCATGTCTGAAGGCGCAACGATATCAGCACCTGCTTCAGCATGCGATAAAGCTTGCTGCACTAGTATCTCTGTAGTGACATCATTTACAACATAGCCACTGTCATCAATGATCCCATCTTGTCCGTGAGTGGTAAATGGATCGAGGGCAACATCAGTAATAACGCCAAGCTCAGGAAAAGCCTCTTTGAGTGTACGGGTTGTGCGTTGTGCTAACCCTTCAGTGTTATATGCTTCTTCTGCATGTAACGACTTCTTTTCGGTTGGTGTGACAGGGAAAATAGCGACAGCAGGAATGCCCAAGGTCACCAGTTCTTTGGCTTCTTCAAGCAGTAAATCGATTGATAAACGTTCGATACCAGGCATAGATTCAATGGCTTCACGACGATTTTCTCCTTCTAGTACGAAGACAGGATAAATTAGGTCGTTGACGGATAATTGGTTTTCACTCATTAAACGGCGTGAAAAATCATCTCGACGCATACGGCGCATACGAGTGTATGGAAAAAGGTCTAATCCTGATTGAGCCACAATGGCCTCCTAAGTGTTTTCATAAACAACAACACGGTTGCGACCTTGCTGTTTTGCTTGATAGAGTGCTTTATCAGCAAAGTCAGTAAACAATGTTGGGTTTTTACTATCAGTGGCAATAGCACTGCGTATGCCTGCACTGATTGTCATAGTAACGGTATTCTCTCCCACATTGAGTTGGGATTTTTCCAAATCTGAGCGTATGAGATCAGCGAGCTCAACAGCTCCTTGAGAATCGGTGTTAGGTAATAGCAATACAAACTCTTCGCCGCCATAGCGAAATACTTCGTCATGAGGGCGTTTTAGATGCAGCTGAATTTGCTCCGCAACGGCGCAGATTGCTTGGTCGCCAACTAAGTGTCCATAGGTATCATTGATCTTTTTGAAGTGATCAATATCTAACATCACGACGCTGAGTATGGTTTGCTCACGCCGAGATCGCCTGACTTCCATCATGATACGTTTATCAAAATAGCGTCGATTCTTGACCTTGGTCAGCGCATCTTCCATATTGAGTTTCTCTAGTGCGCGGTTTTTCTCTTCTAATTCACGTAAGGTGACTTGTAGCTCGAACGTGCGTTCATCGATACTCGATTCTAAATCTTCTTGCGCTTGTTCTTGTAGCTGGATACGCTCTTTTAGTAAGGCATCGGCGGCCTGACTTTGTGCGATTTTTGATTGCTGAACTTTGATTTTGTTATCTCGCTCATCAACATACTTCCGTGTGAGGGTGTAGCTCAAAATAATACTGATAACGAGGTAGCATAAATAAGTAACAGGGCGGTCTAATAGTGCCCCGGAGAGTAAACCCAGCTCAAAGCTAAATTGGTATGCAAGTGCCAGTGTTAATGCGCTAAATATACTGACATGCGCATATCGCTGTGGTGTATTTTGGCGCCATTTAATTATTGCGAGTACTAAATAGCCGATTGTGAGTATTAGACTCAAAGCGTAAGCGATAAGCAGTGCTGTATCTATTGGTATTGTGATGAGTAGCAATGCAACGGCTAACGATGTTGGCCATAACCATTTAAGGGGTTTTTGATAGGAGGCTAATTGTTTTTGTGTCAGGAGTGTTTTGGCGATGAATGGCATAAATAATAAGCAACTGTACAGCACTAATAAAGGTTGCGCATATTGTTGTAGCCATTGCCAATTACCATAAATATATCGGTAACTAAAGCCATAAAGGTGAACATTTAATAGCCAGATGGTAATAATAATAAAGCTACCAGATAAAAAGTATTTTTTCCGAGTAAAGGTATACAAAGTAAAGTTACTCAATGCCATAGCGATGATCACACCTGCCAAAATGCCATACAGCAGATTAAACTTACTTTTGTATTTTAGGTATTCAATGGGGTGCCATAAGCTTAAAGGTAAGTTTAATGCACCATGATGTTGAATTTGCAGGTAAATTACCCCGGTACTACGCGCAGGAAGGTCAAAGGGTACTAATTGTGCTTCATGTTTAATAGGGCGCTGCACTAAGGGAAGAGCGTCTCCTAAATCAAGCGTGAGTAACGACCTATTGTGCAATTGAATATAAGCGGTAATTTTATCCAATAAATTATTATCGATGCTGAGCAGAAGGGGGATCTCAATGGCATTTATATTATTCAACTCAACCTTTAGCCAGACATGACCACTTACAGGTCCTAAGTTCAGTGCGCCACTTGTATTTGTGAACCACTTAGGCGAAGACGCGATTAACCCATCCACATGATGACTATTGTTCACAGTGTAACTGAATGGCAAATCAGAGCGCATCTTAAAGTTATTCCCTAACTCGATACCATAAGGTGATGTGCAAAAGAGCAATAGGGCAAGAAGGCAGAATCGCAGCATCATGTGATATGCCTTTTGTCAAAAAGGCGTTCGAAATTATCTTGACTTAATTTTGCAACATGAGCCACGGTTTGACCTCTTAACTTAGCGACTTGGTTTGCAATTTCATGAATAAATGCAGGTTCATTACGCCTTGATTTTGGTTTGGGCGCGAGTGTTCTAGGTAATAAGTAGGGTGCATCCGTTTCTAATAATAATTTATTGTCGGGGATCAATGGCACCAATGATTGTAGCTCAGCGCCTCGGCGTTCGTCGCAGACCCAACCCGTGATACCTATGTATAGGCCATATTCTAAATAGAAAGACAGCGCATCTTTATTGCCAGTAAAGCAATGTAAAACACCTGTGATAGATGTGTTTACAAGCAGTGCCTTCAATCTAGTAAAGGCATCTCGCTCATGCAAATAGACCGGAACTTGCATGTTTTTAGCCAATTCGAGTTGCTGCTGGCAGACTCTTTCTTGAATAGATCTGGGGGAAAAGTCTCGGTTAAAGTCTAGGCCACATTCACCGACTGCCACAACCTCAGGACGCTGGAGTAACTGTTGAATTGATTCACTAAAATTATCAGGTGCATCTTTGGCATCATGGGGGTGAATACCTGCGGTACTGACGTAACCAAATTTGTTGGCTAACTCTTGGCTCTGTTGTGAGTCACTAATATTACTGCCAATCAGAAGCATGTTTGACACACCTGCCTGAGTCGCACGCATTACTATATCTTCGCGTTCACTATCGTACTGCGTGCTGGTTAAGTTTACGCCTGCATCGATATAGTGTGTTTGCATTAGTTAGCCCATTTAATCAAAACACGATGATGATGAAATATGCACAGAAAGCTGCTCTTCTGAGTGGCTTGGTTCACTCTACCGTCTCCTGACTATTGGTGTCTTTAGAGTAAAACCTTGCGAGAATTAAACCCAGCTCAAATAATAGTAGCATAGGTAGGGCGAGCAATGTTTGTGATAATACGTCTGGCGGGGTAAGGAACATGGCCACAACAAATGCACCTACAACGACGTAAGGGCGCTTTTCTTTGAGGCTCGCTGTTGTCGTTGCACCGCTCCAGCATAACACCATAATGGCGACCGGGATTTCAAACGCAACCCCAAATGCAAAGAACAATTTCAGCGTAAAAGCTAAGTAACTGCTGATATCAGGTGAAAGTGTCATCATTTCAGGTCCGACACTGGTGAAAAAGCCTAAAATAATAGGCAGCACAACGAAGTAGCAAAATGAAATCCCAGCGTAAAATAATAATACGCTTGAGCATAATATAGGTATCAGCATACGCTTTTCGTGTTTATATAAGCCCGGTGCAATAAAACTCCATACTTGATGTAATAGCATGGGTACTGCTGCAAACAATGCGACAAAAAGGGTGAGCTTAAAAGGGGCAAAAAACGGGGCTGTAACATCTGTCGCAATCATTGTGCTATTTTCAGGCAGATGTGCAATTAAAGGTGCAGCAACGAACGCATAAATATCATTCGCAAAATAAACTAATGCGACAAAAATGACCAAAATGCTTAATATTGCCTTCATTAAGCGATTACGCAGCTCAATTAAGTGGCCAATAAAGCCGCTCTGTAGCGTTTCTGACATGGTGTACTCATTCGTTATTGCGTCGGTTAGATTACTCTTGGTCCGACTGCTTAGTATTATCTTTATAGCTATGCTTTACTGAGGCTGCTGCTTTATTGAGCTCATCAACAGAGTGTTTCACTGAAGCACTCAGGTCAGTCATGTTCTGTTGTTCCGCCTTTTTTAAATTTGAATGCAGCTCATGCACACGCAGTTCTTCATTTACTTCAGCTTTGACTGAGTTAGCAATAGACTTTATACTTTTTATCCAGCGACTGACAGTTCTAATCGCGACAGGCAAGCGTTCAGGGCCAAGTACAATCAAGCCGACGATCAATACGACGGCAAGTTCCCACATCCCCATAACGGTTAGACCTTATCCTTTGGTTTTTCTTGTGCTTCTTGTGTTTTTTGTTGTGTTTGGTCTTTTAACTGTTCAGTCGGTTGTGCTTCGTCATCAGACACGGCTTTTTTAAAGCCTTTGACAGCGTTACCCAAGTCACCACCAATACCACGCAGTTTTTTAGTGCCGAATAAAAGTACTATAATGGCTAAAATGATTAGAAGTTGCCAAATACTGATGCCACCGAAACCCATACTTACCTCATTGATAATGAATTTAACTCGTTAAAAAATGATTATACGCAGAGTGTATAAAATATCATCCTGTTTTACGCCATGCACTGAGAAATAGTACGCTTGCAATAGATAAACTGACGCCCGCCGCAAACCAGTCATGAGCGAGATAGAACAAACCTGCGGTAATTGCTGCGCTGCAAGCAAGCATACCAAGTAAGAGTGGCTTGGTATTTTGTTTTGGCGTTACTGCCATGACATTTTGATTCTTTTGTCTCAGTGTTTGATATATCAAATCGGGTAATTCAGGCATTTTTTCAGCCCAAAAGGGTAAATTAGCATACACTTGCTTGAGTACTGACCAAGGTCCTACCTGGTCTTTGACCCATTGTTCTAAAAATGGTTTGGCTGTTTGCCATAAATCAAGTTGAGGATAAAGTTGGCGGCCTAACCCTTCAACGTACAGTAGTGTTTTTTGTAATAGCACCAACTGGGGTTGTACTTCCATGTTGAAACGTCTGGCCGTATTAAATAAGTTTACTAATACATGGCCAAATGAAATCTCAGCCAATGGTTTATTAAATATAGGTTCACATACAGTACGAATGGCAAACTCAAATTCTTCGACGCAAGTATCGGCGGGGACCCAGCCCGAATCAACATGAAGCTGCGCTACCTGACGGTAATCTCTATTAAAGAAGGCAATAAAGTTCTCAGCTAAATAGCGTTTATCTTCTTTGTTGAGTGTACCTACTATTCCGCAATCAATACCAATGTACTTAGGGTTGTGCGGTGTGTGTGTAGAGACAAAAATATTACCTGGGTGCATATCTGCATGGAAAAAACTGTCCCTAAACACTTGAGTAAAGAATACTTCGACACCTCTTTCAGCCAACAACTTCATATTAGTACCTTGCGCTAATAGAGCGTCAGTATCTGAAACGGGGATGCCGTAGATACGCTCCATAACGAGGACGTTCTTACGCGAATGATCACTGTATATCTCTGGGATATATAAAGAATCTGAGTCAGAGAAATTACGACGTAACTGTAATGCATTCGCACCTTCACGCAGTAAGTCAAGCTCATCAAGCAGTGTTTTTTTGTATTCTTTGACCACCTCTACTGGGCGTAAGCGTCTGCTTTGGCTCACGACTTTAACAAGCATGCTGGCGAACCGAGTCATTAATGCAAGATCCGCTTCAATTTGTTGTTCGATATTAGGACGGATGACCTTGATAACAACGTCTTTATCCTGCTCGTGGGTATGTAAGCGAGCAGTATGTACTTGCGCTATAGAAGCAGAAGCCAGTGGGGTTTGATCAAACTCACTAAATAGTTCGCTAATATCATCTATCTGTAGTGCTTGCTCGATTAACCTTTGCGCTTGTTGGCCACAGAATGGTTGCACTTTGTCTTGCAACTGCGCTAGTTCTTCTGCAATTTCTTGGGGGAGTAAATCTCGTCTGGTCGATAACATTTGCCCAAACTTTATCCATACGGGTCCAAGAGTTTCCAGTGAGAGTCTTAACCTTTGACCAATGGATTTATCGGGGTGTTTGTTTTTTAACCAAAACAAACTTTTTCTTGCAAGCTTTCCATACCAAGGTTGCTTATTTTTTGGGATGAGATCATCTAAACCGTATTGCAGTAAGGTTTGAGTTATTTGATATAAACGAGCAACTGCCAACATTCGCTCCTCAGCGGTTAAGTAAGAGTTGAATACGCTGCTCTAATTGAGCTGCTTGATTTTTTATATGTCGGGTATGCATTTTGTATTGTTCAAGCTCTAAAGGGTGAATGGTCACTTTGAGTTCATCTTGGCATAATTGTGTGACTGTTGACTTAAATGAGCTGCCAATCGTTTTGCCTTGGACATGGGCTTTTTGGGTACTGTTTATCACCTGTTGTGCTGGTGCATCACCAATGTAGCGAGATAGATGTTCTGCCCAGTCAATATGTATGTTTGAAAAGGCTGAGCTATAGTTTTGCGCAAGTTGCAAATCACCTTCTAAATCTAGTTTCTCTTGTCGAATGAGTTGCGTGAGCAAACTAGGGTTAGTGAGCTTGGTTAAAGTTTCTAAGCTGGCGCTGATATGACAGTCTGCATGTTCTTGATATTGACTGAATACCATAAATTGATGGCCTACGTAAGTGAACGCGAAGGTGTGCTGCCAATCGCGTAATTCAACGGCGATCACTTTATGTTTACAGTTTTCCAGAGACCTTGTTAATTCGGGCTCTAAAATGAGCAAGCGATTCAAACATGACTCGACGATGGCACTTGCAACGACCTCAATCATACGTACCCTTAGTATTTAAAGCCGCGATGAAGCGCCACAATACCGCCGGTCATGTTCTGATAACTGGTTTGTTCAAAACCGGCTTCTTCCATCATACTCTTGAGTGTTTCTTGATCTGGGTGCATACGAATTGACTCGGCCAAATAGCGATATGACTCACTGTCATTAGCGATGATTTTCCCCATAGTTGGTAGTAGGTTAAATGAATATAAATCGTAGAGCTTAGAGAGCGCTTCATTATTGGTTTTTGAGAATTCCAGCACTAATAAGCGACCACCGGGTTTGAGTATTCTATACATAGAGCGCAATGCGGCATCTTTATCAGTGACATTACGCAGCCCAAAAGCAATGGTAATCACATCAAAAGAGTTATCAGGAAATGGCAGTGCTTCCGCGTTCATTTGCACGTATTCGATATTGCCGACTAAGCCCAAGTCACGTAGCTTATCACGACCAACTTTAAGCATTGAATCGTTAATGTCACCAAGAATAACTTGACCAGACTCAGTCACTAGCTGACTGAATTTAGCCGTTAAATCACCGGTACCACCTGCTAAATCCAATACTTTATGGCCTTTTCGTACGCCGGAGCAAGCAATTGCTTGACGTTTCCAAAGTCGATGGACTCCAAACGACATCAAATCATTCATAATGTCATATTTTGCTGCAACTGAGTGGAATACATCGGCGACGAGAGAAGCCTTTTCTTCACGATCAACGGTTTTATAACCAAAATCAGCAGTATCTTGTGGTGACTCTTTCATTGTTTTCTCAGTTAGGCTTAACATTATGATGCGCTTAGTGTACTTGATCGCGTGACTCACGTGCAATTCATAAGGGTAGGATTTTATCTTATAATAGCGAAGAAATTTCAGACTATGAGGGAATATAGTAGGCCTGATTAAGGGTAAGGGCTTTGTGAGCCGCTTGTGCTGCCTTACGGGCTAATGTCGTAAAGTCAGCCTCTTGCTGCTGTTTAACGATACCCAAAGATAATTGCACACTGGGTAACTCAAGCGGGCTTTTTGAGCTCACAAATTTCAGTTTTTCGACGCCTTTTAGTACTTTGTCTGCGATCACGAGTGCCGTTTCAGGCTCTACATCAGGTAATAATACGGTAAACTCATTTTTACCAGTCCTGCCGGGTAAACCGCTTTCAAAGACATATTTTTGAATTTTCCTAGCAACACGATTGAGCACCACTTCAGCAATGGCATCGCCGTATTTATTCGAGAACTCGTCGATGTTTTCTACTTGTATTGCGATAGCACACAGAGGCTTATTTTGTTGTAGCCACAGTTGTGTTTGCTGATTTAAATAATGGCGTTTGTACATGCCAGTTTGGGTGTCGATAATGTGTTGCTTGCGCAGCTTAAGCAATTGCTGTTGCGTCTTTTTATGCATTAAACGGGCATTTTTAAGGGTGGCTTTAAATTGCACCTGTTGCTGTCGCAAAGCATCAGCTTGTTTAGATAAAAGCATCAGCGCACGCTTACTCTTTTCAATATTGTGCTCATCTAAAGAGTGGACGCAGTGGTGCAGTTGTTCAGAAAACTGATTGATATTACGTTGTGAGTTACGGGTGGAGTTATGTAAGCTTGATAGGATCCCATCCACGTTTTTTAGCATGGCTGCTTCTTCTTGATGACCCTGATTTATGTACTCAAAGTAGAGTTGCTCTAAGTAAATGCTATCTATTTTTTGTCCGCTATTTAAGATGCTATCAAGTGCTGCATTGAGCTCCGTATCAGACTTGCTAATATAGGTGTACGTTACCTGATAATTTAACGGCGTAGGCGGTAAATGGTGTTGCTCTAAAAAGAGGCAGACTTTGGTCATTTTTTCCTGTGCAACAGCCATAGGATCATGGAATATCATTTCATTTACCGCAATAATAAGTCAGCGAAAAGTATGTAAGTAATCTTGATATCCTTGAGCTTCAGAATTGCGTCCCTACATTGAAGACTACATTACTGAGTCAATCACGTATTTAAAAGCAAAATGGCCACTTTGGAAATAGAAAAATGATTTATATTTGTTTATTTGCTGATTTTATAATCATAAAGGCTGGGTTTGTTGTATTTTTGCACTAATGTAAATTATGAAGTCTGTCGAAATTAGTTGCGAATAATGAGCTTGCTTAGCTACAGTGACTGAAGATAAAAATATAATAAGGCTTTCGAGTGAGAAAAACGTTAATCAACTACACGTCTATTTCGTTATTAGCTCTTTGTTTGTCTGCATGCCAATTAACGCCTGTTAATGTTGATGCGCAGTTTACTCATATTGCTCAAGAAGTGGAAACAACTCGCAAAAGTAACAATGCGTATGCGAGAACGCAGACAAATGGGGCACCGTTGCTACCTGACTTATCTGCTGAAAGTTTAGCAAAAAATTATCATCGTAATGTACAGTTTTTGCATGAGTTGGATAAGCTTCCTTTAACCAAAATGAGTGACGACAACCGGATTAATCACACCATTTTGCGTGCGCAAATTCAAAATCAAGTTGATCAGTATCGCTTTCATAGCCATTACATACCGTTGACGTCAGAATACGGCTTCCATTCCAGCATGTCTTCTATGGTTGCTGGGCATGACTTTGCGAAGCTATCTGGTTATGAGTTGTATTTAAGTCGATTACAGCAAATCCCTCGCTATTTTGCACAAAATATAATGTGGATGAAAAAGGGTGTACAAGTTGGCATGACCCAGCCTAAAGTTGTGCTTGCGGGCTATGAAGAGTCTATTACTGCGTTCATCGTGCCTAACGTCGTTGATTCTGAGTTTTATGCGCCATTTTTAGTGAATTCTGCGAAGCTACCAGCAGCTGATTTTGAAAAGTTGCAACAACGTGCACAAGACATTATTACTGAACAGGTGCTTCCTGCGTATCAAAATTATTTACGCTTTTTTGTGGATGAATACCGCCCTGCCGCAAGAGAAGAGATTGGTATTTCAGCCACGAAAAATGGCGAGTCGTATTATGCAAATCGTGTTCGCCATTATACAACGACAGACATGACGGCAAAGGAAATCCATGAATTGGGATTGCAAGAAGTTGCTCGTATTCGTTCTGAAATGCAAAACGTCATTCAGGAGAGTGGGTTTGAAGGGACATTTGCTGAATTTGTCGACTTTTTGAGAACGGATCCACAATTTTATGCAACCACACCAGAACAACTGTTAAAAGAAGCCGCTTTTATTGCCAAGAAAATGGATGCACAATTACCAAAGCTGTTTCATACACTACCTCGCAGGCCGTATGGTGTAGAGCCCGTTCCGGCAAGCATTGCGCCTAAATATACAACTGGTAGATACAGCGGTGCGAGCAAAGATGATGAAGCTGGTTTTTATTGGGTAAATACTTATGCACTAGATAAACGCCCTTTGTATGTGCTGGAAGCATTGACTTTGCATGAAGCGGTGCCAGGCCATCATTTACAAATTGCGTTGAATGCTGAATTGGATTATTTACCAGGTTATCGTCGCAATACGTATATTTCGGCTTTTGGTGAAGGTTGGGGATTATATTCTGAATATTTAGGGCTTGAAGCGGGTTTTTATAAGGATCCATATAGTAACTTCGGCCGTTTAACGTATGAAATGTGGCGCGCAGCACGGCTAGTGGTTGATACTGGTATGCATATGTTTGGTTGGAGTCGAGAGCAAGCCATGAATTTTATGAAAGACAATAGCGCGCTCTCTTTACACAATATAAAAACTGAAACGGACCGTTATATTTCTTGGCCTGGGCAAGCTTTGTCTTACAAAATTGGTGAGTTAACGATTAAACGGTTACGCCAGGAAGCCGAAGAAGCGCTTGGTCAAGAGTTTGATATTCGTGAGTTTCATCATCAAGTATTGCGCCACGGTTCGGTCCCTTTATTTGTTTTAGAAGAGCAGGTGCGCCTTTATATTCAGGCAGAACAGGCAAAACAACAAGGTTAGTACACTGTTAGATACTGTTAGATACTGTTAGATACTGTTAGATGGCCACGAAAGGGGCCATCTTTTCATCAAGGTTAAGTTGGCCAAATAAATTTGCGATTAAATGGGCGGTATGCCTTATTTCCATGAGCTGATCCCGTTATCAAGTTTTTACCCATCATAAGAGTTGTCCATAATATATAGGTTAATTGAACGCTGCTAAATTATTCTGAATTTAACCAATCAGAACGTGCATGACACTGCCTACTTAAAAATATGTCTTATATTTATCTTGATATGTAATAAAACCAGTGGCTAATATACGAGTTTGGTTTTTAGTGAGGTTGCGACAGAATAAATAGATGTTATCGTCAGCAATTTATTGAATAATGCGTTATCTCTGGTATAGGATCGCCTGTAATAAATTAATGGATGAACAATGAAAATATTATTTAAAGTATGTTGCTTAATTTTGATATTAAGTAGTGCCAAATGGACACATGCTGGCGAAATTATTTCTGTGGCAGATTTTAGTAAGGATTTTGCGTACCGACAGGTGCAAATTTCTCCCAATGGCAAGTACCTCAGTTTTATTTCTAAAGTTGAAGGCAAGAATAACCTTTATATTCTTGACCTGAAAGATAATAAAATAGTTAGCGGAATTAGCTTTAGTGGCAATGGACAAGTTGGTGCTTATGTTTGGGCAAGCAACAAGAGGCTGGTTGCGGAAAAGCAATATTTGAGGGGCTGGTCTGCCCACCCAGAATATCGAGGCGAACTGTATGCTATGAACTGGGACGGTAAACGACAGCGTTATGTGGTTGGGTATCAAGGTGAAATGCAAACTGGTTCGGCGATTAAAAAAGTCCCCCCTTTAAACGGCACTTCTTATGTATTAGATAGCCTCCCCGATGATGAAGATCATATTCTAATCGTGACGTACCCATGGCGTATGGTTAAAGAGCCCAAAACAGTCGTGTACCGAGTCAATATTCACAATGGACATCGTAAGCGTGTTGCAGGATCACCTTCAAAAATGGGCCGTTATGTAACCGACCATCAAGGGAATGTACGTGTTGTCGTTTCTACTGATAATTATATAAACCAGTCTATTCATATTAGAGATAAGCGTGGCGATAAATGGCGTGCTCTGCCTCTAAGTAATACTTCTTTACAAGACGTCACGCCATGGTCATTCGATAAATCAGGTAAATACGCGTTAATAGGGGCGTCTGAATCTGGGGGCCCGCAAGGCATTTACAAGCTTGATTTAACAACGGGTGTAACGACCAAGGTGTTTCAAGATGATGAGGTATCACCTTCAACGGTTTGGACTGATAGCATTAGCAAAGAAGTCATTGCGATTGAATTAGAGTCTGGGTATCCGAGTTACGCATTTACAGATAGTAATTCGCAAGGCAGCCGCACGTTAAAGTCATTATTGGCGACGTTTCCTAATAGCCAAGTACATTTAATCAGTAGCAGTAAGGATGGTAAGCGCAGTATTGCTTACGTTTGGAGTGATCAAAACCCGGGGCAATATTATCTATATGATGGCGAAAAGAAAAAGCTGAGCTTTTTATTTTCCGAAAGGGGCTGGCTACCTACTGATAAAATGGCAGAAACGAAACCGATAAAATTCACCGCTCGCGACGGTGTTGAAATTCGTGGCTACCTGACTTTGCCAAAAGGAAAGGAAGCAAAAAATCTGCCACTGGTAGTGATGCCACATGGTGGACCTCATAGGACAAGAGATTATTGGCGATTTGATGTTGAAAGTCAGTTATTAGCAAGTCGAGGTATGGCAGTACTGAAAGTAAACTTTCGCGGTTCAGGTGGATATGGCCGAAATTTTGAAGTAGCAGGATACCGCAAGTGGGGAAGTGATATACAACATGACATCATTGATGGCACTCAGTATGTGATCAAACAAGGATATGCCGACGCGAGTAATATGTGCATTATGGGAGCAAGCTTTGGCGGTTACTCGGCGCTACAAAGCGCGATTATTGAGCCTGATTTGTTCAAGTGCGCTATTGGTGTTGTTGGTGTGTATGATTTACCGTTGACGTTTAAAGAGGGGGATGTCGCGGGGCGTAAAACAGGGAGAAGCTATTTGGCTCGCGTTTTGGGGGACGATCAGCAGCAATTAAAAGACTTTTCTCCAAGCCATAATATTGAGAAGCTAAAAGCGCCTGTGCTAATAGTGCATGGGGGTGAAGATAAGAGAGCGCCGATTGAACAGGCTGAGTCACTGATAGAGGCGTTGGAAAAAGCCAAGCATCCTTACCAGTTTATGTTACTAGAAAGTGAGGGACACGGATTTTATAAAGCGAAGCATCGTGCACAATACTATGAACGCATACTCGCATTTTTAGATGCGCATCTAAAATTATGATATATAAATAAAGGCGACTTAGGTCGCCTTTATTTATAGCTAGATAGGGGGGTGTGACGTTGTTTGGTTTAAATGTACTTGTCACTTATAGTAACTAACTCCTTATTTTAATAACAATATTAAGTATAACTGGAGAGAGCCGTGCAGAGTAAGTTACCGGATCTTGAAATAAGTATTTTTAGTAAAATGACAGGGTTGGCTAACCAGTATTCAGCCATTAATTTGTCTCAAGGTTTTCCCGAGTTTGATACCCCTGAATTATTAAAAGCGAAACTAGCGGATTATAGTGCACAGGGGTTTAATCAATATTCGCCTTCGCCAGGTATAAAGCCACTGCAACTGCAAATAGGTGAATTGGTGAAGCGGCGTTATCATACAAAGATAGATGCTGAGCAGATGGTAACCATTACGTCAGGGGCAACGGAAGCACTATTTGTTGCAATTCAAACGATTATACATCCAGGTGATGAAGTGATCGTCTTTGACCCTGCTTACGATTCTTACCAACCTGCCATTGAGTTAGCAGGAGGTAAAGCGGTACATGTGGCAACACATGCGCCGGATTATGCAATTGATTGGTCACAGGTACATCAGCTCATGAGTGAAAAAACTCGTGCAATAGTGATTAATACCCCCCATAACCCGAGTGCTAAAACACTCAAGTTGGCAGATCTCACCCAGTTGAAAAAGCTGGTTATGCAATATGAACTTTATCTGATAAGTGATGAAGTATATGAGCATATTACCTTTGATAATCAGCCTCATTTGAGTGTGTTACGTGATCCTGAGTTGTTAAGTCGCAGTTTTGTGGTCTCTAGCTTTGGCAAGACGTTCCATTGTACTGGTTGGAAAATGGGCTACTGTATTGCACCTACGCACTTAACGGATGAATTTAGAAAAATTCATCAGTATGTGACGTTTTCAAGCTTTACGCCTGCACAATTGGCTTTAACCGATATGCTCGCGGAGCAAGGTCAACATGTTGATGAATTGGCCCAGTTTTATCAAATAAAACGAGACTGTTTAATCGATGCCTTATCAACCAGTCGCTTTCGTGTGCTGCCAAGTGAAGGGACGTATTTTTTATTACTGGATTACAGTGAAATCTCCTCATTAGATGATGTGGCATTTTGTGAGTATTTAGTGAAAGAAGTGGGGGTAGCTGCAATACCTCTGAGCGTATTTTATGCACAGGGGTCGTCAGACAAAGTGATCCGACTGTGTTTTGCAAAAGAAACGGCTACGTTATTAATCGCAGCGGAGAAACTATGTCAATTATAAATGATTCAAAGGGCACTGAATTACGAGTTGCGGTGGTACAACATGATATTGTTTGGTTACAGCCACAAATGAATTTTACCGCTTTGCAGGCGCTATTAACAGAAAGTTTAAGTGAACCAAAAAACAAGGTTGATTTAATTTTATTGCCAGAGACTTTTGCAACGGGTTTCGCGGTTGATGAAGGGATCAGCGAACCAAAAGGCGGACCTATACTGCAGTGGCTAATTCAGTGTGCTCAGCACTGTCAAGCGGTGGTTGCGGGGTCTGTATTAGTACAAATGGGTGCCAAGCAGGTAAATCGGCTTTATTGGGTAAAACCAGATGGTACTGTGATGCATTATGATAAGCGGCATTTGTTTCGATTGGGTAACGAAGGAGACTATGTCGAAGCGGGACAAGCGAGACAAGTTTTTACTATTAACGGCTTTAGAATATTACCCCAAGTGTGTTACGACTTGCGGTTTCCTGTATTCCAACGTAATAGGAATGACTACGATGTTATGGTTAATGTCGCAAACTGGCCTGCAGCACGGCGTCATGTTTGGGATACATTATTGATGGCCAGAGCAATGGAAAATCAATGTTATGTCTTGGGTTGTAATCGAGTTGGTGTAGATGGTAATCAAGTTGCCCACAGTGGGGGCAGTGCTGCATATAATTTTAAGGGGGAAGCTATTATGCAATTACCAGATAATCAGACTGCGGTCGCATTCGTTCACTTAGTGAAAAACCAGTTAGAAGCATTTAGGGCAGCTTTCCCTGCCCATTTAGATGCCGACGAATTTAAGTTGAGTTAGCGATTATATTGATGGATGAGTAATTGCGTATTGTCTGCACTTTGCTTACTTAACGAGAAGTAACCTAACAAGCGGCGCATTTGATTTGCTTGATCAGCCATCTGTTTCGCTGCCGCCATTGTTTCTTCAGTTATCGCTGAATTTTCTTGAATTAAATCAGTCAGTCGTTGCACAACCAAGTCAACTTCTTTAATTGCTTGTTGTTGTGTGATCGTTGATTGGTTTATTTTGACAATGGTGTTATTAACTTTGGAAACCGCGTCGACAATTTGTTCGAGTTTATGACCAGAGCTATTTGCCATATCGGTGCTTTGGTCTACTTTTTGATTACTATTAGCAATGATGTTTTTGATCTGCTTGGCTGATGCTGCGCTTCGCCCAGCAAGCTCTCGGACTTCGTTAGCAACAACTGCGAACCCTCTTCCATGTTCACCAGCTCGAGCGGCTTCAACTGCCGCGTTCAAAGCCAATAAATTGGTTTGAAACGCGAGACCATCGATGACCGACACAATTTCATTGATGTCTTTACTTGCGCCATTGACTTCTTCTATTGCTATGACGGTTTCTTTTGAAAGCTCACCACCTTCTAGTGCTATATTTTGGGCATCGTTTGATAGTTCTACGGCATTACCCGATTGTTTGGCTACAGCCGTTATTTCACTGAGAATGTGGCCTGTACTCGCACTGGCTTCTTCCAAATTAGCGGCTTGCTCTTCTGTTCTGGCACTAATTTCAGTATTACTGGCAGCAATCTCTCCTGCACTTTGCGATACGTGGCTTGCTGATAACTGTATGCCCTCTATCACTTCGGTTAACTTACTGATAGTGGTATTGACATCCTGTTTTAGTACTAAGAAAACGCCATCATAATTGCCTGAAATAGAGTCGGTTAGCTTGCCCTGAGACACAGCACTGAGTACATGCGTCACTTCACTTATTGCATCAGAAATTGTAGTAATAGACGTATTTACATCTTCTTTAAGTTGTTGCAGTTGTCCTTGTAGCGGCGATTGTATCTTTAAGTTGAAATTGCCTTTGCACATTGCTGCCATCACCGCGGCGAGTTCTTCAATAACTTGGTTTAAATTACCGACAGAGTTATTTATATCGGATTTTAGGGTATCAAGTTGGCCTGGCATAGCCGAGGTGATTGTGCGGTCAAAGCGACCGTGGCTAATTGCCATCATGACTGAAGAAATTTCACTCACTGCTTTATCAAGGCCGTGAATAGAGGTATTTATATCGTCTTTAAGTTGCCCTAACTGACCTTGAGCTGGGCACTGTACACTTTGTTTAAAGTCACCTTTACTCATTGCAGCCATTATTGTACTAATGTCTTTGATGATAACTGCGAGGTTGTCGACACTGACGTTTACATTATCTTTTAGAGCATTGAGCTGACCTTCTAATGGGATATCAATACGTTGTGAGAAGTCGCCTTGGCGAATAGCGCCCATCACTGTACTTATTTCATCAATGGCACCTGACACGCTGAAAATAGAGTTATTTACGCAATCTTTTAACTGACCGAGTTTTCCTTGCGCATCAATAGAGACGCGTCCATTAAAGTCACCATGCTCGACATTTTCCATAACAGACACAATGGCATTCATAGTGCCGTTGAGAGAATGCAATGATTGGTTTACATTCGATTTTAGTTTATCTAAATCGCCTGACATAGGTGCAGTGAGTTGCAAGTCAAATTGTCCGATTGACATGGCTTTAATAACTTGATTTATTTCGCCAATCGCAATATCTAAGCTATTTGCACAATGATTGGTTGCTTGCTTTAATGTTTCTAACTCCCCTTTGCACTGGACTTTAATTCGTTTTGAAAAACGTCCAGATGCCATTTCATTCATGACTAAGTTTGTTTCTGAAATTGATTGCTGAAGTTCATTTAATAGAGAATTAAAGGCAAGCGCAGATTGCCCAATTTCATCTTTTGAAGCGATGGGGGCACGAATAGAAAAATCGCCTTCTTGTTCAACTCTGCGCATCGTATTAACTAAAGCATGTGCTGGCCGAGTTAACGTACGCGCAAAGAGAAATGCAATAACCACGATGACGGCAATCGTGAATACAAGTACGACTATGAGCAAATTACGTAATCGTGTGACGGCATCAAATGCTTCTGCTTTGTCTATTTCAGCAAGCAATGCCCAGTCTGATCCTAACACATCTATGGGCATGAAAGCGGAAAGTACAGGTTGTCCGTTGTAATCGGTGATCAGCTTCTGACCATGCTCTCCTGCGATGGCGCGTTGGAACCCTTCAGTATTTATAGCGCCTTTACTTGGGTATTTAAATGAGTTTATTACTGAGTGATTTTCAGGGTCTAAATAGGAATCTGAACGCATTAACCCATCACGCCCGACTAAGTAAGTTTCACCACTTTCACCGAGCCCTTCTCTTTCCGTCATGATGTCATTCAGCGCATCAATTGATAATTGAAAAATGAGTGTAGATTGTGCATGCCCAGTGTTGATGAGCGGTGCTGCAATAAAGCTTGCTGGGGCATTGTATGAGGGGAGGTACTGTTGATAGTCGACAAAAGCATACTGTTCGGGGGTATTCAACGAGCGGGCTTTTTGAAATACAGCAGCAAGGTTACTATTTGCATAAGGCCCTGTGAGCAGCGATGTGGCAAAATCGAGTTCTTTGTATACAGAATAGACGATGTTACCCGTTTCGTTATCCACAATAAAAATATCGTAGAAATGATTGATTTCAGCAACTTTCAAAAAGTATTCATGATGACGTTGGTGGGTCATATCATAATCATCATCATGGTCGGTTTTTACCAATTTTGATTTTTCGCCAAGTGCAAATGGGTTGTCTGCAATATAGCGTTGTTGCAGCATAAGCCCTTCAGCACTGATACTATCAATTAAGTTATCTGGTAACGTTGCACTCGGGTTTTCAGTATTAAATTTAGTCGTGAATTCATTCTGATAAAATTGCGTTAAAGTGTCAGGAATAATAACGGTGCCATCAAGTGTACTAAATGCATAAATGAATTCACGGGCTGCGGTTTGTGCGTATGGGTTGTGTGCAAGCGCACTCATTTTATTTTTTACGGCTTTAAAGTGGCGTTCAACGGCGCTTTTTTTGATTTCCCCAACCGCCCCAAGTTGTGAATAGGCTTGTTGCTGAAGTGCGTCTGTGGCGTGATATAGCGCCATAGAAATAACAACGGCAATGGGAGCAAGTGCAACCAATAAGAATGCAATAATAAGCTTTTTGGTCAGGTCTAAAGATTGATAAATCGCATTGATACTGGCCATTGCGCACTCCTTGTTCTCGTTATTTTTGTTGATACAAAATGTATCTTTGCAGCAAAGTGTAGAACAGTTCTCGTTTACGTCTAGTGAAAGCACACAAAATTTGTGCCTAATTTCGCAAATAGCGTCTTTTTTAAATGGCATAAAAAAACCACCAATCGGTGGCTTTTTATTTTCAGAAACAATTAATTAGTGTTTCCAATGATACTTGTGTGCTTTTTCTTCCATGTACATTTGTGTGGCAGGATGCATCTGTGTTTTAGTGCCTCCTTCAAAGAAAAACGGTGCGCGTTTAGTATCGTAGTTACCGACTTCATTCATCGTTGCCGAATCATAAATACGCCCATTGATAACCGTATATGCCACGTTTTCTGATTGACGAATATTGCTTAACACATCTCCCTCGATGATAGCTAAGTCGGCAAGTTTGCCTTTTTCGATAGTCCCAATGTCATGATCCATACCAAGGTATTTTGCACCATCAATGGTACCACTTCGTAGCGCTTCCCAAGCGGTGAAACCGCCTTGGGCCATTGACCAAAGTTCCCAATGCGCTGCTAAACCTTCACGCTGGCCGTGAGCGCCAATATGAACGGTGACACCTTCGTCACGCAATTGTTTTGCAACTTCAGCTGTCAGTATGTGGTTATATAATCTTTCAGGCGCTTGGCCTGGTCGAATAGACCGAGGTCTGACAATATAATCCGGTACGAAGCTCATTAAGCGCTCATTTTCCCATACATTAGTATGTTCGTAGAAGTAGTCTTCCCCTTTAATTCCGCCATAAGCCACCACAAAAGTGGGTGTAAATCCAACATCTGTTTGCCCCCACATTTGTTCAATATCAGAATAAATATGAGGAATAGGTAAGGCGTGTTCTACACCTGTATGTCCATCCACAATCATATTCATATTGTGCTGGAACTTAGATCCCCCTTCAGGCACAACCATAATTTCCATGTTCTTAGCGGCTTCAAGCACTTGCTGACGCGTTTCACGGCGAGGGTGGTTATAGCTTTTCACTGAGATAGCCCCGGCATCTTTTAAGCGCTTCACATGGAACTCCGCTTCTTCTAAGTTGCTAATTGGCGTTTTATACCCAGGCGCATTACCGGCATAAAGAATTCTGCCTACAGAGTAAATACGTGGGGCAAGTGTTTTACCTGCTTTGGCCAGCTCAGCCATTGAGAATACTTCAGATGAATTATTGGAAGGGTCGTGAATCGTTGTGACACCGAAGCTCAAGTTTGAGTATTGATTCCAGTTTTGTTTTGGCTGCAAGTCATGGCTTCCGTAACTGCCATGGGCATGAGCATCGACGAGCCCAGGGACAACCGTTTTACCAGTGATATCCAGGGTTTTTGCACCGCTTGGAATCGTGACTTCACCTTGCTTACCGACCGCAACAATGCGGTTTTCTTTGATAACAACAACCCCATTTTCGATGATTTCCTGCTGCTTATCAGCATCACGCATCGTGACTATGGTACCGCCGACGAGTGCCAGTGTACCCTGAGGTTTATCTGCTTTTTGTGTAAAACTGAGATCAATACCTTGGGCCGTTAATTCTTTGGCTTTTATGTCTTCGCCCGTTAAGAATGCGAAAGTATCAGTGAGTTTTCTCTGATATAAATTTGGGCCGAATGCCCAAGTAAGCGCGCTACTGTCACTTATCCAATTTAGGTAATCGCCGGAATACTTAGACACTTGCTTAACAGGGAAGGATTTGGTTCCTTTGTTAATAGATAGGGTTTTACCCGTGCTGGTAAATGGAGCAACAAAGGTATTAAAGTGTTCAATGAAGGCAACGTATTGGCCATTTGGAGAAACTTTAAAATCGAAAATGTAATCGCCTTTAAAATGGCTGCGCTCTTTTTGCCCATTGAGGTTAACACTTTTGAGTTCTCGGTCAGTATCACCTGCAACAGAGAAGAAAATACGGTCTGACTCAGCACCAAAGTGTGGGTTATCACCGGATTTAACAACGCGTTTTGTTTTACCGCCTTTACTTGGAATAAGGTAAATTCCAGGTGACATAGACCAGTCACCATTTAAAAGGTAACCACCGGTTACTTTCTTATATAAAATATGCTTGCCGTCAGGTGAAAAGCTCGGTGAAATATAATGTCCCGGTTGCTTGGTTATTACTTTACCTTTTCCGCCTTTCGCTGAAATAACGCGAATGGAACCTAGCGTTTTATCATCCCATGCGGTGTATACAATCGATTGACCATCGCGTGAATAACTTGGATAAAACTCGAAGTGATCGGTTTGTTTTGTAAGGCGCCTGACTTTACCTGATTCTATATCTTTGACGTATAGATAACCTAATGCTTGGAAAAGTGCCGTTTCACCATTTGGTGATAATTGTGACCAACGAGCCATTTTTATTTTGAAACTATCAGGAGCAACATCAACCGCAAAACGTAATGCAGGTGTAATTTGTTTTTCTGCTACGATTCGAGTGGGTATGACCTGTGCTTCTTTAGATTGAATATCTACCGTTCTAAATACACCGCCAGCCCAAAACACCAGCGCTTTGCCATCAGGCGTATATGCAAAAGAAGGGGTATTACCATGTGCTCCATTTGCTTCTTGTAAATCTCTGTCTAAGCCCGCATAAATTTCTGTTTCGATCCCAGATTCCAGATTTTTAACATATAACGCACTCGCCATGGCTTTACCATCATCAACACGTTTTACGAACGCAATAGATTTACCGTCAGGGCTTGGTGTCGGGCGAATGGCTCCTCCTGCGCCTTTGACAATCGTTTCTTCTTCTGCGGTTGCTAAATCCCAGCTACGGATTTCAAACACTGTCCCAAGTGCATTTTTATTGTATTGCCAACTTACACCAGCGGTGCCATCAACAGAGTAATATATTTTTTTCCCGTCAGTTGAGAACGCAGGCTCTGCGATATTTTTCTGAGATTTAGCACCATGTAAACGCTCGCGAACGATCACGCCTTTACCACCACTGATATGGTACATACGAATTGAGCCACCAGGGATAGTGCGGCCTGTCACTTGACCTTGCTTTACGGCAATATATTGTCCGTCAGGTGCCCATGCTGGGTTGTGAACGATATTATTCGTTTCTTTTGACACTTGTCGCTTATTCTCGCCATTGATATCCATTACCCACAGGTTATCGCCACCTGCACGGTCAGAAATAAAAGCAATCTTGCTGCCATCTGGAGAGAATTTAGGTTGGATATTCCACCCCATATCATTCGTTACCGCGGTTGCTTTCCCACCGCTGATAGGCATGATGTATATATCACCGAGCATATCAAAGACAATGTGCTTACCATCAGGGCTAACATCTAAGTTGCTCCATGTGGTTTGATTGGTGTCAATGGTGATTGTTTGCTTTTCGCCCGGAGTATTTAATACATCCCAAGTATCTGTTTTACGTTCTTGTGCTGCTGGGGCAGTAGTATTTGTGGTATCCGCTAAGCTCGGTAGGCTTGTGCCTAGAATCGCGAGGCTGATTGCGGCCGTCAGTGGTTTTTTGAAAAATGCCATTGTGAATTCCATATTATCGTTATTGGTCGGTTTAATACGCAGCATTAAACCTTTAATAGTAGTGAGAATGACTAAATTTGGCTGTTATGTCGATTATGCGCGATAAACGGTAAGAAAATACCGTTAAACAGCGGGTAAATCATGCGTATTACCATGGTTATGTTAGTCGCTACAAACTAGTTCAAGGTATTTCTTCTTACAAAATCAAGGTACGCTTCTAAACTCTGCTGCCATAATGCCATTGCTTGAGTAAGCTCGGTATCACTTGATTTTCTTTCAAGTAAACGTCGTTCAATTTTCTTTAACAGTAAACCATATCGATTAAACCCAAGCTGCATTGCGGTACTTGATTGTCGATGAAGTAACCGTATGCATTGTTCACTATCTTGTGAAAGCATTTGTTGAATATGTATGAGCTTATTTCGCGCAGACAGCACAAATTCATTATAGATAGAAGAGACTTCGTCGTCGCTAAAGCTACTTTTTAGTGAACTAACCGCCGTTTCATCATAAAGTGTATCGGTGAGTTCCACACTCATACTTGGTTTCTGTGCGGACTGTGAGTCGTTTAATTTTTGTCGCAGTTTTTCCTGCTTAATGGGTTTGCCGACAATGTCTTTTATTCCAAGCGCTAAATACTCTTTGACTTCATCAGGACTTAAACTGGCGGTGAAAGCAAGGAACGGAGTGCGTTGGTTTTTGTGCTCAATTGTTTGCAGTCGACGGAGCACCTCTTGGCCAGTGAAATCGGGTAAGTTCATATCAAGCAACACCACATCAAATTGATGTTGTGTCAGTAACTCAATCGCGCTGGCGCCATCGGTTGCGAGCTTTACCTTATGCTCGTCAGTTGCCATAAACTCAATGGCAATCTTCTGATTCAAATCTAAATCTTCTACCAAAAGTATGTTTAGACCTGTAATGCAATCTGTATTATGGTGGCGTTGCTCAACAAGGCTAAGTTCGCCGACGGTTAAAGGTATATCAAAGCTAAAAGAGCTGCCTTTATTGAGTTCACTGAGAATATCGAGTTTACTGTCGAGTCTATCTAATAATCGACTGGTTATTGCTAACCCTAACCCTGTACCACCTTTGATTTTACCGGCGCTACTTTGCACATAGGGTTCGGTTAATTTACTAATGTCTTCCTCATCAATACCTGGCCCTGAATCTATCACGCTAAAGCGGACAATATGCGACATATGCGCTTCTTCAAGTAATTCTACACGGATTTTGACACACCCTTTATCGGTAAATTTAATAGCATTACCTACTAAGTTTATAATTATTTGGCGGAGTTTTTGTTGATCGCAATAATAGCAAGCTTGTTCAGGAAGCTCGTAAATGAGCTCAAAGCTGAGTTTCTTTTGTTCGGCTAATGGGCTTAATAGTAAACAGAGGTTATTGAGCCAACTTTTGAGTTCAACATCTTCTTCGTAAAGGGACTCATCACTTTGATCTAAACTTGCGTAATCGAGCACTTTATCAATGAGTAAGTTAAGAGATGCTGCTGAATTGACGATGGCTTCGCAGTACGCTTTGTTGCGGTGGTTTGTGGTTCGGTTTAAAACCAATTGAGCACTGCCTAAAATCCCATTGAGCGGTGTGCGGATCTCATGACTGATAGTGGACAGAAATAGCCCTCTGATCTCGAGATCTTTTTTGGCTTTTTCAGTAAGCTGATTTAAGTGATCTTCACGGCGTTCATTACATAAAAGGGCCATGCCAGTGGCATAAAAAATAGGGGCTAATACCCCGTTAACAAACAACGTAATAACAAACCAATTGTCTTCAAGAAGTGTAAAAGTAGTGACCTCTCCCATCAATACAGTACGGGCTAAAAAAGCGCTTAAAACTAGCGTTAGTACGATACCGTATACAATAGTACCATTGGGATAAAGTGGGCGAGCAAAACGCAAGAATAGATATAATAAGAAGATTGCTTCGCAAATATGCTGCAGGTCAGACACGAAGATACGACAGCGTAAATCATCATCCACGGCACTAAAGTACACGAGTGCGGCAAGTAAAAAGGCTGTGACGATAAGAAATAGTCTTAGCTCCCAGCCTTTATAGTTCAGAAACTGACAGATGGCGAGGCAGTGAATAATGGATGCGGCAAATAAGAGCGTATTAGCGAGGCCGATGGTTTGCCATGACTCGATATCGCTATGGATAAAAAACCCAATTATGGCGGCAAATAAAACCATGGGATAAAATATGTACAGCAAGGTGCCTGGTGTACTTTTATTCGTCCGCCAAGTCAAAAAATTAAGTAGGGTCATCATTGCCATCATTATGGCACTAGTAAAATACAGTGTTTTAGGGTCGAACATTCTTGTTATTGTTTTGAAGGTTTGTGGTTAAGGATAGAGACTGTACGGGGCGGAGTAAAGAAACAAAAACAGCCGCATATAGCGGCTGTAATTTTAACACTCGTATTTAGCGAATTTCATCAGGTATATTTTGCTGAGCCCAAGAGAGTAACTCAATACGGTTGCGGCACTTGGTTTTTCTAAATGCGCTATATAAATGTGTCTTAACGGTGTGCGGACTGATATTGAGATCTTCAGCTATCTCTTTATTTTTAGCCCCCTTACTCATCAATGAAATAATTGCTTTTTCGCGTTTGGTGAGTTTAACGGGCTCAATATCACCTTCAGTTAACTTGTGCAGCGCATCTTTGTTAAACTGTAACATACGATTAAGCGCATTACACATGATCTCGCGGCGATACCAAAGCTGGTCTTCCATTAGGAGACGAATACCTTTCATTAATACATCCGCGTTATCAGTGGTATAAAAAACACCACGGATCCCACTTAGTAATGCACGATTGGCAAGCTCAGGATTCTCGTCCAAGTTAAATAGTATGATATCGCAACTTACTTTCAGCCTGACTAATTGTTCTTTTAATTTATTCCAAGCATCATTGGTTGCGGTTTCTATAAATAATAGGCGTGTACCTTCAGGCACATCTGCTATATCGGTACCTGTGGTTACATCTAGTCCTTGCGTTTTAAGCAATGGCTGTAAAACGTTAATTCCTATGGTGTTAATAGGCTCTTTATCTAATAACAAAAAGGCAGAACTGCTCATTTTTGGTAACACTCTTATTCCAACTGATGATTCAATGCTAACACGTGACTCAGACCTTTTGTATTAGAATTTTCATCAAGCGATAGATAGTTTTGCTATATGTAATCGACATATAACGCTATGAATACAAATGAATTACATCACTCAAACTATAACTTTATGATATAGCTGGCTTTTCATGTTTTCGAAATAATAACTTACTTGTTTACATTCCTTAACAGGGAATATTTTAAAGTAGTTCTTTTTTCGTATTTGTGTATGGTGGCCACCCCAATGCTTTACCTGCCAAGACATGTAAATGAATGTGGTATACGCTTTGTCCACCATCTTCGTTGCAGTTCATGACGACACGATATCCGTCTTCGGCAAACCCATGTTCCTTAGCTAGTTTAGCAGCTACGACATATAAATGGCCGACTAAGTGTGAATTTTGTTCAGTGACATCGTTGATTGTTGCAATTTTCGTTTTTGGAATTACAAGTACATGAAATGGCGCTTGCGGACTGATATCTCTAAATGCCAACGTGTATTCATCTTCATATAAAATATCGGCTGGAATTTCCTTGTTAATAATTTTGTCAAAAATAGTACTATTGCTCATTGATAATCCTTAATAAAATGTGTTATTCGTGACTTAGCAGAGAATTTAAAAATTACGGTGTACACTAATGACAAAGTTTAGGCAAACTGTCAAATAGCCAACTGTAAATATACGTAAATAAGGAAACCGTGATATGAGAATAAAAAGCTACGTATGCATCTTACTTTTTTCTACTTTTTTAAAAGATGGCCATGCAGCAACCATTCAGTTCAATGAGGAGCTACTGCCGCTACAGGTTAATAATGATGTTATCGAACACTCATTGTTTAGTAAGGTTACGGAATTAGAACTCGCACCAGGACAATATGCACTGAAGCTCCAATATAGTGATTTATATGAGCTTGATTATGATGAACACGAAGTGGTGGACTCAGACGCATTCTGGATAGAATTGAATGTAACAGAACAAGGGGTATATCAGGTCACATTTGAGCGGGCTGAAGACGTTGATGCCGCAAAAATATTTGCTAAAAACCCTGTCGTGCGCATTGTTACTCCGCATGCGAAAACACAGCTTGCCGTGAAGCTCAATGGCTTAGCGCAGTCAAGCATGATAGCCGCAATGCCTGCACAACATAGTCATGACAAAAAAAGTGCTGCGTCTACTAAACCACAACCCAAAGCCAGACTGACTACACCGTCATTGGGTTCGCAAAAGCCGGTGCAGGGCGTTTCTCACCCTGATGCGGCAACGATGCTCGATTTTTGGTGGCAACAAGCAAGTTCAGGGCAGCGCGCGGCATTTTTAGAAAAAATAAAAAAGGGCCGGTAACGGCCCTTATCAATTTGTGTACTCAGTGGGTATTACTTTGCAAAAATAGCATCAATAGTGCCTTGAGCAAGCGGGTGATAACCTGGACGGGCCGCTGTATATACTTTATGTGCCCATTCCCGCTTTCCATTCTTTACAAGTGCTTTATACAGAGGAACTATCAGTTTACGACGTCCGATCCCTGATAAATGCTCATCAAGTGCAGGGTAAATTGCTTTATAGCCATTGCCTACACCTAACATATACCACGCAAAAGCGCGTTCGGCATTGGTGGATGTCGTTAAGTTAAATGCACTATCAAGTTCAGCCATGCGATCTAGGCTTAAATCTCTAGGTAAGTTATTGATGAAATGCAACCATTCATGCACAGTCCAACTACTTGTTGGTAAATCATTGACGGTACCTTCTCCTTTTAGCCATGCCGTAGAAAGTTTATCGACATTAATGAATGCATCTGAAGTTGGGTTTGGCGCATCAACAGGTAGACCTGGTTGATGGATCCATTCATTGGCTTTTTCTAAGCTGACAATACCTGGGTATTTTTGTAACAGGTGAGTATTTAAGTAAACCTTAAATTCAGCTGTTGTTAATGACTTAAATGAGTATTTACTAAAGTAGCCTTTGACAAATTCGTCAAATTTGGCCCGACCAAACTTCTCTTCAAGATAGATTAAAAATAATTGCCCTTTTGTATAGGGTACAGAGCTAAATGCATCATCTGGATCTCGACCATTGAGTTTTAGGTTCAGACGCGTATCAGGCGCGGCGATGTTTTTTAACTGAGCTCTTAGGCCTGCGATATCTAATGCCTGCTCCATTACTGCACGTTCACGGCCGAATACTTCTTCCATGATACGGTTTTCAACATAAGAGGTGAAACCTTCGTTTAACCAGAGGTCTTCCCAAGTGGCGTTTGTTACAAGGTTGCCAGACCAAGAGTGTGCCAGCTCATGTGCGATTAAATTAACGAGGCTTTTATCACCTGCCACAACCGTTGGTGTAATGAATGAAAGACGTGGATTTTCCATGCCACCAAATGGAAAGCTAGGAGGTAACATCAGTAAGTCATAGCGCCCCCATGCGTATTCACCGTACATGACATTTGTTTTATCGATCATCGCTTGTGTATCATCAAACTCAGCAACTGACGCATCTAAGATTTGTGGCTCCGCAAAAATGGCTGTTTGATGAGACATTTCTTTATATTCAAGGTTGCCTGCGCCAATAGCGATAAGGTACGGAGGAATGGCTTGTGGCATGTCAAACCAATAATCACCATCTTTAATAAATGCCCCAGAGTTATCAGCGCTCATGACCGCACGGACGTCTTTTGGCGTGTTGATACGTGCTGAGTAAGTGACACGCATTGCAGGTGTGTCTTGCACAGGGATCCAGCTGCGCGCGTGAATTGCTTGTGATTGACTGTACATAAATGGGTGAGTTTTACTGGCGGTTTGTACAGGCGTTAGCCATTGTAGACCAGATGCTTTTGGTAAGCTGTTGTAATAAATGCGCGCTTTTTTAGCTTGTGTATTAAAGGTAATGGTTAGTTTGGCACCTTTTACGCTATCACGTTTTGCTAGGGTGAACGTCGCTTTATGCCATTGACCATTACCATCTAAATACATGATTTTATCAATTTCGAGATCGCGCGTATCAAGTACCAAGGTACGCGCTTGGCTATTACGCCAATCAAGAGTGTGTTCGACGAAGCCTTCCAGCTGTTTGTCATCAAAATCAACATCTAGATCTAAATGCAAGTGGGTACTGATAACATCTTTTAGATTGGCGTAAGTATGTTCATCAACAGCTTGGGTTGCCAATGCTGAGTGAGAGAGGCCAGCAAATACGAAGCTGGTAGCTAAGGCAGAAAGTTTCATAGGATCCTTGCTCATTATTGTTGTAATAAATTAATGTGAAAAGTGAACGATAAGCTTATGTTATACCATGCTGAATAGGAAAGTCACATATGGATGCGCCCAGCGAACCAATGGGGTAAACTATTTAATATTACTAGTTAAGGTTTAGGGCACGTACGTGCAAGCATTACAGTCACTTCATACTTTTGCTTTACCGCATCATTGTCGACGAATTATTGAGATAGACAATGCAGAACAATTGCGCTCACTGGACTTCACTGAACCATTCTGTGTATTAGGGGAGGGAAGTAATACCATTTTTATTACTGACTTCGCAGGGTGTGTGATTAAAATGTCAAATAAAGGCATACTGATCGATGAAATGGATACCCATTGGAAGGTGTCGCTTGCTGCGGGCGAAAATTGGCATGCAGTGGTAACTCATCTGCTAGATAAAGGGATTGCAGGGCTCGAAAATTTGGTGCTGATCCCAGGTACGGTTGGTGCTGCACCGATACAAAACATTGGTGCATATGGCGTAGAGCTGGCGCAGTTTGTTGATTTTGTCGAGGGCTACCATATATCACAGGCCAAGTTTGAACGACTCAGTAACACCCAGTGTCAATTCGGTTATCGGGATTCGATTTTTAAACATGCACTTAAAAATCAATTTGTGATCACGCGTGTTGGGTTGTGTCTTCCTAAATGTTGGCAGCCAACACTCAGTTATGGGCCTCTACAAACGCTTGATCCGGACAAGATAACAGCACGGCAGGTTTGTGACACAGTGATAGCGATACGGCAAAGTAAGTTGCCAGATCCACACGTGTTAGCGAATTCAGGGAGTTTTTTTAAAAACCCTATTGTTGCAAATACTCAGTACCGACAACTATTGGCATGTTATCCATCAATGCCTGCGTATCCTGCGGGTAATGATAGTCATAAGTTAGCAGCCGGGTGGCTGATAGAACAATCAGGCCTCAAAGGATATACAGTCGCAGGTGTGCGAGTATATGAAAAACAGGCCTTGGTGCTTGTCAATGAAGGGCACAGCTCAGGGACTGTATTGTGTCAGGTTATTCAGCATATTCAAAAGTGTGTGAATGATAAGTTCGCAGTGCGGTTAGAGCATGAAGTTAGGTTAATTGGCAATGATGGCGAAGTGACGATTGTGGAGTCAAACAATGAATAATGCACCGCAAGGTAATAAATTGGCAATTCTACATGCGTTAAATCAAGGGGGATTTATTTCCGGTCAACTCCTAGCGACACAATTAGGGATTAGTCGAGCTGCTATTTCTAAGCATATAAAGTCATTGCAAGAAATGGGCATTGATATTTTTTCACTCAATGGAAAAGGTTACTGCTTAAACGAAAGTCTGCCGCTATTAAATCCTCAAAATATTGTGGCGAGTTTGCAGCGTTTAAGTTGCCAAAATAGCGTTGAAGTACAGCCGATCATTGATTCTACCAATAGTGAGTTAATGCGCCGTATTCAACAAGGGGAGGCGTTGGACTCGGGACAAGTACTTGTGGCAGAAATGCAGCAAGCGGGTCGAGGACGCCGTGGTCGAGTGTGGCAATCTCCCTTTGGTGCCAATTTGTATTATAGTTACTATTGGCGTTTAGATGATGGTTTACAAGCCGCGATGGGCGTCTCAATTGCAGTTGGCTTGGCAGTTTATGATGCCATCGAAGCGTTATATGGCTTATCAGTTGAGCTTAAGTGGCCCAATGATATTTATTTAAATGGTCGTAAATTAGCAGGCGTACTTGTGGAGCTTGAAGGCCAAGTAGAAGGGCCATGCCACTTAGTAATTGGCATAGGCATTAATTTACAAATGCCTGAGAACGCTTCCAAAGGGATTGATCAGCCTTGGACTGATTTGGCTTCGCACACTCATAGCTTGGATAAAAATGTGTTAGTTGCTCAACTAACACACAGTTTGGCACAGCGATTGTCACTGTATGAAAAGTCAGGTTTAACCGCCATGGTAGAACAATGGAATAAGGTCAATGCTTTTGCAAATGAAATGGTGACTTTATCAACCGGTATGCGCACATGGCGTGGGATATGTGAAGGTATTGACCCTCAAGGTGGTATTGTCTTGCGTCAAGATGGAGAGTTGAAAAGTTATTATGGTGGAGAAATATCATTACGTAAGGATGAAGCGTGAGATTACTGATTGATGTAGGTAATACGGCAGTTAAGGTCGGTATACAGCAACAAGGGAAAATAACGCGAATTGATGAAGTTGACATCCCTTGGCAACACATTGAAGAAATTGTTGTGGCTCAGGTCGGTAGTTCTAATTTGCTCAGAGCAATAGAGCTAAAAGCACAACAGCATGGTATTGAACTGAGACATGCCTGTGTTAGTCCTGAGCTTGGGGCTATAAAGTGCGCATATAAACAATACCAAAATCTAGGTATTGATCGATGGTTAACGGTCATTGCAGCGCATTATTTATATGATAGTAAAGATTGTGTAATTATTGATTCTGGCACGGCCACTAAAGTGGATGTGGTGACTCGTGCGGGGGGGCATCTAGGCGGGTGGATTTTGCCCGGATTGGATATGATGATTGCCAGTTTACTTGCTAATACAGAGAAAGTTTTTAGTGATGATGTTAGTGCCTTTGAGCAAAGCCTAGGCTTAAACACACCCAATGCAGTTAAAAATGGGGCGTTGGTTGCGACATTAGGTGCGGTTTACTCAGGCATAGCGCGTTTGCCATGCGATTTTAGTCAGGTGCAAGTTATTTTTGCTGGTGGATATGGTGAATTATTACAACAGCATTTTGATAAGCCAAGTGTGTTTGTCGATGACTTAGTGCTTCGAGGACTCAATTATTGGTCTGATTTTGTTCGTTAACTGCTGTTTTTTAGCGTTTTTGCCGTAATAATGAGCATTCAATCAAAAAACTTTGATTTTTTTTGATTTTACACTTGCATCACCCCGAACCTTGCTCTAGAATCCTGCCCCGTACTAAAGCAGTGCCGACTTAGCTCAGTTGGTAGAGCAACTGACTTGTAATCAGTAGGTCATCCGTTCGACTCGGATAGTCGGCACCATTTTCTACACTCTTATGTAGAAGCTTTAGACAAAGAATTGTTTCGTGGAGGGGTTCCCGAGCGGCCAAAGGGATCAGACTGTAAATCTGACGGCACTGCCTTCGCTGGTTCGAATCCAGCCCCCTCCACCACTTTATTCTTGACGGTTAGAGGTAGTTAAGAAAACAGTTTGCTAAAGCGGGCATCGTATAATGGCTATTACCTCAGCCTTCCAAGCTGATGATGTGGGTTCGATTCCCACTGCCCGCTCCAGTTTTCTGGTGTTGCTGATATAGCTCAGTTGGTAGAGCGCACCCTTGGTAAGGGTGAGGTCGGCAGTTCAAATCTGCCTATCAGCACCAGGCTGCTGAATCTTCTCAAACGCTTCCTTTGATTTGTCCTAAAATATTCATTTATTGAAAAATTCTAATCCGCATTTTGTGGATTGTTTTTATATGTAATCTAGACACATAAACGATAGGTTCCGTCATGGCAAAAGAAAAGTTTGAACGCGTAAAACCGCACGTAAACGTTGGTACAATTGGCCACGTTGACCACGGTAAAACTACCCTAACTGCAGCAATCACTAACGTACTTGCAAAAGTATACGGTGGTGAAGCAAAAGACTTCGCAGCAATCGATAACGCTCCAGAAGAGCGTGAGCGTGGTATCACAATCTCAACGTCTCACGTTGAGTACGATACACCGACTCGTCACTACGCACACGTAGATTGTCCAGGACACGCGGATTATGTTAAAAACATGATCACAGGTGCTGCACAAATGGACGGCGCAATCCTAGTAGTTGCTGCAACTGACGGCCCTATGCCACAAACACGTGAGCACATCCTACTTTCTCGTCAGGTTGGCGTACCTTACATCATCGTATTCATGAACAAATGTGACATGGTTGATGACGAAGAGCTACTTGAGCTAGTAGAGATGGAAGTTCGTGAACTTCTTTCTGAGTATGACTTCCCAGGTGATGACTTACCACTAATCGCAGGTTCAGCGCTTAAGGCGTTAGAAGGCGAGAAAGAGTGGGAAGACAAGATTGTAGAGCTTGCAGAAGCACTAGATTCTTACATTCCAGAGCCAGAGCGTGACATCGATAAGCCATTCATCATGCCTATCGAAGACGTATTCTCAATCCAGGGTCGTGGTACAGTAGTAACTGGCCGTGTTGAAGCTGGTATTGTAAACGTGAACGACGAAGTTGAAATCGTAGGTATGAAAGAAACTACGAAGACAACTTGTACGGGTGTAGAGATGTTCCGTAAGCTTCTAGACGAAGGTCGTGCGGGTGAGAACATTGGTGCACTTCTACGTGGTACTAAGCGTGAAGACGTTGAGCGTGGTCAAGTACTAGCGAAGCCTGGTTCAATCACTCCACACACGAAGTTCACTTCAGAAGTATACGTACTTTCGAAAGATGAAGGTGGTCGTCATACTCCATTCTTCAAAGGTTACCGTCCACAGTTCTACTTCCGTACAACTGACGTAACAGGTAACGTTGAGTTACCAGAAGGCGTAGAAATGGTAATGCCAGGTGATAACATCAAGATGACTGTAGACCTAATCGTACCAATCGCGATGGACGAAGGTTTACGCTTCGCTATCCGTGAAGGTGGTCGTACAGTTGGTGCAGGTGTTGTTGCAACTATCGTTGAGTAATATCGACCATAGTTAATGCATAAGCATTCATAAGAAACCCAAGCTTAGGCTTGGGTTTTTTTATGCTTGAACTGTTTTTATGGGCGATTTAGTTTCTTGATTTTAATCCAAATACTTTCCGCTTCGGCACTCAAAAATGCATAGCTTTTAATATCGCCACGTCGCTGGGCATGCATTGCTTCTTCAAGTTTTTTGTCATACCGCTTTCTCAGTGCCTTTTGTGGATCAGATTTAAACACTCCAAACATGGACCTACTCCTATAAACAAGACCATATACCTACGCTTTGTCGAAGCGATTCGATCGACTGTTTATCAAATAAATAGGCAAATAACATAAATAGTAACAAATAAGTATTGACCTAAATCTAACTTGAGGTTTTATCTTACG
The DNA here is from genome assembly GCF_018100885.1 of Pseudoalteromonas sp. MMG013. Classification (NCBI taxonomy): domain Bacteria; kingdom Pseudomonadati; phylum Pseudomonadota; class Gammaproteobacteria; order Alteromonadales; family Pseudoalteromonadaceae; genus Pseudoalteromonas; species Pseudoalteromonas sp. MMG013. The sequence continues at coordinate 108,285 of NZ_JAGJEE010000008.1, read as the reverse complement.
TGCTACTAAATTGAAAACGATAGGTTTTATAATGGAAAAATGTGATGCGTTATATATACAGCAATATTTGGCACAGCTTGACTTAGCGGGTGATTTAACGGGATTAGCATTGGTTGGTGCGCTACAAGCTCGGCATTTAGCTGAGTTTAGTTTTAGTAGTATTAACGCGATGTCTGACACATTGTTGCCACTGGATGAAGAACTGCTATTTGATCGTCTCATTAGTCAGCATCAAGGCGGGTACTGTTTTGAACACAATAAAGTGGCTGGGGTGGCATTATCGGCATTGGGATTTGAAGTGCGGCCTGTGTTAGCGCGAGTCATGTTAAATGGAGCAAAAACAAACCCAAGAACACACCGTTTGACGCTTTTAACATTTGAAGACAATGAATACTTGGTGGATGTCGGGTTTGGGGTGAACACGCCAATTATACCTTTGTCGATTAATCGTAATAATGTGATGAGACAAGAAAACAACGAATACGAAATCAAGCGCACTGAAAATGCTGTTACAGTCAAAATGCTTGCACCAGAACCCATTTCATTATATGAAGTTGATTTGTCAATCGTGTATGAAGGCGACTGTGATGTTGCGCACTTCTATAGTCACCAACATCCAAATGCAGGGTTTGTAAACAACCTTGTTGTGTCGCGCATTGAACAGGGGGAGCGTTATTTAATTCGTAATAACAGTTATATATACTGCAATGAAAATACTGCTGAACATAGTGAGCAAGTCATAGATAATGCCGGGCAACTCCACACACTGTTGACTGAGCAGTTTAAGTTAAAAATCAATGCCAAAAAAACAGAACAGGTGTTCAAAAAAATGCGCAATATGGTGGAGAAAGGCCTCAAGTAAAGGCGTAGATTTTGACCAAAAACTAAGGTAGAGTCTTGGCATATTAACTATCGATGATAGAAAACCAAAAGGATTGTGGAGCGATATGCGTAAACCGTTATATATTCTGACCTTAGCTCTGTGTTTGTCAGCATGCACGAGCTTAGTAGAAAAAGGCGATAAGCTGTATAAACAAGGACTTTACCAACAAGCCGCAGAGTTATATGAGCAAGCATTAGGTGAAGACTCTGAAGATATCAAAGCAAGACAGGGCCTTGCAGTTGCACGGAATAAAATTATAGACCGAGGGTTAATTGAAGTAAGAATGCTACGTCTTGCTAGCAACTTTACCGGTGCCGCGCAAAAGTTAGAAACCATTTTGCGAAATCAGTCTCTCTGGAATTTACAAACGTATGGCGCTCAAGCTGCGACTCAAAGTGAAGAGCTCGGTCATATGCAAGTATGGCTGCGTCGTGAAGCTGAGAACTTAGCGCATGCTCAACAGCCAGATCGCTTTCGTTGGTTCGAAAGCCAATACGCTTATTTATTGAATAATGCTCAGATCACGTCTGAATTATCGCGTTATCGGTCAATTTTGGCTAAAGATGGTAAAGCACGGTGTTTGTCTCTCGCGGAGCATGTATATGGTCAACGTTTTTTCTTAAGGCAGTTTGTCCATAAATATTGCCTAGCTTGGCAGCAACCTGTTTCTTTACAGCTTGATAATTATGATCAAAGTCGCTTTAGAAACGTGAAGATCCGGGAAAATTTAAAGCTAGGTACATATGACAGTACCGCACAACGCTATTTAGTTGAAAATACAACAGCTCAGCTACGTAATGTCTTTCAAGCAAGCTTATGGTACACATCACAAGCCAAACAAACGGCACGCTTTGAATTTAACACAGATATTAGTTACGAGCGTCAAGCGCGTCATAGCCAGCAAGAAAAGCGTTATATGGTAACTGAATATAGAGTGGACCCAGCTGATCAGGAAAAGCGTGTTGAGGTCGACATTGAACGTGTTTATATTTACCCAGTTACAGAGTATCAAGAATATTACTCAGCACGTTTGGGATATGAAGGCCTAATTTCTGGACAAATGTTAAGCCATCAGCAGTCGAGCAGTGAAGTGAATAGTACTAAAAGCCACTCAGCAAACTTTAAAGAAGCTGATTTAGAGCCGTTAGTTGCACAATTTTTAAATCTTACCGATTTACTAAAAAGTCAGTTGGATCCCATTCAAGAAAAATTTGAGGAAGATCTTAATGCCCTTTGGCATCGACAGTATTGCCAACATTCTGCCGCTGAGTCTGTTGCTGAAAATGCCCTGCGCTGCGGTAAGGTTGACCCTCAAGAAGATTTTGTGAATCACTGGTTTAGACAAGAGTTTGGTGTTGATTATCGAGCAATGAAATCACTTTACGCATTATAGAGATATAGTGCGAATGACAAAAAGGCACCAACAGGTGCCTTTTTTGTTAATACAGGCAGCTATTTTGGTACTACTGGCTTTCTAACCGAGAAACGATAAAGTAGGGGTTTAAATAACTGTCTTTTTGATTATAGGTTAATGGGGAGCCATCAATTTGAGTAATAGTTGCTCCTGCAATGGCCGAAACAGCATGGCCTGCACCAGTATCCCATTCGCTCGTAGGGCCTAAACGAGGGTAAATGTCAGCGCTACCTTCTGCTACTAGGCAAAGCTTAAGTGAACTACCTTTAGGGATCATCTCCACGTCTTCGAACTGCGCTAAGTAAGCTGCTAAATCAGGGGATGGATGCGAGCGAGAGCCAACCACGTTGATCCTACCTATGTTTGCTTTTTTAGTTACCTTGAGTTCGATACGGGCCTCACCACATTCTTTAAATGCTCCAATCGCATCTGCAGCTAAATAGCTTAGGTTGAGTGCTGGCGCATGAACGACACCTAAAACAGGCTTTCCATCTTTGATTAATGCAATATTAACGGTGAATTCACCATTTTTCTTAATAAACTCTTTAGTTCCATCAATCGGATCCACGAGCCAGTATTCATCCCAAGTTTGACGAGTTGCCCATGGGATATGTGCACTTTCTTCACTGAGAATCGGGGTGCTGGGGGTCAACTTCTGTAACCCTGCAACAATGACTTTATGTGCGGCGATGTCAGCTTCTGTAACTGGGCTTTCATCTGCTTTATAATCAATCGCGAAGTCTTTCGCGTAGATAGACATTATCGCTTCACCTGCCATACGGCTTAGATGCAAAATTTCTTCGAGCAGGTCAGTTTGGTTCATGACTTATCCTATAATGTTTCTTTCTTTTAGATACGCTATCAGTTGAAGTACTGATTGGTCTAGCGAATTTTTACTGGTATCTAAAATGACTTCAGGCTTGAGTGGAATTTGATAGTCAGAATCAATACCTGTGAAGTGCTTGATTTCTCCTGCTCGGGCCTTTTTATATAGCCCTTTTGGGTCTCGTTGCTCACAGATATCAAGTGGGGTATCTAAAAACACTTCGATAAACTCACCATCATCAAGTAAATCACGCACCATGTCTCGTTCCGCTTGAAAAGGGGATATAAAAGCAGTGAGTACCACTAAACCAGCATCGGCCATAAGTTTGCTTAATTCACCAACACGGCGAATGTTTTCAATCCGATCGACGTCATTGAATCCCAAATCTTTACATAACCCATGGCGAACATTATCACCATCGAGTAAGTAAGTATGAATGCCTTGCTGATGTAAAGCACTTTCGAGTGCGCCCGCTACAGTACTTTTTCCAGAGCCAGAAAAACCAGTAAACCATAAAACACAAGGTTTATGACCTTTGTGCTCGTTACGCTGTGCTTTATCAACAGCATAGTTATGCCAAACTACATTTTCGTCCATTATATACGCCTACTAAAACGGAAAGACCATGGGGATGAGAGTCAGAACCGTGATTGAATAAATTATCGATAAGGGGAGACCCATCGCGACATAATCTTTGATGCGGTAATTGCCCGCACTATAAACCATTAGGTTTGTTTGATAACCAAATGGAGAAATAAAACTGGCTGACGCACCAAATGCAACGGCCATGACAAAAGGTAAAGGGTTTACCCCAAACCCAGCAGCAAGCGCATAGGCGACAGGGAAGGATAAAGCGGCGGCGGCATTATTGGTGATGAGTTCAGTGAACACAACGGTCATCACAAATATGGCGATAAACGCACCATATGGCCCAAAGTCTCCCAATAGAAAAAAGAGGGCATCGGAGATTTGCGCAGCGAGGCCAGTGCCAATCATTAGCTTTGCTAAGCCGATGGCACTGCCAACAATGGCAATGAGCTCGATAGGGAAACGACGCTTGAGCTCATTAACTTTGATGGTACCCATAAATACCAGCGCGACGAGCAATACCAATAGACCCTTCACTAACGGTACAATGTCTAAAATACTGAGTCCTAAAACCGTCACGAAGCTTATGAGTACAAGATTAGATTGTTTTGGTTTTAGGTGGGTTTGTAAGTCTAATCCCGAGATATAAACAAACTCGCGTTTTAAATTTGGCAGTGCATAAAACTGGTTACCAGGGGCCAATATAAGAGAGTCACCTGCTTGCAGTTGTACCTTCCCTAAGCCGCCTTGTAAACGGTCATGTCCGCGGCGTATGGCGATAACGGCAGCGTGAAACTGCTCACGAAAGCGGACTTCTTTAACTGTTTTGCCAATGTATTTTGATGATTGGCTGACCACTACTTCTACGAGGTGCTCAACGTCTTTTTCATGTTTGTCATGGACGATTTTTAAACCATCAAATCGAGTCAGTAATGGTACTGACTTAATATCGCCTACAAACAGTAATACATCACCGCTAAGGATTTCTTGTTGGGGGGTGACAGCACAAATACGGCGCTCACCACGAATTATTTCGGCTAAGAACAGGTCTTTCAAATCACGTAATCCGTTCTCTTCTACAGTACGACCTACGAGCTTCGAATGAGCTTGTACTTTGCCTTCCAGATAAAATGGCACAACCTCTTGATCGGATTTACCGTTGTCAGGTAAATACTTCAGCATAACCATAATTGTTAATAAACCAACAAATAATGCGCCTAAACCAACAAGCGTAAAATCAAAAAATCCGAGGGGCTGCATGCCTGCATCAACGGCAAAACCATTCACAATAAGGTTGGTTGAAGTACCTATGAGTGTTAACGTTCCCCCTAGAATTGCGGTATATGACAGTGGCAATAACAGCTTTGAAGGGGAGTGAGTTGGGCTGTCTTTGATTGCAGAAATCAACGAGGCAACCACGGCGGTATTGTTCGTAAATGATGATAAAAAGGCGGTAGATAAGCCGAGCTTCATCACTGATTTTGATAAACTGCCTTTCGCCAATGATTGCGCGAGCTTTTGTACTAAGGTGGTTTTTTCAATTGCAACGGATACCAGAATTAACAAAAGAAGCGTGATTAAAGATGGATTAGCATAATTAACGAGCATACTCTCAAGGTCGATTAATCCCGTTAAGTAGCTGGTGCCGATGGCACCAACAAATAACCACGCAGGCTTTAGGCGAGTGCCAAATAGGCACCCTACTAAAGTCAGCATTATACCTGTTAAAATGATTTTCTCGTACATCCTAGAGTGCTCCTAATAACAGGTATATTGACATTACTTTAACTTTGAAATGTCTAGGGCTTGCCAATGTGGGAAGTGCTTACGTACCAACCCATTAAACTCGATCTCAAATTCACTGTATTGTGATTGATTTGCTGCTTGTTCACTCAGTAGTGTTTCTATCATACCAGCACCTACCGTTAAGTTAGACAATCGATCGATAAGGATAAATGCGCCTGTTTCACGATTATTACGATAGCTATCAGCGACAAGACTTTCTGTTAACTCAAGTGTAACAACCGCTATTTCATTGAGTTGTAGGCTATCGGCTGCGCCGTGCTCTAATGTATTAACGTCGATGGTGTAATCAATCTTCTTAACAATAGCAGCAGTATTTTTACTACCCAGCTTAAAGTTATAGCTTTTGCCTAACACCAATGGTGCTTCATGCATCCACACAAGCTTAGCCTGAACTTGGTTGGTTGCTATCGCAGTTGCGTCAGCGGCAACGATGACATCGCCACGGCTAACATCGACTTCGTCATTAAGTGTGATGGTAAATGCTTGGCCAGCTTCTGCATTATCTAGATTGCCATCAAATGTAACAAGTTCTTTAATTGTAGATTTTTTACCTGACGGTAATACCTTTATCGCTTGTCCAGCTTTTAATGTACCTGAAGTAAGAGTACCTTGAAAGCCACGGAAATCTAAATTTGGGCGTACCACGTATTGTACCGGGAAGCGGGCTTCAAATTCATTGTTAGCCGCTGCAGCTGGTGAGTCTTCTAATAACTCTAGCAATGGTTTATCAGTATAATATGGCGTATGCTCAGAGCGTGTTACAACGTTATCACCTTTAAGTGCTGACATTGGTACAAATTTGATATCTGTGACATTTAGTTGTTCCGAAAATTTTAAATATTGTGCTTTAATGCGTTCGAAGACGGCTTCATCAAAGTCACAAATATCCATCTTATTAATAGCGACAACAAATTGCTTTATACCTAAAGAGTCACAAATGAAGCTATGACGTTTAGTTTGTATTTGCACACCATAGCGGGCATCTACCAAGATAATAGCCAAGTCGCTGGTTGACGCGCCTGTTACCATATTTCGGGTATATTGTTCGTGCCCTGGTGTGTCAGCGATGATAAATTTACGTTTGGTTGTTGAAAAGTAACGATATGCAACGTCGATTGTGATCCCTTGCTCACGTTCAGCTTGGAGGCCATCAACCAGCAAAGCTAAGTCAAGATCTTCACCAGCATTTCCGACTTTTTCGTTATCTTTATGCAGAGCAGCTAACTGATCTTCATAAATTTGGTGGCTATCATGCAGTAGCCGGCCAATCAGGGTCGACTTACCATCATCAACGCTGCCACAGGTCATCATACGTAATAAACTTTTGTCTTGCTGGCGTGCTAGATAAGCGTCAATGCCTAGCTCTTTTACTTCATTTGCAGTCGTCATTTAGAAATACCCCTCACGTTTTTTCTTCTCCATTGACCCTGACGAGTCATGATCAATCACGCGGCCTTCTCGCTCAGATGATGTAGATAGCAGCATTTCTTCGATAATTTCAGTTAAAGTGCTTGCCGTTGATTCGACCGCACCTGTGAGTGGGTAGCAGCCTAGAGTCCGAAATCGAACCGATTTCATTTCAGGCACTTCGCCTTCCTCGAGCGGCATACGTTCATCATCTACCATGATTAATGTACCGTCACGCTCTACGACAGGGCGTTTTTTTGCAAGATATAATGGCACCATATCAATGTTTTCTTGATAGATATATTGCCAAATATCTAGTTCAGTCCAGTTAGACAATGGAAAAACACGGATACTTTCACCAGGGTTTACTTGGCTGTTGTATGTATTCCAAAGTTCAGGACGTTGATTTTTTGGGTCCCAGCGATGGTGTTTGTCACGGAATGAATAAACGCGCTCTTTAGCACGCGATTTTTCTTCGTCACGACGAGCACCACCAAAAGCGGCGTCAAATCCATATTTATCTAACGCTTGTTTTAAACCTTGGGTTTTCATGACGTCGGTGTGCTTCGCTGAGCCATGAGTAAATGGGCCCATGCCCATTTCGATCCCTTCTGGGTTTTTGTGGATTAATAAATCAAAGCCATACTCTTTAGCCAAACGATCGCGAAATTCAATCATCTCTCGGAATTTCCAATTCGTATCCACGTGTAATAAAGGGAACGGAATTTTAGCTGGATAAAACGCTTTACGCGCTAAATGCAAAAGCACCGAAGAGTCTTTACCGATAGAGTAAAGCATCACTGGGTTCTCAAACTCAGCGGCGACTTCGCGAATAATCTTTATACTCTCAGCTTCAAGTTGCTGAAGATGTGTTAAAGCCATTGTCGTCGTCCTACTTAAAAATAAAAAATCGTTATAAAAAGTAATTTATGCTACTTCTGTTAATGGCTGTGCATAACTACTCGTTTGAGCCGTGCTACCAAACCAAGCTAATTGTTCATGTAATGCTGCAACTTCCCCTATAATGAGTAGTGCAGGTGATACAATTTTATGGTGCTCAATTTGCTCAGCTAATTGACTCAATTGAGTCCGTACCACACGTTGCTCTTTTCGTGTTCCATTTTCAACAATCGCGACAGGTGTATCGCCACCGCGACCGTATTTTATTAATTGCGCTTGTATATGTGGCGATTTTAGTACGCCCATATAGATTGCTAGGGTTTGATTTGCCTTAGCCAGAGATGGCCAATCTAGTTCTTGACCATCTTTCTTACAGTGACCAGTAACAAATTGAATTGCTTGAGCATGATCTCTATGCGTCAGAGGTATACCTGCATAGGCGCTACATCCAGCTGCTGCAGTTATTCCTGGTACAATTTGGTACCTTACATTATGTTGTGCAAGTACTTGAACTTCTTCGCCACCTCGTCCATATATAAAAGGGTCTCCCCCCTTTATTCTACAGACTTTCTTACCTTGTTGTGCCAAATTGACCAATATTTGATTGGTGTCTTCTTGTTTCACACTGTGACTGCCGAGTCGCTTTCCAACACAAATCAAATCTGCATCACGGCGCACGAGATCCATAATCTCGTCAGAAACTAAATAGTCATAGACGACGACGTCTGCTTGTTGCATAAGCTGCAAGGCTTTTAAAGTAAGCAATTCAGGGTCACCAGGTCCAGCCCCGACAACATATACCTCACCTTCAGGTTCTGCTTTAGCATCGAGCATATCGTGCAATTGCGCGCTCGCGCCTTGCGTATCACCTACTTGCACTTTGCTAACAACACTTGAGTCGAACACACCTTCCCAGAATTGTCGTCTATCGGCGAAGTGTTTAAAGCGGGCTTTTACATTGTCTCTAAAACTACCGACTAATGTTGCTAATGGACCTATATGCTGTGGAATAAGCGTTTCTAGCTTTTCACGCAGACGTCTTGCTAAGACGGGGGCGGTACCCGCACTAGAAATAGCAATGGTGATTGGGTCTCTATCGACAATTGACGGGAAAATAAAGCTACATTTTGGTTGATCATCAACTACATTGACAAAAATATTGCGTCTATTAGCTAATTCGAAGACGGTGTTATTCACAGATTCGTTATCAGTTGCAGCAATGACGAGCATTTTTCCATCTAAATGAGATTCTTCAAAGTAAGCAGTGATTAAGTAGACTTCATTTTTGCTAGCGTGCTCTAATAATTCATCGCAAAACTCAGGCGCTACAAGTGTCACCTTTGCTCGGGCTTTTAAAAAAGCTCGGCATTTTCTTAGTGCAACGTCACCACCACCGACGACGAGCACCGGTTTATTATCAAGCTTGGTAAATATAGGTAAGTATTGCACGTTAGTAACCTCTTTCTTAATACGAATGCTTAAGCCCACATGATGGTTGTTGGTAGCGAGCAGATGAGCAGAATATAGCGGGACTAGCATAAGAAAAAAGAATTTAAACTAAATTGTTATAACTAAAAGTTATATAAAGGGTGTGATTTTGACCTAAGGCTTAAGTTACAAGGGATTACCCGCATTTACGGTTTCTCATTTAAGGCTTAGAGTGTTTGGTTATGAGTTATGCTGAGGGTACGTTTGTGATTGCGCCTTAAAGTTTGCCATATTAAGGACAAATGTCCTGTAGCAATAAAGCAAGATGCATTTAACTGAGCAGAGACACAATTGATGAATGGATATAACGTATGACACGACACTCGTCTGCTTTGCTGGCGCTTAGTTTAATGGATCTAACGTCGTTAAATGAGGGTGACTCAGAAAGTAGTATCTCAGACTTTATAAATAGTATTGATGTACAATATACGTTACCTGCTGCCATTTGTATTTATCCAGAATTTATTAAACATGCCCGTGCGACTTTAGAGTTGCAAAACTTGCAGCAAATTAAGATAGCAACAGTAACCAACTTTCCAAGTGGGGAAGATTCATTAGAGTCTGTTTTACACGCTACTGAACAGGCGTTGCAAGATGGCGCTTCTGAAATTGATTTAGTGCTACCGTATAAACAGCTTATCGCTGGGGACCCTGATACACCATGGGAGTATGTGCATTCAAGTAAGCAATTATGTGTGGGTAAAGCAACCTTAAAAGTGATTATTGAAAGCGGTCAGCTGGCTGATGCTGAGCTTATTGCTCAAGCGAGTGAAATTGCTATTTTAGCTGGAGCCGACTTTGTGAAAACCAGTACTGGAAAAGTACCAGTAAACGCAACACTTGAAGCTGCTGAAGTTATATTAAACACAATAAAAAGAATGGGCCGTGATGTGGGCTTTAAAGCCGCCGGTGGCGTAAAATCCGTACAAGATGCACAAGCATACTTATGCCTCGTAGAAAAAACTATGGGTACGGAATGGATTTGTAGTGAGCATTTTCGTTTTGGCGCATCCAGTTTACTGAAAGATGTTTATCATGTGTTGAAAATGGAGTGACGGTCTCGTATTGAGGTTTGTTTGTGGGAAAAATGCTCGGATAGCGTATTTTTACACAATGATTTTTGCTTTTGCATATCTTTTACTCTTGTTTTCAATTTGTTCGTCAGTATAATGGGCGTCCACTTTGCAGGGGCGTAGTTCCAATTGGTAGAACAGCGGTCTCCAAAACCGATGGTTGCGGGTTCGAGTCCTGCCGCCCCTGCCATTCATATTGATGAGTCCAAATCTAAAATAAGGTGTTGGTTTCTTACACATTAGCGCTTATTTATACATTTGGATTTAATGGATTAACCCTGTCTTGGTGCAGGGTTGTTGTGTCTGTATTTAAGGTAAATTATTATGAGCACTAATGTTGAAACGCCGTCAAGCTCGATGGACATGGTTAAATGGCTAGTTGCAATTTCGTTGTTGACTGGCGCAGTGGTATTTAATTACCTCTACGCTGATATGTCAGTATTGATACGTGCAGTTGGCGTTGTGGTCGCAGTTGCAGTGGCATTAGGTATCGCTGCTACAACGGGAAAAGGGAGCATCTTCATTGCGTTTGCAAAAGAAGCTCGCATTGAAGTTCGTAAGGTTGTTTGGCCAACGCGTCAAGAAACGACTCACACAACATTTATTGTTATGATTGCGACTGTAATAATGGCGTTAATCCTTTGGGGTTTAGACGGCCTGTTATTCCGAGTTGTTGGCTTTTTAACTGGATTGGAGATCTGATCCCATGTCGGATGAGAACAAAGAAAAGAAATTACGTTGGTACGTAATTCAAGCGTTTTCAGGATATGAAAAACGTGTAGCTCAAACCATTAATGAGCATATTAAAATCGAAGGCTTGGAAGATAGTTTCGGTGAAGTGTTAGTACCAACGGAAGAAGTTGTAGAAATGCGTGCAGGTCAAAAGCGCAAATCTGAGCGCAAATTCTTCCCAGGTTATGTGCTAGTTGAAATGGACATGAATGATGCTAGCTGGCACTTGGTGAATAGTACGCCTCGTGTAATGGGTTTTATTGGTGGTACATCTGATCGCCCTGCACCTATTAGCAAAAAAGAAGCTGATCGTATTCTTAATCGTTTACAAGAAAATGCAGAAGCGCCTAAGCCGGCTACGTTGTTTGAAGTGGGTGAAGTGGTTCGTGTTACTGATGGTCCATTTGCTGATTTCAGCGGTGTTGTTGAAGAAGTAGATTATGAAAAGAGCCGCGTAAAAGTATCGGTTCTGATCTTTGGCCGTTCAACGCCGGTGGATCTAGATTTTGGTCAAGTAGAGAAAGATAAGTAATTTTTCTTTTACTGACTTGAAAAAGGCCGTTGGTTAACTTATAATCAGCGGCCTTTTTGTATTCGCTCCTTTACTATTTTGTAAGTGTAAGTGGCAAAAAGTTTTTTATTAATTTGGGAAGCCGTTTGAGTACGCGTCCTCGCGCGCACAAGGCTAAGACCCACCTAATGAGGTATTATCATGGCTAAAAAAGTTGAAGCTCTAATCAAGCTACAAGTTGCTGCTGGTATGGCTAATCCAAGTCCTCCAGTAGGTCCTGCACTAGGTCAACACGGTGTTAACATCATGGAATTCTGTAAAGCGTTCAACGCACGTACAGAGTCTATTGAGAAAGGCGCACCAGTTCCTGTTGTAATCTCAGTTTACAATGATCGTTCTTTCACGTTCGACATGAAAACTCCACCAGCTTCTTATTTGCTTAAGAAAGCGGCTGGCATCAAGTCTGGTTCAGGCCGTCCTAACACTGAAAAAGTGGGTACAGTTACACGTGCTCAACTTGAAGAGATTGTTGAGACTAAACGTCCTGACCTTACAGCTGCCGATTTAGACGCAGCGGTTCGCACTATCGCAGGTTCTGCGCGTGCGATGGGCTTGGATGTAGAGGGATAATATAATGGCTAAACTTACTAAACGTATGCGTACTATCCGCGAAAAAGTGGAAGTATCTAAAGATTACGAAATCAACGAAGCAGTTGCGCTTCTAAAAGAGCTAGCGACAGCTAAGTTCGTTGAAAGTGTTGACGTTGCAGTTAATCTTGGTATCGATGCACGTAAATCTGACCAAAACGTTCGTGGTGCTACGGTACTACCACACGGTACTGGTCGTGAAGTGCGCGTTGCTGTATTCACTCAGGGTGCAAACGCTGATGCTGCTAAAGAAGCTGGTGCTGATTTAGTGGGCATGGAAGAACTTGCTGAGCAAGTTAAAAAAGGCGAAATGAACTTTGACGTTGTTGTTGCTTCTCCAGATGCAATGCGCGTTGTTGGTCAACTAGGTCAAATCCTAGGTCCACGTGGTCTTATGCCTAACCCTAAAACTGGTACTGTTACGCCTAACGTTGCAGAAGCAGTTAAAAATGCTAAAGCTGGTCAGGTTCGCTACCGTAACGATAAGAACGGCATCATCCACACTACTATCGGTAAAGTGGATTTCACAGCTGTTCAGTTACAAGAAAACCTTGAGTCTTTACTTGTAGCGCTTAAGAAGGCTAAGCCTTCACAAGCAAAAGGTGCTTACCTTAAGAAGGTAACTATCTCTACAACTATGGGCGCAGGTGTTGCTCTAGATCAAGCTACTCTAAATACTGTAGTATAAGTTTTTAGAAAATAGCATTTACATGGCGTAAAATTTGTACTATAATTTCGCGCCATTTTGTTGAGAAATTTACTTGTAAATTGACCAACAATGTAAAGAATTCGGGTTGAAGCATATAATTTCGTTAAGCTTTAATAGCAAGACGATAAATTGTGCTTCCGTCCAAGACCGTAGGAGGCTTTCGGGTCTTAATATTATTCCTACGTAGACGGTGTGAATCCCAGCTAGATTTTTCCTAATCTTCTGGCTCTCGCCGTAAAAAGCATCTCTGTCGCATTAGCGACAGGGTAGAGTAGAACTGAAAAACATTACGTTTTTCAATAAACCAGGAGTAACACCCATGGCTTTAAATCTTCAAGACAAAAAGGCAATTGTTGCTGAAGTCAACGAAGCTGCCAAAGGTGCTCTATCAGCAGTTGTTGCTGATTCTCGTGGTGTAACAGTAGGTGCAATCACTGCTCTTCGTAAAGAAGCTCGTGAAGCTGGTGTATGGATGAAAGTAGTCCGTAACACGCTAGCTAAACGTGCTGTTGAAGGCACTGATTACGAATGCCTAAACGAATCACTAGTTGGTCCAAGCCTTATCGCTTTCTCTTCAGAGCACCCAGGTGCTGCTGCGCGTATCTTTGCTGATTTCGCGAAAAAGAACGAAGAATTTGAGCTTAAGACTGCTGCATTCGAAGGTAAAGTTGTAGACGTAGATATGCTTGCTAAGCTACCTACATACGACGAAGCTGTTGCACGCTTAATGAGCGCTATGAAAGAAGCGTCTGCTGGCAAATTGTGTAAAACAATTGAAGCAGTACGTGTACAGAAAGCTGAGCAAGCTGCTTAATTTAAGGCCGCTCCTTTCGTAAATAAATTTTTTTGAACCACATGGGTTCGTAAATAATTAGGAAATTTGAAATGTCTGTAACTAAAGACCAAATCCTTGACGCAATTGCTGAAATGTCAGTAATGGACGTTGTTGAACTAGTAGAAGCAATGGAAGAGAAGTTCGGTGTAACTGCAGCAGCTGCTGTTGTTGCTGGTCCTGCTGCTGAAGCTGCTGAAGAGAAAACTGAATTTGACGTTATTCTTAAAGCTGCTGGCGCTAACAAAGTTGCTTCTATCAAAGCAGTACGTGGCGCAACTGGTCTAGGCCTTAAAGAAGCTAAAGCACTTGTTGAAGCTGCTCCAACTCCAGTGAAAGAAGCTGTTTCTAAAGAAGAAGCTGAAGCACTTAAAACTGATCTTGAAGCAGCTGGTGCTGAAGTTGAGATCAAGTAATCTAGCTTTTGCTAGGTTCGCTGTCTGAGAAATCAGGCAAGGGCTGGTGATTTTTTAATCACCGGCCCTTTTGCGCTATAGCGTGAGTATTCGTTTAGCGCAAAACCTCTATGTTTTTTCATTATTTTCAATGACTTATATTTTTGTTAATGAAGTTAAAATGTAGAGTGACAATTAGATGTTGTTATCCTGGCTTAGATGCCAGTTAAGTCTGTTCATACAAGAACAGGTTGGGTCAAAGATCAGCAAGCTGAGGAACCCCATGGCTTACTCTTATTCTGAAAAGAAACGTATCCGTAAGGATTTTGGTAAACGTCCACAAGTTTTGGACATACCTTTCTTACTGTCTACGCAGTTAGAATCGTTCAAAAAGTTCTTGAATCCGGACGCCGATGGTGATCATGGTTTGGAAGCAGCATTTCGTTCTGTTTTTCCAATCAAAAGCTACTCGGGAAATTCTGAGCTTCAATACGTAAGTTATCGTATTGGTGAGCCAGTATTCGATGTAAAAGAATGTCAAATTCGCGGTGTGACTTTTTCTGCTCCACTTCGCGTAAAACTTCGTCTTGTGCTAATGGATAAAGAAGCGCCAGGCACAGTAAAAGACATTAAAGAGCAAGAAGTATATATGGGCGAAATCCCGCTCATGACAGACACTGGTACGTTTGTTATAAATGGTACTGAGCGTGTAATCGTTTCTCAGCTACACCGTTCACCTGGTGTATTCTTTGATAACGACCGTGGTAAGTCTCATTCGTCTGGCAAAGTGCTTTATAATGCACGTGTTATTCCTTACCGTGGTTCATGGTTAGACTTCGAATTCGACGTAAAAGATAATCTTTATGTTCGTATTGACCGTCGCCGTAAATTACCTGCATCAATCATCTTACGTGCGCTTGAGTACACGACCGAAGAAATTCTAGGAATGTTCTTCGAGACGACTGCATTTGAAGTGTCTAACGGTAAAGTATTAATGGAGCTAGTACCATCACGTCTTCGTGGTGAAACAGCGGCTTTTGATATTAAAGATGATGAAGGCGAAGTGTTGGTTGAATCTGGCCGTCGTGTTACAGCGCGCCACATCAAAACACTTGAAAAGAAAGAAATCAAACACCTTGAAGTACCACATGAGTACATCATAGGTCGTGTTGTTGCTAAAAACTACGTTGATACATCAACAGGCGAAGTAATTGTTGAGGCAAATGCTGAGTTATCTCTTGAGTTGATGGCAGAGCTTGTAAAAGCCGGCCACACTAAGATCGATACCCTGTACATCAATGATGTAGACAGCGGTGCTTACATTTCTGATACTGTGCGCATTGACTCTACTAGCAACCGCCTAGAAGCATTGGTAGAAATCTACCGTATGATGCGTCCAGGTGAGCCGCCAACGAAAGATGCTGCTGAAGCATTATTCGATAATCTATTCTTCTCTGAAGAGCGTTATGACTTATCGACTGTTGGTCGTATGAAGTTTAACAGCCGTGTAGGTTACGATACAGATACAGGCCCTGGTACATTAAACAAAACTGATATTGTTTCTGTGATGAAGGTATTAATCGACATCAGAAATGGTAAAGGTGAAGTAGATGATATCGACCACCTTGGTAACCGTCGTATTCGCTCTGTTGGCGAAATGGCTGAAAACCAATTCCGTGTTGGTCTTGTGCGTGTTGAGCGTGCTGTACGTGAACGCCTAAGTCTTGGTGACCTTGATGCAATTATGCCTCAAGATCTTATTAATGCTAAGCCTATTTCTGCAGCAGTTAAAGAGTTCTTCGGTTCTTCACAGCTTTCTCAGTTTATGGACCAAAACAACCCGCTTTCAGAAGTAACGCACAAGCGTCGTATTTCTGCATTAGGTCCGGGTGGTTTGACACGTGAACGTGCTGGCTTCGAAGTGCGAGATGTACACGTAACGCACTATGGTCGTGTTTGTCCAATCGAAACGCCGGAAGGCCCGAACATCGGTCTAATCAATTCATTGTCAACGTATGCACGTACAAATGATTACGGTTTCTTAGAAACACCATACCGTAAAGTTGTCGATAGCGTTGTAACCGATGAAGTTGATTACCTTTCTGCTATTGAGGAAGGTCAGTTTGTAATCGCACAGGCGAACTCAAACTTAGACGAAAATAACGAATTTATTGATGAGCAGATCCCGTGTCGTCACAAAGGTGAATCAACCTTTATGGGTCGTGCTGACATTCAATATATGGACGTATCTCCACAGCAGGTTATCTCTGTGGCAGCTGCGCTTATCCCGTTCCTTGAACACGATGATGCTAACCGTGCATTGATGGGTTCAAACATGCAACGTCAAGCAGTACCGACGTTAAAAGCAGATAAGCCGTTAGTAGGTACAGGTATTGAACTTACACTTGCGAAAGATTCAGGTGTAACCATTGTTGCAAAACGTGGCGGTGTAGTGAAATACGCTGATGCAAGCCGTATCGTTGTAAACGTTAATGAAGGTGAGCGTGTACCTGGTGAAGCCGGTATCGACATTTATAACTTAACGAAATACACACGTTCAAACCAAAATACCTGTATTAACCAAAAGCCAACTTGTATGGTTGGTGAGCCGGTTGTACGTGGTGATGTACTTGCAGATGGTCCATCAACCGATTTAGGTGATTTAGCACTCGGTCAAAACCTACGTGTGGCATTCATGCCTTGGAATGGTTACAACTTCGAAGACTCGATTTTATTATCTGAGCGCGTTGTTGAAGAAGATCGTCTAACGACTATTCACATTCAAGAGCTGCAGTGTATTGCCCGTGATACTAAGTTAGGTCCAGAGGAAATCACAGCTGATATTCCAAACGTTGGTGAATCTGCGTTAGGTAAGCTTGATGAATCAGGTGTTGTGTATATCGGTGCTGAAGTAAAAGGCGGCGATATTTTAGTTGGTAAAGTAACCCCTAAAGGCGAAACACAACTGACACCTGAAGAGAAGCTACTGCGTGCGATCTTCGGTGAGAAAGCGTCTGATGTAAAAGATAGCTCTTTGCGTGTTCCAAACTCTGTTACTGGTACTGTAATCGATGTACAAGTATTCACTCGAGATGGCGTTGAAAAAGATAAACGTGCACTTGAAGTGGAAGATATGCAGCTTCGTGAAGCGAAAAAAGACTTCAACGAAGAATTTAAGATTCTGGAAGGTGGTGTACTAAATCGTGCACGTAACCTACTTGTTCAAGCAGGCTTTAGTGAAGACAACATTGCAGAGCTAAGCACTGAGAGATTGCTAACGCAAAGTCTTGCTGATGAAGGTCAACAATCTGAACTTGAGCAGTTAGCTGCACAGTACGATGAGCTTAAAGCAGAGTACGACAAAAAGTTTGAGAACAAGCGTCGCAAGATCACCCAAGGTGATGACTTAGCGCCGGGCGTACTTAAGATTGTTAAGGTTTACCTTGCCGTTAAACGTCGTATCCAGCCTGGTGATAAAATGGCTGGTCGTCACGGTAACAAAGGTGTTATCTCGACTATCGTACCTGTTGAAGACATGCCTTATGATGACAAAGGCCGTACTGTAGATATCGTGTTGAACCCGCTAGGTGTACCATCACGGATGAACATCGGTCAGATCCTTGAAACACATATGGGTCTTGCTGCTCGTGGTATTGGTGAGCGCATCGAAGAAATGATGAAAGAGCAACGTGAACTTCACGAATTGCGCGAATTCATCAAAAAAGCATACGAAGTCGGTGATTGTCGTCAGAAAGTAGATATTGCTAGCTTCTCTGATGATGAAGTCCAACGCTTAGCTGTAAACCTTAAAGGTGGTTTACCAATTGCAACACCTGCATTTGATGGTGCAAAAGAAAGCGAAATCAAAGAGCTACTTGAGCTAGGTGGATACCCATCAAGCGGTCAGGTTACGCTTTATGATGGTCGTACTGGTGATGCATTTGAACGTCAAGTAACCGTAGGTTACATGTACATGTTAAAACTTAACCACTTGGTTGATGACAAGATGCACGCACGTTCAACAGGTTCTTACAGCTTAGTAACTCAGCAGCCACTAGGTGGTAAAGCTCAGTTCGGTGGACAGCGATTCGGTGAGATGGAGGTATGGGCATTAGAAGCATACGGTGCTGCCTATACACTTCAGGAAATGTTGACAGTTAAGTCGGATGACGTAAACGGTCGTACTAAGATGTATAAAAACATCGTTGACGGTAACCATAAAATGGAACCGGGTATGCCAGAGTCATTCAACGTATTGCTCAAAGAGATCCGCTCACTCGGTATCAACATCGAGTTGGAAGAACACTAATCCGATTGCCGCATCATTAAGGTGCGGCAGTGACTCTTAATTGAGTGACCGGATTAAAAGAATGTAGGGGTGAGCAATGCTTGCCCTCAAGATTAACCTCCGACAGGAGAGCTAAGGTGAAAGACTTACTTAAGTTTCTGAAGCAACAAAATAAGACCGAAGAGTTCGATGCGATTCGAATTGGTCTTGCTTCACCAGACATGGTTCGTTCATGGTCTTACGGCGAAGTAAAGAAACCTGAGACAATCAACTACCGTACTTTCAAGCCTGAGCGTGATGGCTTATTCTGTGCCCGTATTTTCGGCCCAGTGAAAGATTATGAGTGTTTATGTGGTAAATATAAGCGCTTAAAACACCGTGGTGTGATCTGTGAAAAATGTGGCGTTGAAGTAACGCTAACTAAAGTACGCCGTGACCGTATGGGTCACATTGAACTAGCGAGCCCAGTAGCGCATATTTGGTTCCTTAAATCACTTCCGTCTCGTATTGGCTTAATGCTAGATATGACGTTACGTGATATCGAACGTGTACTTTATTTCGAATCATTCGTGGTAACTGAGCCTGGTATGACAACGCTTGAACGTAGTCAGCTATTAGGTGAAGAAGAATACCTAGATGCATTAGAAGAGCACGGTGATGAGTTCGAAGCTAAGATGGGTGCTGAAGCAGTACTAGACTTACTTCGTGAACTTGATCTTGGTCAGTTAATCGCAGAAATGCGTGAAGAGTTACCAACAATTAACTCTGAGACTAAGCGTAAGAAAATCACTAAGCGTCTTAAGCTTATGGAATCTTTCCACCAATCAGGTAACAACCCTGAGTGGATGATCATGAGTGTACTTCCGGTTCTTCCACCAGATCTTCGTCCTCTAGTACCACTAGATGGCGGTCGTTTTGCGACGTCTGATCTGAATGATTTATACCGTCGTGTTATTAACCGTAATAACCGTTTGAAGCGTCTATTAGACTTAGCGGCACCAGATATTATCGTACGTAACGAAAAGCGTATGTTGCAAGAAGCGGTTGATGCGCTCCTTGATAATGGTCGTCGTGGTCGTGCAATTACCGGTTCTAACAAGCGTCCACTTAAGTCGCTTGCTGATATGATCAAAGGTAAGCAGGGTCGTTTCCGTCAAAACTTACTAGGTAAGCGTGTAGATTACTCTGGTCGTTCTGTAATCACAGTAGGTCCTACGCTTAAACTTCACCAGTGTGGTCTTCCTAAGAAGATGGCATTAGAGCTATTCAAGCCATTTATCTACGGTAAACTTGAGCGTCGCGGCATGGCTACGACTATCAAAGCTGCGAAGAAGATGGTTGAGCGTGAAGTTCCTGAGGTTTGGGACGTACTTGATGAAGTGATCCGTGAACACCCGGTATTACTTAACCGTGCACCAACACTTCACCGTCTTGGTATTCAGGCATTTGAGCCGGTACTGATCGAAGGTAAAGCAATCCATTTACATCCATTAGTATGTGCGGCCTATAACGCCGACTTCGATGGTGACCAAATGGCGGTACACGTACCGTTGACAATCGAAGCTCAAATTGAAGCGCGTGCGCTGATGATGTCTACAAACAACATCTTATCTCCAGCGAACGGCGAACCAATCATCGTACCTTCACAGGACGTTGTATTGGGTCTTTACTATATGACGCGTGATCGCATCAATGGTAAAGGTGAAGGCATTGTCTTTAAAGATCAGAAAGAAGCTGAAAAAGCATACCGTACAGGTACTGCTGAACTTCATGCTCGTGTAAAAGTACGTATTACTGAAACACGCATAGATGAAGAAACTGGTGAGCGTTCTGAAGTAACAGAAATCATTGATACGACGGTTGGTCGTGCAATACTTTCTTTGGTATTACCTGAAGGCTTACCGTTTGAGCTTATCAACAAAGCATTAGGTAAAAAGCAGATTTCAAATCTTCTAAACGAGTGTTATCGCCGTTTAGGTCTAAAAGATACTGTAATCTTTGCTGACCAAGTAATGTATACCGGTTTCCATTACGCGATGAAATCTGGTGTTTCTATCGGTATTAATGACTTGGTTATTCCACCAGTTAAAGCCGAAATCATTGACAATGCAGAAGCAGAAGTGAATGAAATCAACCAACAGTTCCAATCAGGTCTTGTAACTGCGGGTGAGAAATACAACAAAGTAATCGATATCTGGTCACGTGTTAACGAAAACTTATCACGTGAAATGATGGCGAACTTGTCAAAAGACACCGTTATCAATGCCAAAGGCGAAGAAGAAGAGCAACCGTCATTTAACTCCGTGTTTATGATGGCAGACTCTGGTGCTCGTGGTAGTGCCGCTCAGATCCGTCAGCTAGCAGGTATGCGTGGTCTGATGGCACGTCCAGATGGTTCAATCATCGAAACACCAATCACGGCTAACTTCCGTGAAGGTCTAAACGTACTACAGTACTTCATCTCAACGCACGGTGCGCGTAAAGGTCTAGCCGATACGGCACTTAAGACAGCGAACTCGGGTTACCTAACTCGTCGTCTAGTAGATGTTGCACAAGATTTGGTTATCAATGATGATGACTGTGGCACATTAGACGGTCTAACAATGAAACCGCTTATCGAAGGTGGTGATGTTGTTGAACCACTACGCGAACGTGTATTAGGTCGTGTAGTTGCAGAAGATGTTGTTATACCAGGTACGAATGACGTGTTGGTTGAGCGTAATATTATGCTTGATGAGAAACTGTGTGACCTTCTAGAAGAGCACTCAGTTGATGAAGTACGCGTACGTTCAGTTATCACATGTGATAACGACTTTGGTGTATGTGCTAAGTGTTATGGTCGTGACCTTGCACGTGGACACATCATTAATGCAGGTGAATCTGTGGGTGTTATCGCTGCTCAATCAATCGGTGAGCCGGGTACACAGCTTACGATGCGTACATTCCACATCGGTGGTGCGGCATCAAGAGCATCTGCGGAAAACAGCGTACAAGTTAAAAATAACGGTAGCATGAAGCTACACAATGCTAAGTATGTACTTAATACTGATGGCAAAATCGTTATTACTTCACGTTCAACAGAAATAACAGTTATCGATGAACATGGTCGTGAGAAAGAGCGTTATAAAGTACCTTACGGTGCGGTATTAACAATCCAAGACGGTGCAGACGTTCAAGGTAATGATGTTGTTGCAACATGGGACCCGCATAGTCACCCAATCATTCTTGAGCATGAATCAAAAGTGTCTTTCTCAGACATTGATGATAGCAACACAGAAGCGCAAACAGATGACCTTACCGGTTTAACACGGGTTGTTGTTAAGGACCTTTCTAAAGTAAATGCGAAAGAGCCTAAACTAATCGTTGAAAGTAAGAAGCGTGGACTACAAGAGATACGCTTACCATCGTTCACGACAATTGAAATTTCTGATGGTGCAACAGCTGCACCGGGTCAAGCGCTTGCGCGTATCCCACAAGAAGGTTCAAAAACTCGAGATATCACCGGTGGTCTACCGCGCGTTGCGGACTTATTTGAAGCTCGTAAGCCTAAGGAGCCAGCAATTCTTGCTGAGATCACAGGTACAATTAGCTTCGGTAAAGAGACTAAAGGTAAGAAACGTCTAGTTATTACACCAGATGAAGGTGATCATTACGAAGAAATGATCCCGAAATGGCGTCAGCTTAACGTGTTTGAAGGGGAATCAGTGTCTAAAGGTGAAGTCATCGCCGATGGTCCTGAATCTCCACATGATATCTTGCGCCTACGTGGTGTAACGGATGTATCTAATTACATCGTAAACGAAGTACAAGAAGTATATCGTTTACAGGGTGTAAAGATTAACGATAAGCACATCGAAACAATCATCCGCCAGATGCTACGTAAATGTATCATCCTGCACGGTGGTGACACTGAGTTCTTAGCTGGTGAACAAGTTGAAGTGGCTCGAGTAAATATCTCGAACCGTGAACTTGAAAAGCAAGGTAAGATCCCTGCCAAGTTTGAAATACAACTTATGGGTATTACTAAAGCATCACTTGCCACTGAATCATTTATTTCAGCAGCATCGTTCCAGGAAACAACGCGAGTTCTGACTGAAGCCGCAGTAAATGGTAAGAGTGATGAACTTCGTGGTCTGAAAGAAAACGTAATCGTGGGTCGTTTGATCCCAGCGGGTACCGGTTTCTCTTATCACCAAGAACGTATGGCTCGTCGTAAGCAAGCTGAACAGCCTGTAGAGGAGCAAACAGTAAGCGCTGAAGAGGCAACTCAAGCACTAACTGATGCACTTAACGCTGACTTATTAGGCGGTAATGACTAAACGCATTATCAGCTAGGTAGTAAATACCATCAGCTTTAAAAGCCGCCGCAAGGCGGCTTTTTTGTGCATGATGTTCATATGACAGCTAAAGTGTCTGGTGTGCGTTTAGAGTGTGTTATCGATACGTTTATGGATAGATATTGTGAAGGTAAGAAAAAGAGAGGTTGGTTTTTATAAACCCAATTGGCTTTTTTATATGCAAACGTATCGCTGTCATCTTAAGTGTATTAATCTGGTATCAATTCACGAATAGTACTTCCCAACAAGCGGACTAATTTAGGCTGGGATGGTTTTAAACGTTTCATATCTCAAATTACTAAAATGTGTTTTTTACGAGTGAATTTGACAAAAAAAGTATAAAAAAGGGCGAGTTTTCCCTTTTCTTATCATTCTTATTGCTTCAACAGATGCTTTTTGTTGACAGTTCAAACTTTGCTCATTAAAATTCGGCCACCCATTTATTCGTTCAAAGCTTAGAATGAAAAATAGGGTCAGATTTTTTTATTTTTTTCAGCAGTAATTTTAACTAATCAGGAGCTATTTAATGGCAACTATTAACCAGCTAGTGCGTAAGCCACGTCGTAGCAAAGTTACTAAAAGTAACTCAGCCGCGCTTAAAGCTTGTCCGCAAAAGCGTGGTGTATGTACTCGCGTATATACAACTACACCTAAGAAACCAAACTCAGCATTACGTAAAGTAGCGCGTGTACGTTTAACTAACGGTTTCGAAGTTACATCATACATCGGTGGTGAAGGTCACAACCTTCAAGAGCACAGTGTAATCCTAATCCGTGGTGGTCGTGTTAAAGATTTACCAGGTGTGCGTTTCCACACAGTACGTGGTGCACTTGACTGTGCAGGCGTAAACGACCGTAGACAGGCTCGTTCTAAATACGGTGCAAAACGCCCTAAGGGCTAATGGTTCTCCGTTAGTAAGGCCAAGCACTTAAGTTTTAATTTTTAAATAATTTGTTTTGGGGAATCGTTTTAAATAACGAACCTGAAGATACCGGAGATATAAAATGCCTAGAAGACGCGTAATAGGTCAACGTAAAATTCTTCCAGATCCTAAGTTCGGATCGGAGCTTCTTGCTAAATTCGTTAACGTAGTAATGTTAGACGGCAAGAAATCTACTGCTGAAAAAATCGTATACGGTGCGTTAAACGTGGCTGCTGAGAAATCAGGTAAGTCGCACCTAGAAATCTTTGAGTCTGCACTTGAAAATGTACGTCCAACGGTAGAGGTTAAATCTCGCCGTGTTGGTGGTTCTACATACCAAGTACCAGTTGAAGTACGTCCAGTTCGTCGTAACGCATTAGGTATGCGTTGGTTAGTTGACGCTGCACGTAAGCGTGGCGAGAAGTCTATGGGCCTTCGTTTGGCTCAAGAAATCGTTGACGCTGCTGATAACAAAGGCACTGCGGTTAAGAAACGTGAAGACGTTCACCGTATGGCTGAAGCGAACAAAGCATTCGCTCATTACCGTTGGTAATCTGCTAAGACCCTTTAAGAGGATAATATGGCACGTACAACTCCTATTGAGCGCTACCGCAACATCGGTATTTGTGCTCACGTAGATGCAGGGAAAACCACCACAACAGAACGAGTTCTGTTCTACACAGGTCTGTCTCATAAGATCGGTGAAGTTCATGATGGTGCTGCAACTATGGACTGGATGGAGCAAGAGCAGGAGCGTGGTATTACCATTACTTCTGCTGCGACCACGTGTTTCTGGAAAGGCATGGAAAGTCAATTTGACGACCATCGTATCAATATTATTGATACTCCAGGGCACGTAGACTTCACCATTGAAGTAGAGCGTTCTTTACGCGTACTTGATGGTGCGGTTGTGGTGTTATGTGCTTCATCAGGTGTGCAGCCACAGACAGAAACTGTTTGGCGTCAGGCGAACAAATACGAAGTACCTCGCATGGTCTTCGTAAATAAAATGGATCGCACTGGTGCTGACTTTTTAGCTGTCGTGGAGCAGGTTGAAACGCGCCTTGGCGCGACACCTGTGCCTATTCAGTTACCAATTGGTGCTGAAGACGAATTTAAAGGTGTTATTGATCTCATCAAAATGAAAGCCATAAACTGGAATCAAGAAGACCAGGGTATGACGTTTACGTATGAGGAGATCCCAGCAGATCTTCAGGATTTAGCCGAAGAATGGCGTGCTCACATGGTTGAGAGCGCAGCTGAGGCAACTGAAGAGCTAATGGACAAATATCTAGAAGACGGTGAGTTGACTGAAGAAGAGATTAAATCTGCACTTCGTCAACGTACATTGGCCAGTGAAATTGTGCCGATGACATGTGGTAGTGCGTTCAAGAACAAAGGTGTACAAGCTGTGCTTGATGCGGTTGTTGAATTCATGCCATCACCTACAGAGGTTAAAGAAATTCAAGGTGTGTTGGAAGATGAATCTGAAGACACCCGTGCCGCAGATGATAATGCGCCGTTCTCGGCGTTGGCATTTAAAATTGCCACTGACCCATTTGTTGGTACTTTAACCTTTTTCCGTGTTTACTCTGGTACTATTAAACAGGGTGACGCGGTTTACAACCCAATTAAAGGCAAAAAAGAGCGTTTGGGCCGTATCGTCCAAATGCACGCGAATTCTCGTGAAGAGATCAAAGAAGTACGCGCTGGTGACATCGCGGCAGCTATTGGTCTTAAAGATGTCACCACAGGTGACACAATATGTTCACAAGAAGCTGTTATTACTTTAGAGCGCATGGAATTTCCTGAGCCAGTAATTTCAGTCGCGGTTGAGCCAAGAACGGTGGCTGACCAAGACAAAATGGGTCTGGCGCTAAGTAAATTAGCCGCAGAAGATCCATCGTTTCGTGTTGAAACGAACGAAGAATCAGGGCAAACGATCATCTCTGGTATGGGTGAACTTCACCTTGATATCATTGTTGAACGTATGAAACGTGAATTCAACGTACAGTGTAACGTTGGTAAGCCTCAGGTGGCATACAGAGAGACAATTTGTAGCTCGGTAGAAGCTGAAGGTAAATTCGTACGTCAATCTGGTGGTCGCGGTCAATATGGTCACGTTAAGCTCAAGCTTGAACCAATGGATATCTCAGATGATGAGGCACCAACTTACGAATTCGTCAACGAAATCGTAGGTGGCTCAGTTCCAAAAGAGTATATTCCGGCGGTTGATAAAGGCATTCAAGAACAGATGCGTCAAGGTGTCCTTGCCGGTTATCCGTTATTGGGTGTTAAAGCGACATTATTTGATGGCTCATTTCATGATGTAGACTCAAACGAAATGGCGTTTAAAATTGCCGGGTCAATAGGTTTTAAAAATGGGGCGCTTGAAGCGAATCCTGTTATTATGGAACCTGTGATGAAGGTTGAGGTTATCACCCCTGATACTAACATGGGTGATGTAGTAGGTGACTTAAATCGTCGTCGTGGCATAATTGAAGGCATGGAAGAAGCATTTGGTGGCTTAAAGCAGGTTAATGCACAAGTCCCGCTTTCTGAAATGTTTGGTTATGCGACCGATCTTCGCTCCGCTACACAAGGCCGTGCTTCATACTCAATGGAATTTTCCAAGTATGCTGAAGCCGGAAAAAATGTAGCAGAAACAATAATTGCAGCTCGCGCTGTTAAGTAATTTTAGTTCGGTCCGGTCTCTAAGGGCTGGACTTTAATTTCTTTATAGGAATTTTTAAGATGGCAAAAGAAAAGTTTGAACGCGTAAAACCGCACGTAAACGTTGGTACAATCGGCCACGTTGACCACGGTAAAACAACCCTAACTGCAGCAATCACTAACGTACTTGCAAAAGTATACGGTGGTGAAGCAAAAGACTTCGCAGCAATCGATAACGCTCCAGAAGAGCGTGAGCGTGGTATCACAATCTCAACGTCTCACGTTGAGTACGATACACCGACTCGTCACTACGCACACGTAGATTGTCCAGGACACGCGGATTATGTTAAAAACATGATCACAGGTGCTGCACAAATGGACGGCGCAATCCTAGTAGTTGCTGCAACTGACGGCCCTATGCCACAAACACGTGAGCACATCCTACTTTCTCGTCAGGTTGGCGTACCTTACATCATCGTATTCATGAACAAATGTGACATGGTTGATGACGAAGAGCTACTTGAGCTAGTAGAGATGGAAGTTCGTGAACTTCTTTCTGAGTATGACTTCCCAGGTGATGACTTACCACTAATCGCAGGTTCAGCGCTTAAGGCGTTAGAAGGCGAGAAAGAGTGGGAAGACAAGATTGTAGAGCTTGCAGAAGCACTAGATTCTTACATTCCAGAGCCAGAGCGTGACATCGATAAGCCATTCATCATGCCTATCGAAGACGTATTCTCAATCCAGGGTCGTGGTACAGTAGTAACTGGCCGTGTTGAAGCTGGTATTGTAAACGTGAACGACGAAGTTGAAATCGTAGGTATGAAAGAAACTACGAAGACAACTTGTACGGGTGTAGAGATGTTCCGTAAGCTTCTAGACGAAGGTCGTGCGGGTGAGAACATTGGTGCACTTCTACGTGGTACTAAGCGTGAAGACGTTGAGCGTGGTCAAGTACTAGCGAAGCCTGGTTCAATCACTCCACACACGAAGTTCACTTCAGAAGTATACGTACTTTCGAAAGATGAAGGTGGTCGTCATACTCCATTCTTCAAAGGTTACCGTCCACAGTTCTACTTCCGTACAACTGACGTAACAGGTAACGTTGAGTTACCAGAAGGCGTAGAAATGGTAATGCCAGGTGATAACATCAAGATGACTGTAGACCTAATCGTACCAATCGCGATGGACGAAGGTTTACGCTTCGCTATCCGTGAAGGTGGTCGTACAGTTGGTGCAGGTGTTGTTGCAACTATCGTTGAGTAATATCGACCATAGTTAATGCATAAGCATTCATAAGAAACCCAAGCTTAGGCTTGGGTTTTTTTATGCTTGCGATTTCAACCTTCGTAGATAATTGATTGTGCTCTCAATCACCTCAGGGAGTGATACACTTGATTTCCGCGTACAGATCAGGCTTATATGGTCTAGGCTCTGTAGGTAGCCTTTCAAAGCGCTGAATCCCCTTTCTGAGTGTCAGTTGTGGAACTAACTCTTTACATAACTGTCTACTATGTCTAAGTAAAAACACACTTTGTTGGGTAAATGCCTGATAGCTGTCCGCGAGGATCCTGATGGCAAACCGTCTCTCGCTGTATTGTACTAGTCTATAGTGCACCTTATGGTCGAAGTCATATAGCTTTTGCACTTCACCTAACTTAGCTGGAGTGTGGTGGCACCCTGCTAGAAAAAGTAGCACGGCAATACTGGTACATTTTAATTGGGGTGATACATTGAGCGCAAACATGAATTTCCTTAAAAATATTGCTACTTTTAAGAATAACATATTGGAGAGTCCGGATTGTTTAAACAAATAAAAAAACTATTAAAGGAATTATCTGAGCAGCCAAGAGAAAAAAATACGATTGATTTTAATACTGCGCTGGCTGCGTTATTGATTGAGGTAATGCGTGCTGACGGCAAGGTACTTGAAATAGAATTAATTAAAGTCACTGAAGTGCTTGTGGAACGCTGTGAGCTCGATGATAAACAGGTAAATGCGCTGATCACGTTAGCACAGCAACTCGTTGAGCAGGCGATAGATCTCTATGCCTTCGTTAAACAAATTAATAATAATACATCGGATATCGAGCGTATTGAAATTGTGCAACTACTGTGGTTTGTTGCATATGCAGATAATGATATTGACCGTTATGAAGACCATATTATTCGTAAAATTGCAGGGCTATTATATGTCAGTCATGCAGATTTTATCGCGGCCAAATTGGCCGCTCAATGAATACTACGCGATCAAAATTAGGGTTAAAAAGTAGGCTAGTGCGCTAATTCTGACTTACATGATTGCACCACTTCTTTGAGCATAAAGTTAACTAATGTTGGACTGATCTGATACATTTTAGCGATGTCTTTTTGCTTCATTTTTCCACTTCTATAAAAACTCACCACATTTTGGTGCCTTGTAGATAATTTATTGATTGTTTTATTTACTTGCTGTGACACTTGGCGTTGTAAGTAGCGCTTTTCAATATTTGAATTATCGTCATTGAACTGTTCAGTTTGCACACATTCAATATCAACCCATGCTTCCCGTGTTTGTTTTCGCAACATATCAATCGCGATATTTCTTGCTACTTGGTATGCATAGCTTGTCGCATTTTTTACTTGGTAGTTTTGATTCTCAGACATACCAGATAACCGAATAAATGTATCTTGAAGGGCATCTTCCGCAAGATAAGGGCAGCGTAAAATATTACTTAAGTAAGCAAGCAACTTAGCTTGATTTTGTGCAATAACCTGAGACCACTTATTTGCGAACTGCGACACGAAATACTCCTTATTGTACTCAATATTATAACAATAGTGAAAATGCAAATGATTATCAGTTGTGTATTATTTATAAATTTCACTCTTTGTCAATGGTCATAGTAGACAAAGTTACATTTACTTAACCAGAACAGGTAAGCGATGTAGGCTTTTTGTCCACTAGGTGGTTTGAATGCCGCTTTTATTGAAAGAACTAGTAATTAAGGAAAGTAATGGCAACACATAAGGTTATGGTCAAAGTATTGAGTATATTGTTCTTATTTTTCGGTTTACAACTTGCTGTAGCATCCGAAAATACATCCTCAAAAATATTATCCGAAACGGTGAATGTGATGCGTAGCCAATATGGCATGGCACATATTGAAGCGACGAGTTTGTACGGGTTAGCCTATGGTAATGCGTATGCTCAAGCTCAAGATCATATTTGTATTTTAGCCGATGGATATTTACGTAATAGAGGACAGCGCGCTGAGTATTTGGGTCCAGATCGACAGCTTAACGATAACGCACATGTTATTTCCGATTTTGGTTATCGCATTTTGGACGTCTACGGACGAACTCAACGACATTACTCTGAGCTTTCCGATGACACACAAGCTTTAGCTGAAGGGTTTGCCGCTGGTTATAACCATTTTTTAGCTGAGGTGAATTTAGGTCATGAAAAATTGGGAAAAGAGTGCTTAGGTGCATCATGGGTGATGCCGATTGACGCAGTGGATGTTGTGGCGGGTATATTATCGCTGGGGATACAAAGTAGCTCAGGACGCTTTGTTCCTGCTTTTGTTCAAGCCCATCCGGGGGAGCAAGATGAGTGGCGGCCTTATCTGGTTAAAAATATGGTGAGAAATTCATGGGAAATGAATCTCGTCCAAACTGACTTTTCAATACCAGAACATCAACAGGGCTCGAATGGTTGGGCACTCGGTAAAGAAAAAACTAAAAATAGTCGTGGGATTGTGATGGCGAACCCTCATTTTCCGTTTAACGGTAATTTTAGGTTCTGGGCCAATCAGGCAACGGTAACAGATCGGATAAATGCAATGGGGGCATCAATTATAGGATTTCCAGGCCCTGTTAATATAGGTTTTAATGACTCATTAGCTTGGACTCATACGTTTTCAGCCGCGAAACATGCGGTGTTTTATCGTTTGTCACTGAAGCCTAATGATAAGCTCAGTTATGAATTAGATGGACAATGGCAAACCATCGAATCACGCGATATTGATATTCAGGTAAAAATAGGTAATGGCACACAAACGCTCAGAAAAACAGTTTTTTACACAGATATCGGCATCGTTATTGAGGATAGTAAACGCTTCCCTTGGGATGATCAGTTTGTGTATGTGTTAAAAGATGCCAACTTAGATAGCTTTGACTCAATAGACCATTGGTTAGCAATGAATGAAGCAGATGATTTGGCTGAGTTTAAACAAACATTTCAAGATCTTGATGGCATGATGTTTAATAACACATTGATGGCTGATAAGGATGGAAATACATTCTACATTGATGACTCCAACGTGCCTTTGTTGTCATCAAAGGCGATTACCTTTTTGAAAACGGATCCAATCAGCGCAAACACCTTTGCAAGATCGGGGTTAATTGTATTACCCGCAAAAGAGCGTAGCTTCATTTTTAATGCAGAGGTGGAGTTTGAACATGCCCCACAGTTAGAGCGAAATGATTACGTGCAAAACTCAAATGATTCCTATTGGTTAACCAATGCTTTAGAACCACTAGTGGAGCACTCACCGTTATATGGCAAGTTTGCTGTGATGCAATCAATGCGTACACGACTTAGCCTCGATATGTTGTCTAATCGAGCAGGCCAAGATGGCAAGTTCACTATTGCTGAAGTGGAGCATGCCCTGTTGGACAATAGTACATTCTTCTCGCGTTTTAAATCTGATTTGCAAACTGCTTGCATCCTATTTGCGGGTCAAGTCGCTGGGAATGTGGACGCTGCATGCCGTGCAGTGACCTTATGGGATGGAATGTTTAATTTAGACTCTAAAGCGGCGCATTTAATCAATGAATTAGTATATATGATTGATTTAGAAGCAGACTTTAATGTGAAATTTGATTCCAAAGATCCAATTAACACGCCTAGAGATTTAGTGAAAAACAGTGATATTTTGAAACGTTTAGCGGTCGCAGCTGAATTGGTTACAAGTGCAGGTTTTGCGTTAGACGCTAAGTGGGGAGATGTGCAGTATTTACAAAAAGACGCACGTCGGATCCGCTGGCCTGGAGCTACCCATCATGTTGGAGGGTTTAATATTTATGCTGCAAGTAACCATATGGATATGACGTCATTTTCGCCATCTGTACGTGCGGGAGTTAATAACCCTCTTACCAAAGCTCCAACTTGGTCAGGGTTAAATCAAGATGGTATTCCCGTACATTTTGGATCAAGTTGGATGATGGTGGTGGGGTTTGAAAGTACAGGTCCAAAAGCGCGAGGCTTATTGAGCTTTTCCCAATCAACTTTAGCAGGATCAAAGCACTTTACTGATCAGAGTTTGCAGTACAGCCAAATGCAACAATTGGTTGATTTGCCTTATAGGAGAGAAGACTTAGCTAAGCAGCTAAAAAGTAAAATCACATTAAAGATAGAAAAAGACTAAAAATCTTTCATTGTCGAGCGTCACAAAGCCATTAGTCGCAAATGATTTTTAGGAAACACGATGAGTTTTGACAACGAGAATGGCACTTTTAAAGTACTTATGAATCACGAAGAGCAGTATTCACTTTGGCCGAGTTATAAAAGTGTTCCTGGTGGTTGGAAAGATGTCGGCATTGAAGGCAGTAAGGATACATGTTTAACGTATATTAATGAAAACTGGACCGATATGCGTCCAGCTAGCCTACGTGAAGCAATGGCTAAGTAAAGTCAAATTAGTAGTGATATAAAACGGTATGGTAGTCGTACGCTGTGTTTATATCGCTACTACATAAGACATAATCTATTGTTTTGTATTCAAATCTTACACATTCCTACCAATAACATAGCCAGTTAATTTTCTAATGGAGCCTGATATGTCAGCCATTACCATCATGGATTATTTAGCTCAGCATGCTGAGCAAACCCCCGATCGCGTTGCACTCATTTGTGTTGATCGGAAGCAACGTACTTCTTGGACATATCATGCTTTGTACCAACGCTGTATCTGGTTAGCTAACCACATTCACACACAAGCAAAAGCGGGAGATCGCGCATTAATATTAATGGATTCTGGTATTGACTATGTGTCGAGTTTTTTTGCATGTCAATACATAGGTGTAACCGCCATTCCGAGTTTTCCGCCAGAATCGACAAAAGAGCAGCATATTGCTCGAACCGTTGGCATTGCAGAAGACTCTCAAGCCGCTGTTGTATTAACGACGACACGCTTTGCTGAGACGGTGCATGCAATGGTAGAACAAACAAGCAATAGCACCATGTTAGTGGTTGATACATTGGATGAATCGATCGCCCAAGTACAAAGGTATGACGCTTGTGAAAATGATATCTCATTTTTACAGTACACCTCAGGATCGACAGCGAAGCCAAAGGGGGTGATGGTCAGTCACCGCAATTTAATAGCGAATGAACGAGCAATAGCGGAAGTCATTGAAACATCTGCTGAAGATGTATTCGTGAGTTGGTTGCCGTTGTTCCATGATATGGGCCTTATTGGTGGTTTATTACAACCTGTATTCTCGGGCTTTCCGTTAGTTTTGGCATCTCCGCGTTACTTTATGGAGAAGCCAGTACGCTGGTTAGAGTTAATCAGCGAGTATAAAGGCACTATCTCTGGTGGGCCTGATTTTGCCTTTCGGTTATGCCTGGAGCGTATTAAAGACAAGCAAAGAGCCGCGTTAGATTTATCCAGTTGGCGCGTTGCATTTTCAGGTGCAGAGCCGATCAGGCATGACACCTTGTATGACTTTGCGGACAGTTTTAGCGTTAATGGTTTTAAAGAAGAGGCATTGTATCCTTGCTATGGTTTAGCGGAAGGGACGCTGTTAGTGACGGGGAGTAAAGCGGGAGCTGGCGCACAAATTGAGGCATTTTGTAATAACGCGTTAAGTGCAGGAAAAGCGCGTCAGGTAGTACCACAAGATAATCGCAATAGTCATGAGTATAGTCACCAAGTGAGCTGTGGGTATACACCTTCGAAGCATACATTGAGAATTACCAATGTGAATACCCTTGCCAAGGTAGATGATGGAACTATTGGTGAAATTTGGGCCGCTGGACCAAGTATTGCTGTTGGATATTGGCAAAATGCACAAGCAACCGCGGATACTTTTGTTGAGTTAGATGGCAAGCGTTGGCTAAGAACTGGTGATGTGGGCTACATTTTCGAAGGGCAGCTGTATATTTCAGGTCGGCAAAAAGACTTGATCATTATGAATGGCCACAATATTTATCCGCAAGATATTGAACGTGCGATTGAGGATAGCCTGCAATTTGTACGCAAGGGTCGCGTATCTGCATTTCCAGTCAAAAGTCATGAAAGTGGAGAAGGGATAGGGCTGGCAATCGAAACCAGCAATAGTTATCGCAATGACACCGCAGAGCAAGTCACAGCACAAATCGTTCGTGATTTTATTATCAGTGAATTTAAGGTTGCTCCAAAATTATTACTGTTGCTTGATCAAGGAGGGTTACCAAAAACGTCGAGCGGCAAGCTACAGCGTAGTGCGTGTTTAAAATTACATTTACAAGACTCATTGCCAAGCTATGGTGTATTTGACCAACACCAGTTACAGATGTTGGAAAATGGGGCTCCAAGTGACATAACACTGTGGAATGAAGATGAGCAACGGCTGGTTGATATTTGGCAGCAAGTATTGCGTTATCCTGTGCGCAGCAAAGACGCAGACTTCTTTGCATTGGGTGGTAACTCAATTAAAGCAACGCAATTGTTAGCGCAGGTTCAGCAGCAATTTAACTGTTACATCGAACCGGCAAGCGTTTTTGAAGCCACTCGATTTGGTGCCTTTTATGACCTAGTGACACATGCCAGACAACAAACATTACATGATATTACAGTGTTAAATGTTACCGAAGCCCCATTGAGTGCACAGCAGTTGAGACAGTGGTTCTTGTGGCAATTACAGCCTAAAAGTAACGCGTATCATATTGGTGGAATGTTTGACTTAGCAGGGCAGATAGATGTTTCACTGTTTCAAGCAAGCTGTGAAATGTTGTTGCTACAACACCCAATACTAACACACCGTTATTATAAGACGAGCGCCAGTCAAGTGGTGCAAACCCCGCAAAAGCAATCTCTAAATTGGCGTTATGTGGATTTAAGTGCCAGCGCTCAATCGGCCTTGCAATGGACAACAGAGTTTAATCAGCAGCCTTTTAATTTATCACAAGGTGAAAATTGCCGTATCGCTTTAATTAAAACGTCGGAACATACTTTTCACTGGGTAATTATTTTACACCATATCGCGGGCGATGCCTGGTCATTTGATCTAATGCTAGAAAGCGTCGTGCAAAATTATATTCGCTTAAGCGAAGGTGAGCGTGAAAGTGCGATAACGAGTAATGCAATTGCATATGGTGACTATGCAAGCTGGCAGCAAGGTTGGCTCGCATCAGGTGAGGCGCAAGCTCAATTAGAGTATTGGCAAGCACAGTTAATGCAAACAGGAGATGAAGTATTACTTGTACCTGATAAACCGCGCTCAGGTAATCAAGCCTCTCCAATGCAGACAACCACATTGTCGTTAGGTCATGTGCAAGTTGAACAACTGCAAAAGCGTGCACATCAGCAAGGGGCAAGCTTGTTTATGTTGCTGTTGAGTGCATTACAAGTTCTGTTTTATCGACGTACAGGGTTGGCCGCACCGCGCATCGGAGTACCGATTGCTAATAGAAACCAAAATGCGTTACAGCGCTTGGTCGGTTACTTTATTAATACACAAGTTTATACTGCGCGATTACATTCTCAGATGTCATTTAATGATGTTTTACAGCAATGTAAGTCGACCTCAATTGCCGCGCAAAAAAACCAATTGTTACCGTTTGAACGATTAGTTGAAGTGATTAACCCAGTACGAAATCTCGGTGAAACCCCTTTATTCCAGGTGATGTTTAACCATGTAGAGCATGACTTTTCAATACTGTCGAGCTTGCCTGACGCTGAGTTGGTACAGGTGCAGCCATTGCAGTCCTTGGCACAATTTGATGTGAGCTTAGACTCAAGGTTAATGGCCAATGGACAGCTACATATCGAGTTTCAATATGCCGAAAATTTGTATCACCATGAAACAATAGAGAGTCTAAAAGAAAGCTTTGCGGTATTACTTGAACAGCTAAGTCAATCATCGGTGCCGTCAATTTCAGAGGTTACATTATTGTCGAAAGAGAAACATGCAGCTCTTTTAACACTAGGTAAAGGTGAAAAACAAGTAGCGCCAGATAGACACTGGTTGGTCACTGTAACTGACATTGCGCAACGAGAGCCAGAGCGAACTGCACTGGTATTTCAGGACGCACATTATAGCTATAGTTGGTTGGAGCGACACAGTAATGCGCTTGCCGATATTTTATTAAGCAATAATGTGAAAGCGGAATCGGTTGTGGGTGTGATGTTGGCACGGACACCAAATATGCTGGCGTCAATTTTAGCGATTTTAAAGGTGGGTGCTGCATACTTGCCTTTAGATAGGGCATTTCCCGCTGAAAAATTGCAACACATGCTTGATGATAGTGGTTGTGTCGTTATTTTTAGTGAGCACCAAGAATGTACACTGCAATTTGCGGGTACTTGGCTTGCGCCAACTGCGTTATTGGTAAATGGTGACTTGAACATGACCGCGCCAAATATCGCGGTGCACCCGCAGCAAACAGCGTATTTAAATTACACGTCGGGATCAACGGGTAAGGCTAAGGGAGTAGCGATCCCTCATGGACCTCTAGCACAGTATATTGAATCTGCTGTGGAGTTTATTCGATTACGAGAAAGTGATGTGGTACTGCAATTTGCCACCGCGAATTTTGACGCATTTGTTGAACAAGTTTTCCCTACCTGGTGCGTTGGTGGGGCCATTGTGTTGCGCGATGATAGTTTGTGGGACGCTAAAAAACTACTGACGCAGGCACAAAAACATCATATTAGCGTAATGGATTTGAGCGCAGCGTATTGGCGTACAGTGGCTAAATCATGGGCTCAAATGGCAACATCCCAAGGGTCGTTAATTTTACCTCAGTTGCGTCAAGTGCATTCTGGCGGAGAGGCAATGTCACTGGCTGCAATTCAAGATTGGCATGCTGCGGGGTTGAGTCACGTTAAGTTATTGAATACCTATGGGCCAACGGAGGCGCTCGTTGAGGTGGCGATTTATGATTGTGCGCAGTTACGTCATAACACCCGTGAACAAGAGGCGGTGCCGCTTGGTCGCCCACTTGCCGGACGCCAGCTATACGTCTTAGACGAACAATTGGATTTAGTGTGTGATGGACAAGTTGGAGAGCTTTACGTCGGAGGTGCGCAACTAGCACGAGGTTATTGGCAACGTGCAGCGCAAACAGCGCAGGTATTTGTTGCGGATCCATACGCAGATGAATTGGGTGCGAGAATGTATGCAACCGGAGATCTTGTGAGTTGGCGTGACGGACAACTTCACTACCATGGTCGTCGAGACCATCAAGTCAAAGTGCGCGGCTTTAGAGTTGAACTGAGCGAGATAGAACATGTACTAGCAACGCTTCCAGACGTTGAATTTGCGGTTGTTGTACCACGAGAGAGTGAGCACGGTACTCGTCTTTGTGCATATGTTGCAAATGCACAAGGGAATGTGACGAGCAAGCAAATTAAACACGTATTGAAAAACCAATTACCTAGTTACATGGTACCTGAGCATATTGAGGTTGTGGCTGAGCTGCCGATCAATTCGAGTGGTAAAGTTGATCGTCAAAACTTACCAGTGCTGACAGACCTATCAACAGGACACACCATCACGCCAGCCAGTAATGCAATGGAACAGTATATTCATGAGATCTGGGCGAAACAATTACGTCAGACTCAAATAGACCGCAATGCTAACTTTTTTGATATTGGTGGGCATTCTTTATTGTTATTGGCGGTACATGGGGACTTACAGGTCGATCACCCCAATTTAGAGGTAACAGAACTGTTTACCTATCCAACGATAGCAGGTTTAGCTGAAGCACTTCAGAGCACTAACACACAGATAAAATCACAGCAGCAACCTAACAGAGAAAAACAACGACGCGGTATGGGCGCAATTGCTGCACGTCGTCGTAAAGTGACAGGATCTTAATAATGAATGATATGACCCAAGAGCAGCAAATAGAATATAGCAGCGTAGATATTGCCATTGTAGGCATGGCGGGACGTTTTCCTGATGCAAGTAATGTTGATGAGTTATGGCGAAATGTGGCGAACCAGCACTGTAGTATTACGCCATATAGTGATGCACAGTTGCGAGAGGCGGGTGTAGACTCGGACGTCCTTTTAGACCCTGACTATGTGAAAGCCGGCATCCCATTTTCGGGTATGAGAGAGTTCGATGCTGGTTTTTTTGGTTATAGCCCAAAAGAAGCAGAGCAACTTGATCCACAACAGCGCATATTTCTGCAAACATGTTGGCATGCACTTGAAAATGCAGGTGTCATGCCAAGCTCAGATAATTTGACCGGCGTGTTTGCTGGATGTGGTGTACCCAGTTATTTGTTGCAAAACTTATTATCAAATAACACCCAAAATGATATTACCAGCTTATTAGCATTGACCAATGGTAATGACAAAGATTCATTGGCGACTCGCGTAAGTTATGAATTAAATCTTAAAGGTCCATCTGTAACAGTACAAACTGCGTGTTCTACGTCACTTGTCGCGGTTCACATGGCATGTCGTTCGTTACAGAACTTTGAAAGTGATGCCGCACTGGCTGGCGGTGTTTGGTTAAATCTTGCTGCAGATCAAGGCTATCATGCTCCTGTAGGGGGGAGTTTATCACCGACTGGACAGTTAAGTGCATTTTCAGAAAAGGCGGATGGCATTTTAATCGGCAGTGGCAGCGCTGCGGTGGTGCTAAAGCGTATGGAAGATGCATTGCACGCAGACGATAATATTTTGGCTGTGATCAGAGGGTCGGCGATCAATAATGATGGCAAAGATAAAATAGGATATACCGCGCCGAGTGTAACCGGGCAAGCCAATGCTGTAAGCGCTGCGCTGGCGTTCGCTGACGTAGAGCCGGATTCAATTGGATACATTGAAGCGCATGGTACAGGCACAAAGTTAGGAGATCCGATTGAGATAGCTGCATTACGTCAAGCCTACCAGTCAAATGCGACGCAATATTGTGCCATTGGATCGATTAAAGCCAATATTGGCCATTTAGACTCGGCCGCAGGGGTTACAGGCTTGATCAAGGCGGTGCAAGCTTTACGGCACAAGCAGCTACCACCGAGTATTCATAGCGAGCCTGCCAACCCTGCAATTAATTTCGCTGACAGTCCATTTTACGTTAATACCGCTTTAAAAGCATGGGATAGCAATGGACCTCGCAGAGCCGCCGTAAGTTCTTTAGGGATGGGTGGCACCAATGCACATGTGATTTTAGAAGAGTACGAGTCTACATCACAGACCAAAGATGACGATAATAAAGTGCGCACGCCTTGGTATATATTACCCATTAGCAGTACTACCCGTGAGGGGTTGGAAGCACAAGTGGCTGCCGTTCAAAAAACGTTAGTTGCTCAGCCTAGTCGTTTGCGTGAAACAGCTGCACAATTGCAGCATAAACGTGCAGCACTTGCTTATCGAAAAGCATTTGTAGTACGAGATCATGAGCAAGCAGTATCTTTATTGAGCCGCGAAGTGGTTGCTAAGAAAGTTTCAGATGTTCGTGTTGGTTTGATGTTTTCAGGGCAAGGTTCGCAATATGTGACAATGGCGCAACCATTACTACAGCACAACCCTACTTTTAAAGCCGCATTCGATGCAGTTGTGGGCTGCTTTTCTGCCACTTTGCAAGCACAACTATTGACCGTCTTCATGCCTGAAGATGATCAAGTACTAGCGGCTAATCAGTTATTAAATCAAACACGTGTAACGCAACCAGCCTTGTTTGTTGTTGGGTATGCGATGGCAAAAACGTATCAAGATATCGGGTTAAAAATTACGACAATGCTTGGCCACAGCATTGGTGAGTATGTGGCTGCATGTTTGGCAAATGTTATGTCGTTAAACACAGCTGTAACATTGGTTACTGCCAGAGGTGAAACGTTACAAAGC
This sequence comes from Pseudoalteromonas sp. MMG013, assembly GCF_018100885.1. Classification (NCBI taxonomy): domain Bacteria; kingdom Pseudomonadati; phylum Pseudomonadota; class Gammaproteobacteria; order Alteromonadales; family Pseudoalteromonadaceae; genus Pseudoalteromonas; species Pseudoalteromonas sp. MMG013. The sequence goes on along the minus strand of NZ_JAGJEE010000008.1, from coordinate 68,801 downwards.
ATGGCACCTGGCACCATGCTATCAGTCGTAGGCGATGAGCAATCACTCAGACCATATTTGACTGACGCGTTAGATATTGCGGCATTGAATAGCCCAACAAATACCGTTGTATCAGGAACAAAAGAAGCGATTAAAGCACTCCAAACGCAATTGAAGGCACAGCAAATTAGTTGTACGCGCTTACATGTTTCTCATGCTTTTCATAGTCATTTGACTGATGCGGTATTACCGGAATTTAGGGTGGCATTAGAGCAGGTACAATTGAATGCGCCAGAAATACCATTTGTGAGTAACGTGACAGGGCAATTGATCTCAGATGAGCAGGCAACTTCAGTACAATATTGGTTAGACCATATCCGTCAGCCCGTTAATTTTGTGGCGGGCGTAGAAACGTTGGCAAACCATTGTGATGTATTTATTGAGGCTGGACCTGGGGATACACTACAAAAATTAGCACGGCAGTGTACTATTTCTGATGAACTTACTGTATTACATTCAATTGCGCATGTCAGAGAGGTTAAAGAGCCTATAGCGCCCTTTGCAAAAACTGTCGCTACATTATGGCAGTTAGGTATGACACTTGATTGGCAGCGTTGTGGTGAGCTTATCCCCAGAGGGGAAAATATTTTACCTGAATATCAATTTAGTAATAATGAATATTGGGTAGAAGCAAAATCTACGGATCACTCTATCAACGTCAATAACGTGGAATTACCCCTGCATAAGCCGCAGCTATTGCAGCCAGTTTGGCAGCAAAAACCTTTGATTTCGGATACTGGTAACTTAGCTGAACAACACTTTTTACTCTTGGCTTCTGACTCAGAGGTCTGTAGTACGATTAGTCATGGTTTGGTGGAACGAGGTGCTCAGGTAACCACCCTTTGGTATTTGGAACACGGTAGTGAACAAGGTGTGAGTGTGCAAGAAAATGGGCATGTTCATTTCGACTATAGTAACGCTGAACATTGGATTCAGCTACAAACATTGCTATCACAGCAGCCTGTCGTGACACACTTTATTGATGCGCGCTTTCTGGATGTAGCAAAGCCGCACGATGCGCTGGGGTATCATCGGTTATTACCCTTAGTACAAAATTTGGTTAATACCTTTAATATTCGGTTAAGTGTATTGGCGACAGAGTTATTTTCGGTGTTAGCTGATGAAACTTTATCACCAGAGAAATCAACGTTACTGGGGTTAACTCGGGGCTTGCCACTCGAGCATCAAATATCGACTCGAGTGTTTGAATTTAGCGCGGCAAACTTATCTCTTTCAGATAATCTATTGAGCCAGGTGGTTGAAGATTTAGTCGATGCGACTGGTGATGAACACAATGAGGTGGCTTATCGTGGTAAGCAGCGTTTTGTACTCAATGAATGTGAATTGCCAGCTATGGCAAATGCGTCGATAGATGTGGGAGTCACATTCATTACGGGAGGGTTAGGAGGTGTTGGCTTACATTTAGCACAGTTTCTTGCAAGCCAAGGGCATGCTTTAGTATTGCAAACGCGTAGTGATTTTGCCCCGGCTTCACAATGGCAGGCATTGGCAGAAAACAGTGACACAGATGATAAATTACGTGCTCAGCTAACCACATTACTAGCCTTACAAACACAAGTTGAGGTTGTGGTGGTTACCGCTGATGTACTTGATATTGCACAATTAACACAATCAGTGAAAAAAGCAGAGCAGCAAGTTGGTGCAATTACTCATGTGATCCATAGTGCGGGTTTACCTGGTGGTGGTTTTATTCGTACGATGCATTTAGATCAAGCCCAACTGACTTTATCGGCGAAGGTGGAAGGTACGCAAAACCTATTAACCATTTTCAATCATCATAACTTGCAGCAATTTGCGGTGTGTTCTTCTTTAGCCTCGGTATTAGGCGCATACGGTCAAAGTGACTACTGTGCTGCGAATGTTTATCTAGATACTTTGGCACATCAATCCCACCGTTTTCCCGTGGTGAGTATCAATTGGGATGCGTGGGCTAAAACTGGGATGGCTGCGAAGTTCCAATTACCCGAAGGTTTAGGGCTACAAGGAGACGCTGGAGCAGCGATGTTAGTCGACATATTCACAAGTGCTCAACCACAAGTTTATGCTGCTAGTATGAATTGGGCGCAATTGGTTCGTGTCACACGAGAAGCCGAGCAGGCTATATTAAATGCGCCAGCCAAACCAACTGGTCATGGTCGTCCAGATTTAGACACCGAATATGAAGCACCAGAGAGTGAACTAGAGCATAAGCTGGTGGCTGTATGGCGTGAGTTTCTAGGTTTTGATGAGATAGGTGTATTTGATAGCTTGTTTGCGCTAGGCGGAGATTCACTGATTGCCATTCAGATGTTGGCTAAGGTGAAGCAGCAGTTTTCAATTGAATTAGAGCCGGCTGAATTTTTTGAAGACCCGAGCATAGATAATTTGGCGTACATCATTGAAGGGAAGTTAATCGAGCAACTTTCGGAATAAGCGTACCCCGTAAGCCCAAGCCAAATCGGTTTGGGCTTTTTGTAACATCAACTCAGAGGTGAAAATGAAAAAACAACGGCCTATGAATTTAGCAATACAGACCATGGCTCTGCCGATTACTGCTTATGCATCAATTCTACATAGGATCAGTGCCGTGGTGATGTGGGTTGGCTTTGCTTTTTATTTACCAACTTTATGGTATTCACTACAATCTCCAGAAAATTTTGCTTTATTGCATGCATTACGTGATGAAAGTACGATTATCCAGCTATTCTTATGGGCTTTTTTGACCGCAATGGGATATTACTTATGCGGCGGTGTTAAGCACTTAATTCAAGAGGCAGGGCATTTTGAGAGCTTAGAAGGTGGGGCGCAAATTTCATGGGCATGTATTGCTATCGGCGTATTACTGAGTATGTTATCAGGGGTATGGATATGGCTATGATAAATTTATCCGGCACACAGCAATGGATCTTACAGCGCATTTGTAACGTGATCATTATTTTGTTTGTGGCGGCGATGATCGGGTATTTGGTGTTTTGTGGGCCAATTACATTTTTGATGTGGTCATCCCTGCACGGTGCACTGTGCTTTAAAATGATCGCGACAGTGGTACTTACGGCAACCATGATGAATGGTATTTTAGCCGCTTGGCAAATCGCTGGAGACTACATCAAAGGGGGTTTTAACACACTTTTTAATATCATTTTGGTTGCGCTTAACCTCGGATTATGGGGTTTTGGCCTAGGCTTGCTCTGGGGTGGTATTACGATGTAATTTAATCAGCTGCATAGGTGTAATGTCAAAGTGCTTTTTAAAGGCGGTAATAAAATTGCCCACATGCGTATATTTTGCTAAATATGCAGCTTCTCCTATCGTTAAACCTTCTATGAGTAATGCTTTTCTGGCTTTTTCTAAGCGCTTTATTTTGACGTATTGTTTTAACGTGGTGTTGAAACTGCGTTTAAAATTTCGCTGTAATGTACTGATGCTAACGCCTAACTGTTCGGCAATGTCAGTGAGGGTAAAGTCTTGCTCTAAAAGTAATAATAATGCGCTCAGCTTAGCCTCACTGGCTTGAACAGGTGCGTGTGAATAGTGTGCTTGATTTGGTTTTGAATCAGGGTGATAAAATTGGCTAATCACATTATACAATAATGCGAGAGCGTGTTGCTCTAACAATAGCGGGGCCAAAAATGGTGTGCTGTCATCATGATTAGCAATGGTTTTGGCTTGTTGGAGTAGCAAGGGAGTGAGTGGTGTAATATAGACATGTTGAGAATGAAAAAGCTGCTTGTCTATTTGCTGACAGGCTTGTTCACTGGCCATCTTTTGTAAAAACCAGCTGCGCTCACAGCTGAGGGTGACTTTTTCTACAGGCTGCCCATCCTGCATAAAACGGGTAAAAATATCTTGTTTGTTGACTATATTAACAAAGGCAACAGGCCCCTTATCAGCACTAAAGTGATAACGTTTTTGTGCCACTCTAAACGACACAGCTCCCGCTAATAATACTGTTATATGGCAGCCTGCGGGTAAGATAGCACTGCTACTGGTATTACTATTTTCTATGATATTAGCGCGGTGTAAATAACACCCTTTTTGTAACTCTATGAAGCTTAAATGACCCTGTGCTACGCGTGTTTGCTGAGATGGCGAGTGTTGACGGGACTCTAAGCCAATTTTTTGTAAGGCATAAGATAGATCATCGGCATAAATACAAGTTGTCACAACGTCAATCCTTATTGATGTTTTTGCAAATAAGTTAGACGATTTTGCAAAATAGAACAGCAAATATCAACCTGTAATCTATGTACAATATTGATATTAATTCTTATTTACATTTAAGGGATGTTGTATGTTGATTTTAGCGGCTCAACAAATGGGTTTTCGCAAAACGGGCCTAACGTTAGCTTTAGCAAGTGTATTTATCGCGCCATCAGTGTACGCAACGGCTGATAATATAGAGAAAATCGCCGTGTGGAGTACGCAAGTTAAAACGTCAGCGCTTTACTTGCAAGAGCAAGATATTGCCGATAAACAAGCAGATCATATTTCTGATTTACTGCGCAGCATCCCAGGTATTGATGTGGGCGGCGCACACTCTTTAAATCAACGTATTACGATTCGTAGTATGGATGATAAAGATCTGAAAATTTCCATTGATGGTGCAGCGCAAAATTCTTATATGTACCATCACATGGGGAATTTACAGATCCATGCAGATATTCTTAAATCAGTGGATATTGAAACAGGCACAAATTCGGTTATAAATGGTGGCTTAGGTGGCGCTGTACGGTTTGAAACAAAAGAAGCCGCCGATTTGTTAGCACCTGAAGCTTCTGTAGGTGGGCGAGTATCGGCTGGTGTGGCAAATAATGCAGGGCATAATTTTTCTTTGACAGGTTATGGGGTCTTGACTGAACAGCTAGATTTCTTGGCGTATTATAATCAAGTCACACGAGACAACTACGATGTGGGTGGCGGAGAAATTACCGATCAAACTGGTGGGGCCATAGCGGGCACCGATGGCACTGTCCGAGGTCTTGAGGGGGATGTGAATGATGCATTACTTAAGGTCGGCTGGAACATCGATGTTAATCAGCGACTGGCGTTGAGCTATGAGACCTATGAGGACAAAGGTCATTATAGCTACCGCCCTGATATGGGGCTGGCAACTGACCTTGTGTTTGAGAAAGGGTTAGGTACGCCTTTGTTATGGCCTACAGAGTTTACTCGTGACACGCTTACTTTAAGCTATGATTTAGAGTGGGGCCAAGGCTCTGCCTTAACTGTGAGTATATTTAGCAATGTCAGTGAACTTTACCGAGATGAAGCCGGTTGGGCACTTTCACCGAGTCCGCGTTTTAGGGGGAATGCGGGTCAAGTCACTGGGGAGGCAAAAAATAGTGGGTTGAATCTCATAGCTCAGACGCCGTTTGAGGCGCTTTTTTCACGTGAAAGCCATCTCATCACTTATGGGGCTGATTACCTTAAACATGAAACGGATTTCCATAAATTGGCCCCAGATAACACGCTCAGTCAATCACAAGAAGAAGCTAAAAATTTAGCGCTGTTTGTGCAGGATCGCATTGAGTTCGATAGTGGCTTGGTGATCATGCCAGGTATACGCCATGATAGTTATAAGATTGATTCAAAAGTGATCACCAACGACTTTACCGAGTTGTCTTTGTCGCTTGCAGCGGAATACCATCTAACCGAGAATTTCTTGATTAAGATCAGTAGCACGGAACTATTTAAAGGACCTGAGATTGGCGAGGTGTTCGCTGGCGCAGGCCTTAGGGATAGTGAAAATAATGACATTGAAGCTGAAACGGGGCTTAACACAGAACTGGCGATTGCTTATCAACGGACGATAGGTGACTCAATCACTTGGTCGGCAGGGGTGACTGCTTTTTCAACGCATATAGATAACTATATTTACGATAGTGCAATGAAACCACAGCCAAAACATCGCTGGGATCAATGGAAGGATAATATCGGTGATATGCAGATTGATGGCTTTGAAGCGTATTCTGAATTTACTCATAGACGGCTATCAATTCAATTTACCTATGCTCAATCGAATAGTGATTTGTCGGCATTTTCGCATTATGAAGTATTAGATGGCTCACGATTAGAGCGAGAGCAAGGCGATACAATTACGACGCGTGTGGCTTACCAATTCGAGCGTTATGACCTTGATGTTGCTTGGGAAGGTATGATGGTTGGCGGTGTGGCTGAAGGGCAATTTTTAGGTGGCCCTAGTATTAACAGTGAAAAGCGCAGTTATACGGTACACAATTTGTCGGTGCATTGGACGCCACAGACGATAAATGCACTGCACCTTCGAGTTGGCATTGACAATGTATTCGATGAATTTTATGCCTCTCAGTCATCTAAAACAGGCGTGACTGGCCACCCATTAGCGGGCGAAAAGGGGTTGTTTTTAATGGATTACGAACCAGGGCGTAACATAAAAGCCAGTGTTGCTTATCAGTTTTAAGGGATTTTAAGTTGTTTAACTAGGGGCTGTTGATCTTTGCTGTTCTATTTTTGTTCTCTTTGAGCGTGCTTTTATCGCGGCGCTTAATGTGTGGCTTAGTGATCTAAGCGAATATTAAGCAACAAAGAGAAAAGGGTGCTCAAAAGAACCAGTAGGCAGCGCTTGATTGGCTTTTCTACTATGTTATCGGCTGACTCACATGGAATAACCATGCTACGCAGCCTCTGCCTTGTATAAAAGCCAATCAAACTGCTGCAAAAATGAACCTGAAAGATCAACAGCCCCTAAAAGTGTTTCCTACAATAACCCATGCATTGAGCGCCCGTCTTGATGCATGGGTTTTATCTTAATCCAAGTTACCTATTATGCCGTCGAGCAGGTGATCAATATTGATAATGAGTAACAAAATAACACACGCACTGGCACGCATCGCAGATTTTATGCCTGTATTGGTCTAGTGAGATTGATGTGTGGAGCGTATCAATAGAGCACAGAGTAAGTAACCTCAGCTCTGGATAAGCGAATTTGCCCAATAAAGCTATTTTTCTCACGCTCGGCGTTGCTTTCATTTGTAATAACCCGCTATTACTGCATAAAAACGCCTTGATATTGAACAAAATATTATCATTGGATTGTACGTAAGTTTGTTTTCAAAACACTTTTTATTCCAAAACCCTTATCCAAATCTGAGGTTAAGTAAATATTTACCTGAGTACAGCGTCTGATGATGGGACAGTGTAATTCGTAACAGGTGAGTTATGGGTTTAAAAAAGTACAAAAAAATGGGTGATGAGACTATGGGTAGATTAAAACTAGTATATGTGTGCTCCTTGCGTAATGCTGCGGCAGATATGGCGGGTAGAATGATTGCATATAAAGATGAAACACGTTACATGACCTCACCATTAGAGCATCTAGTGATGCAGCTAAATAGCAGTGATTTGGGGGAGCTGTATGAGTTGAGCGGCGTTATTTTTGACGACGATTTAACACACTCGCTTGATAGTCAAAAATTGCAAGACTACGGAACATCGAGGGTGGCTGGTAACGGTGAATGGATTTATCCTGAAACGCTCAAAGTGGGTAATACGCCTGTCGATGAGCTGTTATGTTGCGTACCTTCAAGTTACCGTAAGTTGCCAAAAGGGTCACAACTATGGCGAGAAGGAAAGCGAGATTTTGAGCTGCGATTAGAAAGTAAGCTGGATGAGTTGGATGCTGATGTGGTGTTGTTAGATGGATTGATTGTTATTTTGGATCAATTGGCGAGTGAAGAGAGTGCTTACGCAAAGCGTATTGTTAATATTCACCCAGGGATCACAAAAGATGACTCTGTTTATCAGCGCAGAGGTGCAACTGCTACACTGGATGCCCTGTATGGTGCGCAAGGTAAACAGGTTATTAATTGGCAGACAATGGAAATGGTTGACACAAAAGTGATTGATAAAACGGGTGCCTCACTGCATTATGTTGATCAGGGGATTGATTCAGGTCCAGTTATTCATGATGTTCTAAATACCAAGATCACACCTACCGATACAATTTTTGAACTACGTTGGAATAACTTTCAGCAGAGTCTATTCCCAGCCATGATTCAAGGGCTTCATGTATTAGCTAAGACCAAGATAACCTCAGAAGAAAAAGTGTAACCTCATTCAAATGCCAATATTGGTGAATATAGGACCGTATCAGGCATTAATTATTGCATCATGAACACTAAATGATGCAATTTCCACTCAGACAACGCAGTATTGTATTTGTGCATTTATGGTTGCTTTTCTACACAATATGAAGTGCTGTCCATAGTGAGGCTTTAATGTTACATATTGAATTGTAATGATAAATAAAATTAGTTCCTATTATTCTTAAATTTCTCTTCATTTAGTTCGTCTGTTGGTCGGCTAACTATAATTTAGGATGAAATAATGAATAAACTGGCATTTTGTATGGTTCCGGTTGCCTTGGCAGTATCGGCAGCTGTTTCAGCGGATGAAAAAGAACAAATTACGTCGATAGAGAATATTGTTGTTTATGGTGAGAAAGCAGGTCGCTCTTTAAAAGACACCACATCTTCGGTTGCGGTAATTACGAGTGAAGAGCTGGCCAATGGGCAGTCAGATTCATACGTCGATATTTTATCGGATATTGCAAATGTAGTTTTTTCAGATAGTTTGCCAAGTATTCGGGGGGTGAAAGGGGAAGGTATTGCTACAGGGTCATATTCTTTCACTTCAGGCGCTAAAGCACGTGTTGCGGTGATGACAGATGGTGTAGCGGAACCGTTTGTAGCCACGTTAACCGGTGATCTTGGTTTGTGGGATGTACAGCAAATTGAAGTATTACGTGGACCACAGTCGTCTAATAGTGGTCGAAACAGCATGGGAGGGATCATTTACGTCACGACAAATACGCCTTCCATGGATAGACTAGAAGCATCGGTAAGAGCAGGATACGCCAATAAAACGCAAAGCAAAGAGCTTTCAGCTATGGTGTCTGCGCCGATTATAGAGAATGAACTCGCATATCGCTTCACGGTACAAAATGTGGATAGAGAACACCATTCTCAGTTTCAGTTGGCTGACGGTGACGCATACCCTTTTGATCCAAAGCCGATTGGCATGACGCGTATTAATGCTAAGTTACAATGGACACCATCACAAGTTGATGGGTTAGACATGTTATTGAGTTATGTTGATACACAAGAAGAGGGATTCCGTTACTGGTATTTAGATGGTCCGGATCTTGCGAATCGTACTATCTCAACACCTTGGGACAGTGATACATCATATGCCCGTGACAAAGACGTAGACAGTCAGCATACCTCATTAAAAACGTCTTATGAAATAAATGATAACTTTGACATTGAATTATTGGTATCTGACGTTGATTATAGTTATGAATTTCATCAATACCCACTCGTGTGGCACGTTCGCATGGACGATGAAAGTCAAACTATCGATGGTAAATTTGGCTTTGCTTTTGATGATGGGTTGAGTGGACACTTTGGTGTGTATAAGTATGATCGTGAGCAAGCTTTCTTTAATAAAGGTGTATATGAAGGAGATGATGACTCGTCATCTGATGCGATTTACGGTGAGGTTACTGTGAGTGTTTCCGAGCAAGGCCAAGTGATAGCTGGTGGTCGAATTGAGAAAGAGAAGCAACATCGCGAATTTAGAGCGGCATCAGGTGCCTCATTTATTATTGCCAATGATGAGACGCTTTACTTACCAAAAATCGCTTATTTACATACTATTGATGAAGAACTCACGCTTGGCGTGAGCTTCAGAAAAGGGTACAACTCGGGTGGCGGTGATTTTAGCTGGGCTTCTTCTACTGTATATAGCTATGATCCAGAATATGTTGATACGTTCGAGGTCAGTGTACGTAAATCATGGGGAGACGCGTTAAATCTCGCAGCAAATGTTTTCTATAACAATTACTCGGATTACCAAGTGCTTGCAACTGGTGCATCAGGTCAGCCATGGGATACAATTATTCATAACATTGACGAAGTGGACAGTTATGGATTTGAAGCTGAGTTAAGCTATGCAGCCACAGACTCGCTGATCTTGTCAGGTAGTTTCGGCTCATTACATACGAGTGTTGAAAGTGCAGATAGCAATAATCAGCACTTGCTAGGTCAAGAGTTACCTATGGCACCGAGCGTGACGGCAAGTATTGGCGCTGATTATTGGTTAACAGATAATGTTCAATTCAGTTTAAATACGCGTTATACAAGTGACTATCAAAGCAAATTACTACGCAGTCATTTGGCAAATAACCCTCAGGTCCAAATTAGTCAGGCTGATTTATATCAAACGGATAGTTACACAGAAACTCGTGTTTCAGTTGCTTATATTGCGGAAGATTGGCGAGTAGATGCGTATGTTAATAATGCATTTGACCAAGTGAATGAAACAGCAATTGAGCGTGCACCAGTGACAGGTGTAATTACCTCTGGTCAATTAACAGAGCCGCGAACAGTTGGTTTTTCTGTAACATATAATCTGTAATTCTCTATAATTAATGTACGCTGTGAGGCAAATAACCACAGCGTACATCTTGCGCGCCAACTCACATTGCTTTTGTCTTACTCATCAATAAAATAAAGCACTGCAATGCTTGATTTTTCAGGTTTCTATTCGTCTAGCTCACATATTAAATTTGAACCAATTTATGTTGAGTGGAGCCAGAATGTCACGGCAAAGACGTACCAGAAAAAACAGACAACTTTCTTCTTTATCGGAAGCTGATAAAAATAAGTTACAACAAATGATCAGCGGTGCAAACTCTGGCGTCGGCACACATATTTCAGAGCATATCGCGGATGGAGAATTAGTTCCTTTAACGCCTGCTCAAAAAATTCTTTGGTATGCTTGGAAATTAGACCCTGACAATGTCACATATAACTTGGGTGGGGCATTACATTTTGAAGGCTTACTTGATACTCATCGCGTAAACAGTGCGTTTGAACAGCTTTGTCAGCGACATGATGCTTTGCGGATTAAATTTGTAGAGGGTGATTTACAAGATGTTTGGCAAATCGATGGTGGTGATCAAACCTTCACTTTTTTTGAAACAACCGCGGTTGATTTAGCGCAACGAGATGCACAGTTAAGGCAAATAGTTGTCCAGCCCTTTGACTTGGTTGAAGGACCATTGTTGCGAGTGGGTGTGGTCAACCAAGGTAATGATAGTAGTTTGGTGGTCACGTTACACCATATTATTGCTGATGGTACTTCAATGCAGCAGCTGCTGGATGAATTCGTCGCTATTTACGTTGCATTGAGTGAAGGGAAAGCGTCGAGTGAAACGGTTGAAAAAGTGGGTTATCTGGGCTTTGCAAAATGGTTAAACAAGCAAGACCAACAAGACTTATATGCGAAACAGTTAGAGGTTTGGCAGAAGTTATTGCAAGCCGATGAGCCGCTACGCCTACCTGCTAATAATCAAGCGCGTCACTCTGGGCAATATAGTGTTAAGACCCAGATCCAAGTTTTAGATGAACCAGTATGGCATAAAGTATCTATGCTCGCTAAAGCAAACAATGTGACGCCTTATCTGGTGTTACTGACTGCTTGGCAAGTGCTCTTATCTCGTTTTGCTAATGCAACGCGTATTCAAGTTGGGGTACCGGTTGCGAATCGTCATCTCAGTGAAACATTTAATCTTGTTGGCTTTTTCGTTAATACCCAAGCTTACCCGCTCACCATTGAACATCATGAGAGCTTTAGTTCGTTACTTGAACAAGCGTCACATGTGTCAAAAATAGGGCAGGGTAATCAGGATTTACCATTTGAGCATTTGCTTAAAGCATTAAAGCCTGAGCGTCAAACGGGTGTTCACCCTATTTTTCAAGTGATGTTTAATTATTTGCGTCGCAACAAAAAGAGTTTGCAGCAACTGGGTGGTGTAGCACTACTGGACTTTGAGTTTTACCGCTTTGGTATGCCGTTTGATTTACAGCTAGATGTCATTGAAGAAGTGGGTCAAGAAACAACGTTAAATTTGATGTACGCAAATGAGTTATATGCCCCTGAATTTGCAACCCAGTGCTTGAATACATTCCACATGGTTTTGACTGAAGTATTAGAGCACATTAATGTGCCTATGGCCCACTTACCTTTACTTGCAGAAAAAGATCTTCAGAGACTGGCTGTTTGGAATGCGGGAAGTTCACCTCATAGCTTCATCACACCTGTGCAGCAAATCATACATGACCAAAGTCAAAAAACCCCTACAAGGATAGCTGTTAGTTTTAAGGACGAAACGGTGACTTATGAACAGCTTGATATTCGTGCTAATCGCTTGGCACATTGTTTATTAGCTAAAGGTGTTTGTGCAGAAGATAAAGTGGGGGTGGTATTCGAACGAAGCGTGGGTATGGTCGTTAGCTTATTGGCTGTGTTAAAAGCTGGGGCTGCTTATGTGCCGATTGACCCTACTTTACCATTAGAGCGCATTGATTACATAGCGCAAAGTAGTGCTTTAGCATTGTTCCTCACAGACGACTCGCACAAGTCGTTGTCTCAACTTGCAGAGATAGCGCCAATGGTGCCAGTTGATACACTGGAGTTAGATCAATATGAGTCGAGCGTACCTAATTTAGTTACGCATGCTACCCAATTGGCTTACGTGATTTACACATCAGGTTCCACCGGTAACCCAAAAGGTGTGGGAAACACGCATGAAGCAATTTACAACCGAATTGCTTGGCAGCAGTCGGCGTATCCCTTATCAGTAGATGATGTGGTATTACAAAAAACCCCATTTGGCTTTGATGTGTCTGTATGGGAGTTTTTCTGGCCGCTGATGTATGGGGCTAAATTGGTTGTAGCACAGCCTGAAGCGCACAAAGATAGCTCACGGTTACTTGAAGTCATTACCAAAGAGCGTGTTACGACTGTGCACTTTGTACCCTCAATGCTTCAAGCGTTTATTAATCACGAAGGTGTTAGCAGCGCGAGTAGTATTAAGCGCATTTTGTGCAGTGGTGAAGCGTTACCCAGCGAAGTGCAGGCAAAGGCGCTACAGCTATTACCAAATACTGAGATTTATAATCTATACGGCCCGACAGAAGCCGCGGTTGATGTGAGTCATTTCACATGTCATGGAGATGCCAATGTGTCAGTGCCAATCGGGAGTCCGATTGATGGTATAAAGTTACTTGTATTAGATAGCGGATTACGATTGAGCCCTATCGGAGTTGCCGGCGAATTGTATATTGGCGGTATTGGCTTGGCTCGAGGCTATTTACATCGTGCAGACCTAACAGCCGAACGTTTTATAGCTAATCCGTTTTCTAACGATGGTGAGCGGTTGTATCGTACTGGTGATTTGGTGCATTGGAATGCGCAAGGGCAACTTGAGTACTTAGGCAGAACTGACCATCAAGTAAAAATTCGCGGCTTCCGTATCGAACTGGGGGAAATTGAAGCGTGTTTGCATGCGATTGATGAAGTGAATGAAGCGGTTGTTATTGCCGATAAAGGCCCTTCAGGCCAGCGTTTGGTCGCTTATGTCTCTGCTGCAGAAAGTATTGAACTTGACTCAGAGCAAATACAAAACCAATTGGCTGAAGCGTTACCAGATTACATGGTACCAAGTCTATTGATGGTGTTACCAGCGCTGCCGTTAAACAGCAACGGAAAAATAGATCGAAATGCGTTGCCACAAGCATCATTAACGAGTTCACAAATCTATCAAGCACCACAATCGGATAACGAAGCAATGTTGGCCAATATTTGGCAGGAGACATTAGGTGTTGATAAGGTCGGGCGATTAGATAATTTTTTTGAGCTGGGAGGCGACTCGATCATCAGTCTGCAGATTGTCGCTAAAGTCCGCCAAGTAGGTTATGTAGTAACGCCGAAGCAAATGTTTGAGCAGCAAGATATTGCGCGTTTAGCCTTGCAATTGGAAGCGCTTGATGTGTTATCAATTCCGGAACAGATGGTCACAGGGACTGCTAAGTTATTACCCATCCAAGCAGAGTTTTTTGCTAAACCAATGATTGAGTATAATCACTGGAATCAGGCAATTATGCTGCGTTCTGAACAGCATTTTAATGAACCAGCATTGCAAAATGCGGTCTCTGCAATATTGCTTTATCATGACGCATTACGTTTACGATATACGCGCTCTGAGAGTGACCAATGGCAGCAGGACTATAGTGCTTTTGATGAGTTGTTGCTTGAAAGTAGCTACTGGTCGCGTTCGGTACAAGAAAAAGATGTCACGGCATTAGCAGAAGAGGCGCAGCGCAGCCTCGATATTGAGTCTGGGCCGATAGCACGGTTTGTGAATATGCAGCTTGATGATGGCAGTGCGAGACTCTTAATTGTTATACATCATTTGGCGGTAGATGGCGTGTCTTGGCGTACATTAATTAATGATTTTATGACAGCCTATGAGGCAGCTCAGCGCAATGAAGAGATAGCATTGGGGCTGAAAAGCCATAGCTATCAATATTGGGCAGAGCAAATTAGTCAGTATCCTCAGCTTTTTGAGGACGAATTCTCATATTGGCAATCACACTCAGTAACGCCTTTACAATTGCCTAATTTAAATGCGCAAGGTAGTCAGGCTATGTCTGAGAGTGGCGTAATCAGTGTGGTATTGGAGCAGGCCACAACGCAAGCACTCTTGCAAAATTCATCACACGCATATCGAACTCAAATTAATGAGTTATTATTGAGTGCGCTGAGTGAGGCAGTTTATGGGTGGACCGAAGACACACACATATGTGTTAACTTAGAAGGGCACGGTCGAGAGACATGGGAAGATACTTCAGATTTAAGTCGTTCTGTTGGTTGGTATACGTCTTTGTTTCCTGTTTCTCTTACTCGAGCAAAAGCGCTATCAGATACCATTAAAAACACGAAGGAGCAGTTACGCTCGGTGCCAAATAAAGGCATAGGCTATGGGGCCTTTAAATATTACGGAAACCCACAGGAGCAAGCGGAACTGCAACAGCAACCGATGGGTCAAATCGAGTTTAACTATTTAGGTCAAACCGATAATACATTTGAAAAAACGGAGCAAGGACTGTCATTAACATTGGCTGATGAATCCGTAGGCGCTTCTTTTAGCCCTAAGTATCCTCAACAGACAGAGTTAGTGATAAATGGCAAAGTATTTGCGGGTCAATTGCAGTTTGATATTAGTTTTTCAACGGCCCGCTTATTACATCATGATGTTCAGGTATTTGCTGATAAATTATATCAGTCTTTGTGTGCCGTGGTTGAGCATTGCCAACAAGCAAGACCTACACTCACGCCATCAGATGCTCCACTGGCGAAAATGAGTCAAGCAGAACTTGACGAGCTCCCAATTGAACTCAGTCAATTACAGACGTTATATCCATTGTCACCCATGCAAGAGGGGATGTTGTTTCATAGCCTTTATGATGAAGGTGAAGCTTACATAAACCAAACTTGCTTAGAAATCGAAAATTTAGATGTGGAGCGCTTTAAGCATGCTTGGCAGCAAGTCGTGTCACGCCATGATGCATTGAGAACCGGTTTTTTGACCGAGCGACAACAAACATTGCAGTATGTAATGCGTAGCCTTATAGCGCAGTGGCATGAATTAGATTGGCAATCTTACGACGAACATGAACTCCCTCAGCTGTTAACTCAGCAAGCGCAGTCAGACAGTAAAGCTGGATTCGATTTAACTAATGATCCAGGTTTAACACGTTTAACGTTGGTGAAATTAGCGGCTCAGAAATACCATTTCATATGGACTACGCATCATTTGCTTACCGACGGATGGAGTAGCTCAGCCATGATGGGTGAGGTACTACAGGCGTATGAAGGTAAGACACTCCCTGTCGCACAAGGTCAATACGAACAGTATATTGCTTACTTAATGAAGCAAGATCAGGTGAGTAATCTTGCTTTCTGGGCGAAAGAAACAGCCCGCCTATCAGAGCCAAGCTACCTTACATCGGTCATTGGTGATGAGCATACGGATGGGGAATATAATGCATATGCTATTGAATTTGACGAGCCGCAAACACAGAAACTAATTGAGTTTAGTCAACAGAACCGAGTCACACTGAATACGTTGATCCAAGGTAGCTGGTCGTTCTTACTGAGCCGTTATTTAAATCGCGCCAGTGTATGTTTTGGTGCAACGACTTCGGGTAGGCCCACTGATTTATTTGCTTCTGAATCAAGTCAGGGGATGTTTATTAATACAGTTCCTGTTGTTGCTACTGTTGATCCTGCTATGACTGTTTCTGCATGGTTACAAGCTTTACAAAACGATAATTTACAAGCTCGAGAACATGAATTCACTCCACTTTACGATATTCAGAAGCAAGCTGGGCAGTATTTAGAGCTAAATAAAGAAGGTTTGTTTGATACCTTAATGGTGTTTGAAAACTATCCAATATCAAAAGCTGTACAAACCCGCGATGAACAAGACACTCAGTTTTCAGTACTCGCAGCGCGCGAAGAAACAACCTATCCACTCACCCTTGGCGTTTTAGTTGATTCTAGCTTAAGCATAACGTTTACCTATCAAGGCTGGAAAATATCAGCAGCAGGGGTTGAAACAATTGCTAAGCAGCTAAAAGGGCTGCTTCTAGCGTTCATAGCGAATAACACTCAATTATTATCAGCGCTATCACTTGTCACGCCAGCTCAAGCAGAGTCGTTACGCACACAAGGCTTTGGAGATGAGTTTGTCCCGTATATATCGGGCACAGAAACTCCGATATATATTCCCAATGGTGCAGCACCGACTTTACGAGCTGAGCAATATCAAGATGTTGTTTCAACATTAAACCAGCTGGCTGAGCAGACACCGGATGCAGAAGCCGTTGCATGTGATGGTCTCAGTTATACGTTTAAAGAGCTGTATGATAAGTCATCGCAACTGGCGTATTACTTGCGTGAGCAAGGGGTGGTTGCAGAGCAAAAAGTGGGGGTTGCACTAGAGCGTAGCCGCGACTTACCAGTGGCCTTTTTGGCGATATTAAAGGCGGGAGCGGTGTATGTGCCAATGGACTTGAGCTATCCAGAGCAACGCTTAGCCTACATGATAAAAGACAGTCAGATGCAGCATATACTGGTGTCAGATAACCGCATTGCTGAATTGGCAGGAGAGGCGCAGTTACATTGTTTGCCAGAGATAACGCTCAATGATAGTTGGCAAATGGAAACGGTGTACCCAGCACAAGGGGCGTATGTTATTTATACCTCGGGCTCGACGGGCAATCCGAAAGGGGTGTTGGTAAGCCGGGGGTCGATTGGTATGCACTGTCGTTCAATAGGGCGTCGTTATGGTTTAAGCGCGTCAGACAGAGAGCTGATATTCATGTCATTCTGTTTTGATGGGGCACATGAACGGTGGTTATCAGCCGTGACACATGGCGGTACAGTGGTCATTAGGCCAGAAAAGCAGTGGGACTTACAAGAGACGTATGAAAACATGCACGCACAGCGCGTGAGTGTGGTGGTATTCCCACCGGTATTTTTACGAGAGTTGGCTGCGTATGTTGAACAAATAGGTAATCCTCCACCGGTTCGAGTGTATTGCTTTGGTGGAGATGCGATGCCACAAGCGTCTTTTGAACTAGCCCAACGGGTTTTAAAACCGGCATTCTTTATTAATGGCTACGGTCCAACAGAGACAGTGGTAACGCCGCTGACGTGGAAAGCGTTACCAGGAAGCAGCTTTGACAGCGTGTATGCGCCGATAGGTGAGGTGTTAGGACAACGTCAAGCATGGATATTGGATGACCAATTGAATCTAGTACTGCCGGGTATGATAGGTGAGTTATACATGGCGGAAGAGGTCGGGTTAGCAAGAGGGTATTTGAATCGTCCCGATTTAACCGCGGAGCGCTTTGTGGCGGACCCGTTTAAAGAAGATGGCTCACGCTTATATCGCACCGGAGATTTGGTGCGCTGGAATGCGGATAATCAAATGGAATATTTAGGTCGTACTGACCATCAGGTGAAAATCCGAGGTTTCCGCATAGAGCTAGGTGAGATAGAGTCGTTATTACGTAAATCAGCGGGGGTGAATGAAGCGGTTGTCATAGCGGATGATACGCCGTCGGGCAAGCGTTTAGTGGGGTATGTATCAGGGCATGACGAAGGCTTATTAGATGTGGTTGCCCTAAAAGCGACGCTAGCACAGCAATTACCAGATTATATGGTGCCCAGTGTGTTGATGGCACTGGCGGAGTTGCCAACGAATAGTAACGGTAAGATAGATAGAAAAGCGTTACCAAAGGCACAATTAGAAAGCGAGAAAGCTTATGTTGCGCCAGAAGGGGAGCTTGAAACATTACTGGCTGAAATTTGGCGTGAGGTGTTAGGTGTTGAGCAAGTAGGACGTTTTGATAATTTCTTTGCGCTAGGTGGGGATTCAATTAACAGCTTACGCTTAATTGCATTAGCAAAAAGTCATGATATTACATTGAGTGTGCAGGATATTTTCACCAGTACTGACTTATACTCACTTGCACTACAAAGCCTGAGTTCGGGCGAGAACACTATATCGCCTTTACTTAGGGCTGAGCGTGCACAGCAAACGTTATCTTATGCGCAAGAGCGTCAATGGTTCTTGTGGAAGTTAGCACCCGACAGTGATGCTTACCACATTACCGGTGGTTTGATCTTAGAAGGCACACTGGACTTTACTGCACTGCAAACGGCATTTGACTATGTTCTTGAGAAACACGATGCATTGCGTACAAGGTTTGTTGAGCATCAAGATGCCAGTGTGACACAAGTAGTCGAACAAGGTGTGAAAGCAAATATTCAACGTTTAGATGGTTCTACTAAAAATGTAGAGTCAGATACATTTAAGTCTGATTTAGTGAAAAAGCCGTTTGATTTAACGACAGATAAATTGTTACGCGTTGGCTTAATTACGCATGCGCAAGATAAGCATGAGTTGATTGTGGTAATGCATCATATTGTGTCTGATGGTTGGTCGTTAAATTTGATTATTGCCGATTTTGTAGCTGGTTACTCAGCGGCGTTAAAAGGGGATTCACTGGCAGTCGAATTGCAACCACGATACAGCGACTATGCTCAGTGGCAAAAACAGTGGCTGGAAGAAGGAGAAGATGCACGACAGTTGGCATATTGGAAAGCAAACTTAGGTGATTCTCACCCAGTTCTGGAATTACCTGCCGATTTGCAAAGTGATCAACAAGAATATAGTAATGGTATTGCTATTCACGCTATTCCAAAGGCATTGAAAGCACAATTAAGTCATTACGCCAAAGACCAAGGCAGTACTTTATTTGCTTTGCTTATGAGTGCGTGGCATGTCTTGCTTCATCGTTACTCTGGTCAATCAGATATTCGAGTTGGTATGCCTATAGCGAATAGGCAGCATATTGAAAGTCAGAGCATTGTTGGCTTTTTTGTCAATACGCAAGTGATCCGCAGTGTGTTATCAGCAGATATGGCACTGGGACAAGTCGTGAATGTTATTACGGAAAGTTTACAAGGGGCTCAGGCGAATCAAGACCTCCCTTTTGAAAAGCTGGTTGATGGGCTTGAATTAGAGCGTAATTTAAACCGCTCTCCGTTGTTTCAAGTGATGCTAAATTATCAGCGTCAAGAAGATAACTTGTTGTCACAATTACCTGAATTGACGATTAGTGAAGCAAAGTTACCGACCAATAGTGCACAATTTGAATTGTTACTTGAAGCGATTGAAGATACTGAAGGCGAAGTGACGTTATACTTAAATTACGCTATTGAACTTTATAGTGACAACCGAGTTCAAGAGCTTCTTGATGGCTTTATGTCGATACTCACAGATATTGCATTACGTCCAGAGCAAACTGTGAGTAGTGTCGAGCTACTATTAGAGCACACGGTTGGTCATCTTATTGCCTTTGGCCGTGGTAATGAATGCAATAAGTCTAAAATGTTATTACATGAAAGCATCGAATACCATAGTGTGAATACACCGAATCAGATTGCTTTGAGGGATGAAGAAGAGTCTATTACTTATGCGCAGCTGGCACTAAAAGTGAGTCGGCTATGCGCTTATTTGCAGGCGAATGATGTGCTTGTAGAAGACCAAGTTGGGGTGATTTTTAATCGTAATATCGATATGGTTGTGAGTTTACTCGCTATCCATCAGGCGGGTGCAGCATATGTGCCTATTGACCCTAATTTGCCGAATGATCGTGTTAAATATATTGTTAGCAGCAGTACTTTAAAGCTTATTCTTACTGATGGTTCAGCAGCTAACTTTACTGAGTTAGCACAATTGTCTGGAGTACACGAGTTACAGGATATCGTTTATTCGTCGGATGAGCCTCACCACTATCCGCACATGTCAAAAGATAACTTAGCATATGTGATTTATACCTCAGGTTCTACTGGGCAGCCTAAAGGCGTTGCGGTAACGCATCAAGGGCTATCTAACTATTTATCCTATGCGCAGGCAGCCTATTTACCAAATGTATCATCGAGTTTAGTGAGTTCAACACTCTCTTTTGATGCCACAGTAACGAGCTTGTTAGTGCCGTTATATAGCGGTAAAACAGTGACATTGCTGGCATCAGGGGACGAGGAGCTCAGTAATTTAATTGCGCATTTACAACAAAGTAATGATGCGACGTTATATAAAATAACCCCTGCCCATATCGATGCGATGCTTGCCAGTGATTTACTCACGACAAATGAGCAAGCACATTGCTTTGTCGTAGGGGGAGACAAGCTATTGAGCTCAACGGTTGCTCAATTGAAAGCCTTGTTCCCTAATGCACAGATCATTAATGAATATGGACCGACAGAAACTGTCGTTGGATGCTCAGTATTTAACATTGATAATGAGACTAATGAGCGCTGGGATGTGATCCCTATCACAGATGCAATTGAAAATACTCAGCTTTACGTATTAAGTGATGCGTTAACCCTGATGCCAATAGGTGTGCCAGGTGAATTATATATCGCCGGAGAAGGGCTTGCACGTGGCTACTTAAACCAAGGTGCTTTGACCTCAGAAAGGTTTATAGCAAACCCCTTTAGCGACGATGGTGCGCGTTTATATCGAACGGGAGATTTGGTGCGCTGGAGCTTTGATGGAGAGCTTGAGTATTTAGGACGCACAGACCATCAAGTGAAAGTGCGAGGTTTTAGAATTGAATTGGGTGAGATAGAAGCCAATTTATGTAATATCCCAACCGTAAATGAAGCCATTGTCGTCGCAGATGAAACCGAAAATGGGACACAATTAGTTGCTTATATTGTGGCTGATGATGACATCGAGTATGACGCATTAAAAGAGATATTGCGGAATAATTTACCGAGTTACATGATCCCCGATATATTTGTCACACTAGCAAGCTTTCCTTTAACTAATAACGGGAAAGTTAATCGAAGTGCCTTACCTAAAGTGGACCGAGCCGCGGAGCTTGATTTTGTTGCCCCCGAGGGTGAACTAGAGATTATGTTAGCCGCTATTTGGCGCTCAATCCTGGGTGTTGAACAAGTGGGTCGTCATGACAATTTCTTTGAATTAGGTGGGGACTCCATAGTCAGCTTACAAATAATTGCAAAACTTCGTCAGGCTGGGTACTTGGTAACCCCTAAACAAGTGTTCGAGCAGCAAAGCATAGCGCGCCTAGTTAACTGTTTGATTGTTATGGAAGATGAAGATTTAATTGAGCAAAGTGTTTTTGGGGAAGTAGAGTTACTGCCGATTCAATCCAGCTTCTTTAAAAATGAGATGGTCGATCGCTCTCATTGGAACCAAGCTGTAATGCTGCACAGTGACCAAGCGCTAGATGATGTTGCACTTAATGCGGCGATAAGCCAGTTGGTTGAAAGTCATGATGCGTTGCGAATGCGATACTATCAAGATGAAATGGGGGGATGGAGTCAAGAGTATACAGAGTATCGAGAGGATTTTGTTGAGCAAAATATGTGGTTACATGATGTTGATGTGGCCGATATAGAGCAATTAGCACAACAGGCTCAAGAAAGTTTAGATATTACCCATGGCTCAATGATGAGAGTCGTGCAAATGCGAGTGAATGATGGCACATATAGGCTGTTATTCGTTATTCATCATTTGGTTGTTGATGGTGTATCTTGGCGGGTTTTATTAGATGATTTAGCCGTTGCATATGAGCAAGCTATTGAAGGTAAAAGCCTTACATTGGCGTTAAAAAGTCACAGCTACCAATACTGGGCTGACCGTGTACGTGAGTACCCGAGTCAATTTAAAGACGAGTTTGCGTATTGGTCTGAGCAAGTCACTCAGCCATTACAATTACCTACCTTAAATGCGCAGGGCAGTGCACTTGCATTGCATCGTGCAGCAGTCAGTGTCAATTTAGATAAAGTGTGTACTGAGTCATTATTACATGATGCACCAAAAGTATATCGTACACAGATAAATGACTTGTTACTGAGCGCATTAAGTGAAGCTTTGTATCAATGGTTAGGCCAATCTGAAGTGTCTATCAACTTGGAAGGTCATGGGCGAGAGCCATGGGAGCAAGGCGTAGATTTAAGCCGGACTGTGGGTTGGTTTACAACACTCTATCCAATTGTATTGCAGCGTATGCCTTCGTTGGCACACACAATCATTACCAATAAAGAAAACTTACGGGCTATTCCAAACAAGGGGATAGGGTATAGTGCATTTAAGTTTAATGGTACAGATGAAGAACAAGCGCAGTTACAGCAGAGCTCACTCAGTCAAATTGAATTCAACTATTTGGGGCAATTCGACAATAGCGCAGTGCACGATAGTACCTCGGTTTGGCGTTTAGCATCTGAAAGCTCTGGGAAAGCAACGAGTGACAATATCGCTTTGAATAGTGAGTTGGCGATTAATGGGCAAGTATTAAATGGGGCACTGTCTTTTGAGATAAGCTTCTCACAAGCGCGTTTGAATAATGAAGATGTGGCACAGTTTGCCGCACATTTTGAGGCTGCATTACAGCAGGTTGTAGAGCATTGCCAAACGGCACAAGGCACATTAACCCCATCAGATGTGCCACTAACTAAATTATCGCAAACACAATTAGATACGTTACCACTTAATCTGAGTAATGTGGATGATCTGTATCCATTGTCACCCATGCAAGAAGGCATGTTATTTCACAGTATGTTTGAACAAAGCAGTGCGTATATAAATCAAACCTGTTTTGAGGTGAAAGGGCTAGATGTAGCGCGCTTTAAACAGGCTTGGCAATCAGTGATCGCGCGTCATGATGTATTGCGAACCGGCTTTGTGTGTACTGATAACTTTAATTTGCAGTTTGTTGCAAAAGAAACAGCTCAATCTTGGCAGGAACTGGATTGGCAAAATAGCAAGTTAGATAAGGCAGCCTTCATCACACAAGCACAAGCGGATCGAGAGCGAGGGTTTGATTTCATTAACGATCCAGGCTTAACGCGGTTAACACTGATACATACAGGAGCGACAGAGCATTATTTAATATGGACAAGTCACCATTTATTAACAGATGGTTGGAGTACATCTGTCATGATGGGGGAGATACTACAAGCATACGAAGGAATGAGTCTACCGAAAGATACAGTGCAATATAAAGACTATATTACTTACCTAAAAGAGCAAGATGCTTCTACTAACCTAGCTTATTGGCAGCATGAAACAAATCGACTGACTGGCCCAAGTTACCTGACTTCGGTATTAAATGGGGATTCTGAGTTTAGGCAGTATGGTAAGCAGTATATTCATTTTGATGAAACACAAACTGTCAGCTTAACAGCGTTTGCAAAGCAAAATCATGTGACAATAAATACCGTTATTCAAGGTGCATGGGCATTACTGCTGTCGCGATACTTAAATCGGGATACAGTATGCTTTGGTGCAACCACCTCAGGTAGGCCAACCGATATGGCTGGTAGTGGTGCATGCTTGGGGATGTTTATCAATACCATTCCTGTGATTGCTGAAATAGATCCGGCACAGTCGTTAAGTACTTGGTTACAGTCAATTCAAACCGCGAGTGTTCGTTCGAGAGAATTTGAGTTTACGCCGCTTTATGATATTCAGAAGCAAGCAGGGGAACGTTTAGATCTGAATATAGAAGGTTTATTCGATACCTTAATGGTATTTGAAAACTACCCGGTCTCTGAGACACTCCAAAATGGAGAAGGAAAAGACACTGCATTCGATGTTGTTAATTCAGCTGAGGAAACCAACTATCCGGTATCTCTCGGGGTTGAAATCGAAGCATTATTGAAAATCACATTGACGTATCAACATGACAAAGTAAGTACGGTAAGTGCAAACATGCTTTCAAAGCAGTTGGAGTCTTTGATTTTAGCAATGGTATCTAACCAAAACCAATTATTATCAGCGCTATCACTTGTCACGCCAGCTCAAGCAGAGTCGTTACGCACACAAGGATTTGGAGATGAGTTTGTGCCGTATATATCGGGCACAGAAACTCCGATATATATTCCCAATGGTGCAGCACCGACTTTACGAGCTGAGCAATATCAAGATGTTGTTTCAACATTAAACCAGCTGGCTGAGCAGACACCGGATGCAGAAGCCGTTGCATGTGATGGTCTCAGTTATACGTTTAAAGAGCTGTATGATAAGTCATCGCAACTGGCGTATTACTTGCGTGAGCAAGGGGTGGTTGCAGAGCAAAAAGTGGGGGTTGCACTAGAGCGTAGCCGCGACTTACCAGTGGCCTTTTTGGCGATATTAAAGGCGGGAGCGGTGTATGTGCCAATGGACTTGAGCTATCCAGAGCAACGCTTAGCCTACATGATAAAAGACAGTCAGATGCAGCATATACTGGTGTCAGATAACCGCATTGCTGAATTGGCAGGAGAGGCGCAGTTACATTGTTTGCCAGAGATAACGCTCAATGATAGTTGGCAAATGGAAACGGTGTACCCAGCACAAGGGGCGTATGTTATTTATACCTCGGGCTCGACGGGCAATCCGAAAGGGGTGTTGGTAAGCCGGGGGTCGATTGGTATGCACTGTCGTTCAATAGGGCGTCGTTATGGTTTAAGCGCGTCAGACAGAGAGCTGATATTCATGTCATTCTGTTTTGATGGGGCACATGAACGGTGGTTATCAGCCGTGACACATGGCGGTACAGTGGTCATTAGGCCAGAAAAGCAGTGGGACTTACAAGAGACGTATGAAAACATGCACGCACAGCGCGTGAGTGTGGTGGTATTCCCACCGGTATTTTTACGAGAGTTGGCTGCGTATGTTGAACAAATAGGTAATCCTCCACCGGTTCGAGTGTATTGCTTTGGTGGAGATGCGATGCCACAAGCGTCTTTTGAACTAGCCCAACGGGTTTTAAAACCGGCATTCTTTATTAATGGCTACGGTCCAACAGAGACAGTGGTAACGCCGCTGACGTGGAAAGCGTTACCAGGAAGCAGCTTTGACAGCGTGTATGCGCCGATAGGTGAGGTGTTAGGACAACGTCAAGCATGGATATTGGATGACCAATTGAATCTAGTACTGCCGGGTATGATAGGTGAGTTATACATGGCGGAAGAGGTCGGGTTAGCAAGAGGGTATTTGAATCGTCCCGATTTAACCGCGGAGCGCTTTGTGGCGGACCCGTTTAAAGAAGATGGCTCACGCTTATATCGCACCGGAGATTTGGTGCGCTGGAATGCGGATAATCAAATGGAATATTTAGGTCGTACTGACCATCAGGTGAAAATCCGAGGTTTCCGCATAGAGCTAGGTGAGATAGAGTCGTTATTACGTAAATCAGCGGGGGTGAATGAAGCGGTTGTCATAGCGGATGATACGCCGTCGGGCAAGCGTTTAGTGGGGTATGTATCAGGGCATGACGAAGGCTTATTAGATGTGGTTGCCCTAAAAGCGACGCTAGCACAGCAATTACCAGATTATATGGTACCCAGTGTGTTGATGGCACTGGCGGAGTTGCCAACGAATAGTAACGGTAAGATAGATAGAAAAGCGTTACCAAAGGCGCAATTAGAAAGCGAGAAAGCTTATGTTGCGCCAGAAGGGGAGCTTGAAACATTACTGGCTGAAATTTGGCGTGAGGTGTTAGGTGTTGAGCAAGTAGGACGTTTTGATAACTTCTTTGCGCTGGGCGGGGATTCAATTAATGGATTAAAGGTGACCAGTCAATGGCAGCAGCGTCATCACCTACCATTCAATATTAGATTATTGTGGCAAGCGCCAGATCTGAGCTCATTAGTAAACGCGTTATTGAGTGATGCGATCCCCAGTGTACATAGTTTGAATTCAGTTGTTGCGACGGGGCCAAATCTTTTTTGCTTACATGAAGGAAGTGGACTCACCATAGCTTACCGACCACTGGCTCAGCGTTTAGAAGGGCGAGTAAATTGTATTGGTATTGCACCTGATGATGCTTTTGATATGCAATCAGATCTGCAACAGTTGGCAAATCACTACGCGAGTGAAATTTTACGGTATCAGCAATCAGGGCCTTATTATTTAGCCGGTTGGTCAATGGGGGCTCCCATCGCTTTATTGGTAGCAAATACACTTTCAGATTTGGGCCATACAGTTTCAATGGTGCAACTTATCGACAGTTGGAATCCATTTGAGTATCAAAACAGCGAGATCTTAATGTGGCACCAGTGGATCTCAAAGTGGGTTATGCAACATGTTATTGCACGAGAAGATGAGGTTGAAGCTGTTGTCGAAACTTATATTGCAACGAATACTGAAGCGGTTATGCCATTGGTTGACTTATTGATGCAGTATAAAGAGAGCTTTAGCGAAGAGGTTATTAATTTACCTGTGACAGAATTGGTAACGTTAATTCAAGTTGCATATCATTTGTACACTATCTCACGTCGACCGATGAATTACAAAGTGGTGAACTCTGCAGGCATGCACTGTTGGTGGTCGAGTGACACATCCACAGAGAGCACTGCCAATTATTACTGTGGGTTGGGCCAATCTCTCCCTGAAACGAGGTTGGAGTATGATCACCAAGGCATAGTAATGAGTTCTGAAGTATTGGATGGTATTGAACAAGCGATGGAAAAATTTTTATAGGCGTACATTACTATCAAAAATAGCTGGGTAAAAAGTGCCGCTTTCTTATAGAAAGCGGCACTTTTTATTGTCCTCTTTTTACCCTTCGCAAGCAATGACTAGAAGGTGTTGAAAGTGGTATCAATGACCATAAATATTACAGGGCCGAAAAGGCGCACTATATCAAGATGTACAATAAGGAAAAGAGTGACGGGTGAAGTGAGAGCGGTTAAGTAACCCAATACTGACGATCGGGTTACTGTTGAGATGTTGTTAGCTTAGATTGAGTGCATCCGCAATTTCAGCAGAGCGAATCGCTAAGATCGATAAAAGAGAATCGCTGATCCCATGTGTCGCTTCATTAATTCCTTGCGTAAATATTTTCGGTTTAAAGGTATCGACAGTCCGTAATTGATAGTCTCGGGCAATGTCATTTTCCAACCATTGAGTTACTGACTCTAATAAAGGTGGGCGCGAGGAATAATGATAGCCTGTTGCAAGTATCATGTGGTCATACTTTTCAAGCTGACTATTGTGCTGGCCGTGACGAAGGGTTAAACAGATCTGATCCCCAGAGAGAGTCGCTGCGTCAATATGGGTATTATTTTTGAGGGAAAAACGGGTTTCGTTTTTTAGCCTTTGTGTGTATAAGCGACCGTATATGTCATCTAATAATGGCTCATCGACAACCGCATAATTGGTATTTCTGAATTCAGTTAAAAACGCACTGCGTTGCTCAGGTGTGTTTTGATACATTAAATCGGTGTAGCGTGGGTCAAAGATTTCATTGACAAAGGGACTTGAGTCAGCAGGCTTCATAGCGCCAGCGCGGAAGATAAGGTCAACTTTTGGTTGATGCAAAATATTTTGCACATCGACAAATATTTCAGCGGCACTTTGACCCGCACCAATAACGGCGACCTTATCACCTGCTTTAATTTTATGTTTATTCATCAAGTATTGAGAAGAATGCCACACATTCTCATGTGTAAAGGCATCACTAAATACCTCAGGGACCTTTGCATTACCACCAGGGCTTAAAATGATATTTTTAGCATGACGAGTGTGCTCTAAACCTTCTTTATTTCTCGTTGTTATTGCAAGATATTCAACATGATTTTGCTCCACTACAGGCGTAATCTCAACGACTTGCTCATCGTAATGGCAATGTTCATTGAAGTGTGATGCGGCCCAGCTTAAGTAACTATTGAACTCTAATCGAGATGGATAAAATGTTTTTAAGTTAATATAACTGTCTAGTCTGTTGTGATGATGCAAGTAGTTGACGAAGCTAAAGTGACTGGTTGGGTTCCTTTGGGTAACAAGATCTTTCAGGTAAGAAATTTGCATTGTCGTATCATCAAGTAACATCCCACCATGCCATAAGAAATTGGGTTGTTTCTCAATGAAGCAAACCTTGTCGGTGAGTTTACCTTGCTCTTGTAACGCAATGGCTAAAGCTAAATTAGCAGGGCCAAATCCTATCCCGATAACGTCGTATAATTTCATGTTTGCCTCAACAGAGCGCGTATGTGTGGCGCTTTAACGATTAGTATTCATCCTGAGACGAAGGCTTATGATAATTATTTAGGTTTTCCTTAGTTTCTTTGTGGTTTATTGCAAGTAACGGGCGAGTACAGGTATGTACGACAGATTGGTTATATAGAAATGCAGTAATCAAGTCTGCGATCGCTAACTTTATGCTCTGTTGCTTCGTCTAGAGGATCTAAGCAAATAAAGCCATGCAAATTATCAAGTGACTTGTGTGCTTTAAACTCTTTACTAGTGATTAGCGAAATAATTATGACAAGCGTGCGAGATACTGAGTTAAATGATGTGTCACTCAAAGAAAAAGCCATTGAACTTACGCAAAACTTAGTTCGATTCCCGTCCATTACACCAGATGACGCTGGCAGTTTTGACTATATATGTAGATATTTAGAACAGCTGGGATTCACGTGCAAAGAAGTAACACGACAGGGGATTAGAAACCTCATTGCGTCAAAATCTTTTGGGGCAGGTAAAACCTTTGCTTTTGCAGGGCATTTAGATGTTGTGCCAGCAGGTCCTCTAGAGTTGTGGACCAGTCCTCCCTTCGCTGCAGAAATCATTTCAGAGCGTGTGTATGGGCGTGGGGTTGCAGATATGAAAGGCGGTATTGCGTGTTTTATTGCCGCGGTAGAATCTCTATTGACTCGCTGTGATACGGGGACTCTCATGTTACTAATTACCTGTGATGAAGAAGGGGAGGCAGAGCATGGTACGGCCTCTATTATGGACACACTTAATGCGTTAGGGGATGAGCATTTGCCGGACTATTGCTTAGTTGGTGAGCCATCGAGTAAAGCCCGTTTAGGGGATACGGTGAAAATCGGTCGACGAGGTTCGCTGTCAGGTCATGTGCGTGTATTTGGTCAACAAGGCCATGTTGCGTATCCTCATAATTGCCAAAATGCCGCCCATGGTGCCATTGTATTAAGTCGCCGTTTAGTCGCGTTACAGTGGGACAGTGGGACAGTAACAATGCCCGGCACAAGTTTACAAATCACGCAGTTAAATAGCGGAGAGTTTGTCGATAACACAGTCCCTGGAACCACAGATATTTGCTTCAATATTAGATACAGTAGTCGACACACAGAGCAGTCGTTGAAAAAGCTCATAAGTGACACATTAAATTCAGATGAGATCCGCTGTGAAATAGAATGGCAGCGTCCTTGTGCCCCCTACTTTAATGAAGCAAATAAATTTGTTGATACATTGAACTTGGCGATTGAAAACACAGTGGGTATTCGTCCGATATTGACCACAGATGGCGGCACATCGGATGGTCGATTTATCGCCTCAGAACGAACTGAAGTCATTGAATTCGGGCTGCGTAATGAAAACATTCATCAAGTTAATGAATCTGCATCTTTAAGCGATATTGGCGATTTAGCATTAATTTACAAACACATGATTGCAGCATTTTGTGTGAGCGATATGCGCGCTAATATACAGTTTGAATCTATTGATGAAGCGTTGATACTGTGAGTGAAATTTACGTATTTGGTAGAGTTTTATTCACGCCTTATTTGGTATTCCAAGCAGGGCTTTTGTAAAGAGAGTTGCTCAGATTATGAGTTAAAAGATAAGGAGGCTACGGCCTCCTTGAGTATGCTTATAGTGTTTAAAAAGTTGCGCCACCATCAATGGTGATGATTTGCATTGTGGTATGTGAAGACAAGTTTGAGGCAATAAAGACAATACTGTGTGCCACTTCATCTGGGGTCGCTATTTTTTGTAAAGGGATCCCTAACTTGTACTCTTTAGCAAATCCATCAATGACATTTTTAGCTCCGCTATCATCTTGCCACATACCGGTTTGCATCGGGGTTAATGTAGATCCTGGGGCAATAACATTACAGCGGATACCATAATTTGCAAGTTCTAAGCCTGCGGTTAATGTTAGTTGGGTTACCGCTGCTTTTGACGCACAATAAGCGGCCATCTTTTGTCGCGGCGTCTGTGCTGCATTGGAACCTACGGTAACAATGCTACCGGCTTTATTCTGTTTGAAATTGTTGTAGCACGCCTGAATGAACAGAAACACAGCACTGCAATTAACGGTATGACAATGTAACCACTGGTCAGTGGTTATGGTATCGATGGAGTCGTATTCTAAAACCCCTGCGACATTGATTAAGTTATACGGCGCCAAACCAGACGCTATAAGCTCTGCTAATATCTGCTCAAGTTCTAGTAAGTTGGATAAATCGCATTGAACACTTTTGTATAATACAGATGCGTCACTGAAATGTTTGTCAAAGCCAATCACATTAGCGCCCAGAGCCGAAAATTGTTTTGCGGTGCTAAGGCCAATACCTTGCCCGACGCCGGTGATCCATACAATTTTGTCTTGATATTCAGCTTTAAGCTGCTTATCTAGCGACATGGTGTGCTCCTTGCTCTAATTCATGAATTAGTTGATTCAGTGATATCAGAGGATGATCAGCCCAGTAGGTTGCAGCAAAGAAGACATGTGATTGTATTGTATGTACTTGCTCAGGCAGATACCTTGCTTGATTCACATCAAAATCTATTTTGGCGGGCGTATCACCCAGCAAATGAATTTGCAGCATAATATCGTCTGTGGTCCCTGCACTTAAAATATGGCTGTGTGTTTCGACGCCGGCATATTTAGGGTTACTTGAAAAGGGCAGTAGGTTAATCGTTGGGCCAAATACGGTGAGTGACTTTCCTTGTTTTTGTCTGTCACGTTTTAATGATTCAACACGGTAGCTTTGTAGGTTTTTTAATGCCCTAATTTGTTGGTTGATCAAAACAGTGAGGTCTTGCAAGGTCATATTCTCACACAGTTGTAGTGGCAGCGGTAGCACATTGCTTTGCACACAAGGGGTCGACAGCTCAGCCATCGATTGGCGATTCATCATGATCAACCCTAAAGTGACATGATAGTATTTCGTTTTTGCCACTAACGACGCCGCAATCGCAGCGAGTAATACCTCAGAACTGCTTGCACTTACTTGCGCAGCGGCTGATTGAATCGTGTGCCATTGGGTACGAGAGAACTGTTCGGTTAAACGCGTATTCGCCATGCTTACATCGGCTTTGCTGTCGCTAAAACTATGTATAACGTCTATATCATCTAACCATCGATTCAAAGTCACCCCCGCGGCGGCTTGGGCCGTAAGGTATGATGTTTCTTGCTGGGCTTGTAGTAATGTTTGCTGATTGGAAAAGCGCAAATTTGGTAAGGGTTTACCTTTCATAAGCGCATTGTAGGTACGATTTAATGCTTGGCTAAATAAACCAAAACCATAACCATCAAGTAATAAGTGGTGGGCCAAAATCATCAAGTAATCTTGTGACGTGCCACGGAGTAAATATAACTGCATCAATGGCTGCGCGGATAAGTCGAATGATTGACCTAATTTAGGAGCCATAAACTGCTGAGCGTACTGAGCGACATCGTCTATATCGCAGTCGAGCTGAATAAATTCAATCGCCGGGGTATTGTCAGTCGGTTGAAGCTGGGGTGTATAAGCATCATCATGTGGAAAGTAGCAGCTTAATGTATTACTTGCGAGCCAGACATGATCGAATGCTTGTTGCAGCACCGAGGCTGCAACTTTTCCTTGAAATGCCAAGCATTCAGCAACATTGAATAACTCACCTCGACCGCTGATGGTGTGTAATAACCACATCGCGTGCTGAGACGCACTCAATGGCAGAGAATCTGCTATATGGTGCGTCATTAGTCGTCCTTTCGTTCTTCTAGTAATTCAACCCAAGCTGATAGAGTCGGGATCTGTGCCAGTTCGATGAAGTTAGTTTCAATACCTTGCTGTTGCCATAATGCAATTAAATTCATGACTTGCACCGAATCTAGTCCATAATCGATGAGACTTTCAAATTCATCAAACTCCTCAGGTTCACAATCTATGAGCGGGACAATATGTGCTTTTAAGCCTTCTAAAGTGGTTATGTCGAGGCTCTCGCTGCCTAAAACTTCGGCTGTGTTTATCACTTTACCGCAGCGCTTTGCAACAAAGTTTAATGCCATTGTATGCTCGTCATAGCTAAAATCAGCAACAGCATCACCGATGACAAATGGTTGTATGTCTCGCATGAACGCATCAACAGCGGTTGTCATCACGCCAATATGCGCATAAATCCCGACAATGAGTAATTGATCTCGGCCTGAATCGCTCAAGCGGGTTTCAAAATCACATTTTTGAAAGGCACTATAGCGCCATTTGGTCAATACAATGTCTTTCTCGGTAGGTTGTAGCGCATCCATCACAGGCTGCTGGGCTGGGTCTTGTAAACCATCGCCCCACATATCACGCAGTAGTCCACGCTCGTTAAATCCCTGCTTAATTGGTTGGGCAGTATAGTAAACTGGAATGTTGTTTTCATAACAATGGCTTTTGAGTGCTTGTATATTGGCAACAACCGCGTCAATAAGCGGGTTGTTATCACCATAAAAGCCAATGAAGTAATTTTGCATGTCATGAATTAACAATGCAGCACGCTCTGGTTCTATTTGCCAATCAACACGATTTTCTGGCAGCTGTGCTGTGCGTGGTAGTGGGTAGTGACTTAGCTTTGGAATACTCATAATTTATCTTTTTATTATTGCTCAAATGTAGCACGGAGTGCTTTTTTATCGACTTTACCGACAGCAGTCAGTGGTAATGCTGCAACGAATTGAAACTTATCAGGCACCTTGAAATCGGCGATGCCAAGCTGGCGTAAATATTTACGTAATATTAATGCGGTTAGTTTGGTTGTCGCTGCGT
Source organism: Pseudoalteromonas sp. MMG013 (assembly GCF_018100885.1). Taxonomy (NCBI): domain Bacteria; kingdom Pseudomonadati; phylum Pseudomonadota; class Gammaproteobacteria; order Alteromonadales; family Pseudoalteromonadaceae; genus Pseudoalteromonas; species Pseudoalteromonas sp. MMG013. The sequence goes on along the minus strand of NZ_JAGJEE010000008.1, from coordinate 35,522 downwards.
CTTGAATAACAATGAATGCACAGCTTTTCTCACCTAAGGTACTATCTGGCATAGACACAATAGCAACGTGGGCAATGTCATTGTGCCCCAACAGTAAGTTCTCTACTTCCTCAGCGGCAATTTTTTCTCCGCCTCGGTTGATTTGATCTTTATCTCTACCTTCAACAATTAAATGCCCAGAAGGGAGCTGCTTAACGAGATCCCCCGAACTGTAGAAACCAGCCTCATCGAAGGCGTCGGCATTGTGTACGGGAGATTTATAGTACCCCCTAAACGTATAAGGACCACGGGTTAGGAGCCTACCTACGGTATTAGGCGGAACTTCATTGCCCGCTTCGTCGACAATTTTTATCTCATCATGGGGGCTAATTGGCTTGCCCTGTGTGTTGATCACAGACCATCTGTCGTCATCATGTCGAGTGTAATTTACAAGGCCCTCAGCCATACCGAAAACTTGTTGTAATTCACAGTCTAAAATAGGCTTAACTTGCTCTGCAACTGTAATGCTGAGTTTTGCACCACCGACTTGAATCAGCTGTAAACTGCTTAAATCATACGCTGCGTGAGGCGCATGACTCAGCCACAATTGCAGTGCTGGCGGTACTAAAGCTGTGTGAGTAATTTGATAATGCTCAATAAGTGCAAAGCACGTTGTTGGACTGGGGTCTGATGCCAATACAACGCTTCCGCCGGCATGAAAAACCCCAAGTGCGCCGGGGGAACTTAACGGGAAATTATGGGGAGCTGGTAATGCACATAAATACCTAGTTTCTCCCGTTAGCTGACAAATATCGGCACTGGCAACCACGCTATATAAATAGTCATTATGTGTGCGTGGGATCAATTTTGGAGTCCCTGTACTCCCACCACTTAGTTGAAAAAATGCAACGTCTTCAGGGTTTAGCGGCTGTGCTTCGAAGGGTTGCGCTGATAAGTAGCCTTGTTTTAATTCACTGTTCCCTTTGTGGTGGTCAACGATTAATGTATTTAGGCAGTTGAAACGATTGAATAATTCGTTGCTGAATTGTTCATCAGCGAACAGATCATGCATCGATGAAGCAATGATGAGCTTGGGCTGTAAAATTTCACAGTAGCTTTGCAATTCTGTTTTTTGGTGGTTAAATAAGGCGCAAACCGGTGCGACACCTAACTTGAGCAGCGCAAAATAGCTAATGTAGAATTCAATACAATTAGGTAATTGAATTAACGCGGTATCATATTTTTTCAGCCCTTTTAACGCCAAATTAGCGGCTAAGTTATCACTGTATTGCGACAGTTGTAGATAGCTAATTGAGCGTTTTCCATCCGCAAGCGCAATACCGTTGCTATTGTTTGTCAGTTGCTCACTTAATAAGCTGGTTAATGGCTTGTCTTGCCAATACCCTTGTTCACGGTATAGTTTTGCTAAGTCGGCCGGCCAAGGCGTATATTCAATGCTCATAATTCAGCCTTTTCTATAGGGTTCGAAAGTTGTTGAATGTCATCTAAAGTTAAACCCAATGCATTCAGCATCGTTTTTAATTTTGCGTTTGTTTCTTGCCATTCCAATGTTGGATCTGAAGCTGCAACAATACCAGCACCTGCAAATAGCCTTGCTTGATTGTGCTCAAGTTGACCACATCGAATTACCACAACCCACTCACCGTTACCGTGTTTGTCACACCAGCCAATAATGCCTGAGAACAAAGCTCGACTATGTTTCTCTAAAGATTGAATATGCTGGTAGGCTGGATTAGTTGGTTTTCCACACAACGCAGGAGAAGGGTGTAATTGATTTGCAATCTCTAAGATATGGGTCTGTGCATTTTTAAGGGTGCCTTTTAACTCAGTGGATAAATGCCACATAGTGGCCGTACTAAGTAAAGAAGGTTGCGCAGGTACCTCTAAAGTTGTACAAAATGGCGCAAGTACTTTTTCCATATCTTCAATGACAACAGCATGCTCAAATCGGTCTTTTCCTGAGTTAAATAGTGCCTGTTTATTTGCCGCTTCTAATTCTTCTGTAGATGCTCTAGGGATAGAGCCGGCTAACGGGTTAGTCATAATATGTTGGTGGTGTTTTGCCAGTAATAATTCAGGGCTGACGCCCATTAAAGTTGCGCTATCAGTAACAGGAAAAGAGAAGTGATAGCCACTGCGGCTTTGCTGTAATAACTGACACAGCACCCGCTCTTTTTGAATGGTATTTTCAAAGGTCATATCAACCTGTTTACTCAATACAATCTTCTCAAGAAGTTGGGCATCAAAGAGTTTTTTTGCAGCATTCACAGATGATTCAAATTGTGTTTGACCTTGTAGATATTCGACAGACTGTAAAGGGTTCGGCTGCTTTGTGAGTGTACTTAGCTCGGCATTGAGCCAACTACTGATAGCTGGCTTTTCCCAATATGTGGTTTTACTTGGGATGATAAAGTGTGCTTGTTGGGTTTTGCAAAAAGGCAGTACACCAAACGCGATAGCTTCATCGGGTTGATTGGCCAGTTCAGACTGTACCCGAGTGACCAACTGTGTTGTTTGTGTAATAGAAGAAGAGAAGCGTTTCTTAATACCGTGAGTGACGATACATCGTTCACCAGACATAAATAAACAATCTCGATTACTCTGAAAGTTTAATGCTTTACTGGGTTCTGGCATTTCAAAAGCATGCTTCATATACATAAGTCACCTTGTCGTGATGGTACAGCTGTGCGCAGATTAACCGTGGTAATCTGACGCAAATATTATTTTTTCAAGACGAGGGTCATTGCAAAAGATTTAGTCTCTTAGATACGATTTGCACTGTAATGGGCAATATGTTTTGGCAATTTAGGGCAGTCACTGCAGTGAGATTTATTCGGTACATCATGTAATAGGCAGCAGTGATCACGGATCCGATAGGTGTTGAGAGAGTCTGTGAGCATAATGGGTTTACTATACAGTGGGTTAGTTTGGTCGTTTATATGGCATTCGCTCAGCAATATGCGTCTTTCGTTTTTTAAATGTTCGGAATGACCAAGTGCGTGCTCGATAGCATGTAAAAACTGGTTGATCCTGAAAGTACAATTACTCCAAAGTACTTTGCTTGAGATCCCAAATTGCTGATTTAACCATGTATGCAATGGCGCTAGGTGCTTGAAAATAAGGTCGTAATATCGAATTTCTGTTGGGCCTCCAGATAAATTTATGCCCTGATTTGGCAGTTGTAGTTGCTGTAATTTTGTGTGCCAAAGGACATCTTTTAACGATAAAGGCAGCGATTGCTGTAAAACACTCTGTGCGACAATAATACTGGGGAGTATTTGCAAAGTGTAATGCATATGCCAAACCGAGGCTTGGCTTCTTGATTTCCCCACTCCTTTACGCTGCGAAAAAGTACTAATTTCATGACGTAACATGCCATTTTTCATCTGTTCATCCAGTGTGAGCGAGGTATGTTCAGTGTGTAAGCCGACCCCTTTACCATAGTTGGCAAAAGGACCGCTTAAATAAGGGGATAGAATGGGCAGCATATGACGGTATTAGGCCTTTAGTTTAAGTGGATAAGTGAACTTTCTACGACAAAGACGAATTGGCCCTGAATTTTTTTACTGGATCCTCGTCTTGTATCTAATTGAACTAAGTTAGGGTTAATTGTGTTAGGGCATTTAATAAAAAAAACGCGTTGGCGTTTTCTCGCTACCGCAACCAGCAGTGTGCTGTTTGGTTTGATCAGTGTGTCACTTGTCGCATTGATTAATGAGATCATTAATAGTGAAAGTGACCAGCTAGATCAAAAGTTTATTTATTTTGCTATTTTGGCGATATCAGGGGTGTGCTTACAATTACTTTCTAAACTTATTTCTGAGCAATTGAGTGAACAAAGTCAGGCAGTGATAAGAAGCCAGGTGGCAGAGCTGGTTATTTCCGCTAAATTAGAGAGTATGGAAAGGCAAGGTGGCGCTAAAATTAAATCATGTCTCACGGAACATAGTTTAAAAGTAGCTACCTTCTTTAAAAATTTACCTAACATACTTACGAATGCAATGATTGTGCTGGGCAGCCTGGGATATATGGCTTGGCTAGATTGGCAGGTATTTTTATTCGCCTTATTAACGTTATTTTTGGGCTCGGCAGGCTACAGTCTGGCAAATGCCAAAGCGTATAAGAAGGTTTCAGAAGCAGCAAAGTTGCAGGATGAACTCTTCGTGCACTTTGATGCGATTGTTGAAGGCGCAAAAGAGCTTAAATTGAACCAGAGTAAACGACAGGTATTTTTGAATGATGTATTGGACCAAGCCATTGAAAAACTGAAAACGCGTAGAGTAGCAGGCGCGAGTATTTATCATTTAGCCGCTTCGTGGGGTGGGTTCAGTATTTTTGCTTTCATTGGCGGGACACTGTATTACTTGTCAGGCGTTGACTCAGATAGTGGCAAGGTAATGTCTGGGTTTGCATTGTTATTTTTGTATATGCTAACGCCATTGGAGGTGATGCTGGAAGCGATCCCACGTGCTTTTGAAGCCAAAGCATCGGCGAAGACCATTGCGGAGTTTCAAGATGACCTTGAACAAATAGAGCAAAATTCGCATCAGCAAATAGACAGTTTCACTCAGCTGCATATTAAAGATTTGAGCCATAGTTATTATCATGAACAAAGTGATGAAGTCTTTGCGCTTTCGCCCATTAATTTGACGATTAATGCCGGTGAGTTGATTTACTTAGTGGGTGGCAATGGCAGCGGAAAAACCACTTTTGCGAAAGTATTTAGTGGCTTGTATGCTGCTAACGATGGCCATATTGTTGTTGATAACACTATTATAGAAGCGCCAAGTTTAGATAACTATCGTCAACTCTTTAGCACGGTATTTACCGACTTTTATTTGTTTGACCGTTTGTTGGGCGTTGCCAATCAAGCATTAGAAGACAAAGGCAACGCGCTGATCAAAAAACTGAATTTGCATCATAAAGTGGCCATTAAAGATGGCGCATTCACCACACGAGCGCTTTCGCAAGGGCAAAGAAAACGTTTGGCTTTGGTAGTGGCTTATTTGGAAGATCGTGCATTTTACTTATTTGATGAATGGGCCGCTGACCAAGACCCGTTATTTAAAGATGTATTCTATACGGAGTTATTGCCAGAACTGACAGCCAGAGGAAAAACCGTTTTAGTGATCACCCATGATGATAAGTACTTTCATATGGCTGATAGATTGTTACGAATGGAGAATGGCCACTTAAGTGAAGTTGCCGTGGGCAAAGAGCAGCAAAGTATTGCGTAGTTAATGTGCAGACGTTAAGTAACAGCCCACTGAATCCAGTGGGCTTTTTTAATGCATTAACTGCTTAGATGACCCGTGAAAAGCGGGTTTGTTGTAATTGCTTCTGTAAATAGGCATCAAAACACATACAAATAATACGAATGAATAAATTGCCTTTGCTGGTAATGGTGATGTGTGTGTTAGACAGTTGTACCAAGCCATCATCAACAAGTGGCTGTAGAGCGAGTAGTTCATTAGAGAAATAGTCTGGGAAATGAATGTTGTAACGACTTTCTATGGTATTGATGTTCAGCTCAAAGTGGCAAATAAGCTGTTTTATCACATCAGCTCTGAGTGTATCGTCGTGGTTTAATTGCATGCCTTTCGTTATTGCACTGCCTGTATCAGAGACCGCGTGATAATACGCTTTTAGTTCTTTATGGTTTTGCAAAATCGCATGCCCTATTTGAGAAATAGAGGATACGCCCAGCCCTAGTAGGTCGCACGATCCATGCGTCGTATATCCTTGAAAATTGCGATGCAGCTTGCCTTGGCGTTGTGCAATCGCCAGCGCGTCATCTTTTTTAGCAAAATGGTCCATGCCAATAAATTGATAACCGGCTTGGGTCATTTGTGACAGGGTATTTTTGAATATTTGCAGCTTTTGCTGAGGCGTTGGCATATCTTCCTCTTTGAGTTTGCGCTGTGCAGCAAATCGTTCTGGTAAATGCGCATAATTAAACACAGAGACCCTATCAGGGTTAAGCGCAATGAGTTGTTCTATGCTCTGCGCAAAGCTGTCAGGAGTTTGGTGTGGTAAACCATAAATCATGTCTGCATTAATTGATTTAAACCCCAGCGCACGCGCTTGGCGTACTAAGGCTATGACTTTATCAACATCTTGAGGGCGGTTGACAGCGGCTTGGACTTGGTCATTAAAGTCTTGAATACCGAATGAGACCCGGTTGAAATTCAGCGACTTTAAAGTACAAAGCATGGTGTCAGCCAATGAACGCGGGTCGATTTCAATACTGCGTTGTGCGTTTGTTGCAAAGGTAAAGTGATGCTCAAGTAGGGCAATGAGTCGGGTCATTTGCGCCTCATCTAAAAAGGTGGGTGTGCCTCCGCCAAGATGAAGTTGCTCTATGGTGTACTGTTTAAACAGTTTTGATTGAGCGTGGACTTCTTGTTCCAGCTTATCGAGATAAAGGTCAGCTTTAGATTGATGGCGGGTCACTATTTTATTACAGCCGCAGTAATAACAGAGCTGATGACAAAATGGAATATGAATATATAAGGACAAAGACCGGTTGTTCGATTGCGTAATGGCAGACTCAAGATTGGCTTGTTGATAGCCTGTTTGCAGCGACAATGCGGTGGGGTAGGACGTATATCTTGGACCAGAGACATTGTATTTTTTGATTAGGGAATCATCCCATGTAGGTAAATTTATCACGACGGCACTCACTCTTACTAGAAGAGGGTAGTGTAAAAGGGAATGTAGGTGGAGGCTTTGATCTATCGCAAACCAACACATGCCAATGTTCGGCACGTGTTGGTCATTTTCATTAGAGCTTAAATTGGTTGACCGTACTATTAAGTGCTCGGGCTAAATCATTCAGATCTTTCGCTTCATCGGCTAAGGTATGTGCGTGATGAGCGGTACTGTTTACCAAATCATTGATGGCACTTAAACTGCTATTGATATCCTCTGCAACGACGGTTTGTTGCTCTGTTGAGGTGGCAATCTGGTGGCTTTGTTCCTGCACCGTCGTTACCGAGCTGGTAATATCACGCAGTGAGTCAAGTACGCCTTGAGTTTGTGATACCGAGCCTTCAGCTTGTTCTTGGCCTTGTTGCATCATGGTAGAAGCTTGTTGCGCAATTTGCTGTAACCGTGAAATCATTTTTTGGATGTCGTCCGTTGACTCTTGGGTGCGACTGGCTAAAGAGCGGACTTCGTCAGCAACAACAGCAAAACCACGGCCTTGTTCGCCGGCCCGAGCGGCTTCAATCGCGGCATTTAATGCCAGTAAGTTAGTTTGTTCTGCAATACTATTGATAACATCAATCACGGCACCGATATTACTGGTTTCTTGCTCTAATCCGGCCACCACTTTGGCGGCTTCTCCAATATGACCCGCCAGCTCAGTCATGTCGGCTTGAGCACGGGTTGAGCGGGTGGTGCCATCGGTGGTTATACGTTGGACAAGCTCAGCAGCTTGATTGGTTTCTTGGGCATTACGCGATATCTCAGTGACCGTGGCGGCCATTTCGGTCACTGCTGCACTCACACTATCCACTTGCTCTTTTTCTTGTTGTATTTCATTGTTGGTACTTGAAGATACCGCGCTGAGTTGTTCAGAGGCATTACCCAGTTGGGATGCCTGCGCAGCCGTATCTAGCATCATGGCGCGCAACTTATCAATAAAGGTATTCATGTGTTCCGCCAGCTGGCCCACTTCATCTTTACTGTGAATATCGATGCGACGAGTGAGGTCACCATCCCCAGAGGCTATTTCTCTCATGGTTTCAGCCAGTGTTTCTATTGGCTTGGTGATTAACTGCGTTGCCCACAAAATCATCAAAATAATAATTGAAATGATCACAAGCACCGCAATGATGGTGGTCATAACTGCTGCTTCTACCGGCTCTTCGATTAAACTAACAGGGATCATAATGCCCACATGCCAATCGAGAATGGGGCTGTCGAGTTTGACGCTATTGAAAATAACGTAATACTGCCGGCCTTTTAAGGTCACGTAGGCGGTGCCCGCTTGCGTACTTTTGATTGCACGGTTAAGGGCTTGGAAGCCTGATGTATCGTTAAATTGTGTCTCTAATCCATCTAAGCCTTCTTTTCCTTTGGGGCCTTCATCTGTAATAGAGAGCTTATGACTGGTTTGCGCTGATAAATGGACAACTTTTAAGTCACTGTCTAATAAAAATCCATAACCTTGATTATTGAAGCGAATATCTTCAACTAAATCATTGACCTTGTTCATTTGCAAGTCGATACCTGCGATACCAATGAGGGTGCGCTCTGCATTATAGATGGGCTCTTTGATAACCGCAGAAACATCCCCCGTATTGGCATCAACCGACACTGGGCTCACATGTAAGCCGCCTTTTTTCATGGCCTCTGGCCACCACCCGCGTTTATAAGCATAGTATTCTCGGCCATCAGCAAAACGCGATGTCCGTTCATTTTCCTTGAAATACTCCCCGGTAATGGCAGAGGCAAAGAAAGTAGACAGGACATTTTCATCGTTCTCGGTCAGATTGACAAAATCTTGGTTGACTTCTTGATAGCCTAGTTGATTATCAAGAGCGCTTTCTCGTTGGTTATAGTCACTGAAAAAATTGACTAAGTGGGTGCTGTTGGCAAAAGTGCTCACCAGTTTGCCATATTGTGCAAAGAAGCCTTCCATTGAGAGCTTTTCAGAATAAAGATAGCTTTGTGCTTCTCGCTGGATGCTATCCCGTGACAAAGTGGCAATATGATTAACAAAATAACTAGAGGCGATGACAAGTAAAATGGAAATGGTGCCGCCAATCAGTAAGAGGATCTTCTTCCTCAAAGATAAATTCTTAAGCATGACATATTCTTTTTATTAGGGTTGAGCAAACCTTAATCAAAGCATAACTGAGGTTGCTTTACCACTTTTTAGGTATGGATGACGAACAATATAGGGACACGTTTTGTCAGTATTTGTTCACAGTTGTAACTGTTTATTGCATTATTTACAGTGAAATAAAGATCTTACCCGCTTTCAAATGACAATTAGGTATTAAACCACAGAATCGAGAGTCACTTTTTGACTATTACCACCACCATCCATGACGACAGCGAAAACTGTTCCTTTTTAAGGTTGATGATTTAAATTGTATACAATATACTTTGCGCGTTGTTAAAATGAGTACAAATCATGGAATAGATTGAAGCTCAAGGAGTTAACAACCTCAATAGAGAATCATCATTCAAAAGGATTAATAATAAAATAATGAAAAAAAGAACCCTGAATAGCGATGTTAAACTCGCTGTCGCCGCACTACTATGCTGTGCGTCAACATACACTCATGCTGAAATGACGTGTAAAATGATACCTGGCCCAGGTGGAATCATGCAGGAGCAATGTACTTCGAAGCAAGATGGTGGAGGCAGTGGTGGAGGTGGTAGTGGTGGGGCAACTCCAGTGATTGGCGTTGGTAACGGTGGCGGCTCTAGTAATACTGGCGGAGGCGGAGGCGGAGGCGGTGGTGGTGGCTCCCCAGGTACGAATGAGCCAACACCGGAGCAGCAGAAAGCGGAAGAAGAAAAAAAATGTATTCAGAACGCGGTCGTTAAATTAAGAGCGTGTGAATACAGTGCTTTGCGATCTGCAAACTCTTCTATAGAGTCTGCATGTGGTAATGCGCCAGATTCAACATCGGTAGATGGCCATGGTGGCATTGGTGTGATAGGAGGGGGAGGAAGTGTTTCTTGGAGTAATTACAACAGATGTAAAGCGCCTATTGAAGGCACACTTCGAGAAAATAATAAACTCTGTGAATACAGTAAAGAGGTCAGAGTTTTAAACTGCATGAAGTAAACGTGGTATTTGTTATCAAAATAAGTAGGGTGTTTTCACCCTACTTTAGATTGTAAAGTGATCATAAAAATATGAAAAACAAAGTGTTACTAGGCATGTTTAGTGCAACTATAATATCTATCATTGTATACGTAGTGTGTAAAGCGCTAGAGGAGCCTGATAAAGCTATTCAGCATAAAATAGAGACTTCATTGAACACAAAAGTGGTATCAATACCAAGATATACTGATGTCAAAGCCGTTACTAACCAAAGAATTCTAGCGTTAGAGCAGAAAATGAAAGATATTTATGCACAGGCTCGAATAATGGGTGGACGCTCAAACACCAACACTTTGGCTTATGAAGAGCTGTGGTGTATTGCGGCAGAAGACCTGTCAAAAGAGGATCAAGCGTATGCTTACAATCAATATCAAGATTGGTTAAAAAAGAAAGAAATGGGGCCTCTTTCATATGTAAATAACAACCTTGTCTCTGACAATATGCAGAATTATCTACAAATGGATGTTAAAGCGCTGCAGGACGCTGCATTTGGCGGTGATATAGGTGCATTACGCGCTTTGGCTTCAGGAGTGAATGATGAAATAAGCCGAGCATTGTCGTATAAAGCAGCACAAAGGCTAACGGCAATTGGCGAGTGGGATGCAGGAATAAGTACATTAGTTATTGATGATCTTTCTGAAGCCGAATTTATCATGGACGAAGATGCGACCAAAGCACAGCAGCATATCGTTCGTGCACTCAGCTATGCCGAAATAGCGTTTCAACAAGCCAGTACTGCAGGGTTATCTTCTTTACTGATTGTGCTTAAAGATAGCCCGCAGCTACAGAGGTTGATGAGTCGAATTGATGAGAGTCTGGTTGAGGGGTCAGTAAGCCGTTTAATTGCTGAACTTGATAAGACCAGACTGGCTGAGGGGTTAAGGCCTTTTGAAGAGATGACAGTACCAAGAGTCGCGTTAAGTGTTTTTCAACAGTCAATTGCAAAGATGTACGATGAAGGCGGTAATGCAGAGTTCTTAAGGTTACTGCAAGATAAAACGTTATTCCCAGGTTATTGGCAAGTTCAATATTTGGATACACCTTGTATTAAACGGCGTATTGCCACACGAGAGGCTAATTTTCATTTAATTCCGGCGATACAAGAAGAGATCCGCAGTTTACAAAACCATTTCGATACAGTGCCTTAAGCGGAATATGACGATGTCACATCATTATTGTGCGTGTTTAAACAAATAGCGCAAACTAAAGCTTATGTGAGCTGACCCTGATAATGATGGGTGGGGGTGTTGTACAAACAAAAAAACGCCCACTGAGGGCGTTTTTAGTCAAACTCGATAACAAGTTAGCTGCGAGGGCCTGCTTGTTTGATGGCGTCTGAGACGTCATACTTGGTAAAGTTTTCTTGGAAGTCAGCCGCTAATTTTGCAGCGTACTCAGCATACTTCGCTTTGTCTTCCCACGTGTTAATTGGGTTAAGCAGTTTGCTGTCAACACCAGGTACCGCAACAGGCACGTCTAAGTTTAATGACTCAATATGCGTTGTTTCAACACCCGCTAACGTACCTGATACAATCGCATCAATCACTGCACGTGTGGTTGGGATATCAAAGCGCTTACCAATACCATATGGCCCGCCAGTCCAACCTGTATTAACCAGATATACTTTAGCGTCGAATTCACGCACACGTTTCATCAGTAGCTCAGCGTAAACCCCAGCAGGACGTGGGAAGAACGGTGCGCCAAAACAAGTCGAGAAGGTTGATTCAATGTCTGACGTTGAGCCTATTTCAGTTGAGCCAACCTTTGCAGTGTAGCCACTTAGGAAGTGATATGCCGCCGCTTCTTCAGATAACACAGAAACAGGAGGCAATACGCCACTGACATCACACGTTAAGAATACAACTGCTTTCGGCTCACCGGCACGGTTCTCTACTTTACGCTTCTCAACATGCTCAAGTGGGTAAGCAGCACGGGTATTTTGCGTTAGGCTGGTATCGTTAAAATCAGGAACACGATTTTCGTCTAATACAACGTTCTCTAGGATGGTACCAAACTTGATAGCATTCCAAATAACAGGCTCGTTCTTCTGAGATAGGTCGATACATTTTGCGTAACAACCGCCTTCAATGTTGAAAACACTGCCTGGTGCCCAACCGTGCTCATCGTCACCGATAAGAAAACGCGTTGGATCCGCTGATAAGGTTGTTTTACCTGTACCAGATAGGCCAAAGAACAATGCGGTATCACCGGCTTCACCCACGTTTGCACTACAGTGCATAGGTAAAACGCCTTTTGCTGGTAACAAAAAGTTTTGGACAGAGAACATTGATTTTTTCATTTCACCAGCGTAGTGCATACCAGCTAACAAGACTTTGCGCTCTGCAAAGTTGATAATCACGGTACCGTCACTGTTTGTGCCGTCGCGTTCTGGATCACATACAAATGAAGGTACGTTCATTACCTGCCACTGCGGTAAATCAGCCGTGTTATATTTTTTAGGTTCAATAAACATGTTTTTAGCGAAAATGTGGTGCCACGCAGTTTCGGTTGTAACCACAACTGGTAAATAGTGCTCAGGATCAGCACCCACTTCAAGGTGAGAGACGAAGTGGTCACCGCCTTGTACATGTGCTTCCACACGTGTCCAAAGGGCATCAAATTTATCAGCATCGAATGGGCGGTTTACTTTGCCCCATTGGATGTCATTTTCAGTGCTTTGCTCTTTAACGATAAAACGATCGTTTGGAGAGCGGCCTGTGCGACGACCAGTTTTTGCAACGAAAGCTCCGTTTGCGGCCAAAGTACCCTCGCCACGAGAAATAGCGAGTTCGACAAGTTCAGCTGCAGTTAAATCGACAAAACGAGTAGCGCTTGAAGTCATGTTATTACCTAAAATGTGAGAATTGAACGGGATAGCTCTGAGTTCTTACTAACCTTAAGCTGAATTTATAGTAACAGATGATATTGAGATATTCGAGCCTTTGGAGGACCTGAAATCACATTAATTTGTGAAAAAACTTGAATAATTTCAATGATACCGGTGTCATAAAAAAGAGACTTTAAATGACACCGGTATCATTTTTTAAACATAAAAAAGCCATCAAAATGATGGCTTGGTATTCAAATTAGGTGCAAGTGGGTATTTAGTTAAAAATAGCCTTGATATCTTGTTCATTGAAGCGGTAATCGGTGAGGCAATAATGACAGCTGATGGTCACGTTACCGTGCTGTTGCACATCTTCTAAAAGCGCTTCTTGACCAACATTCACTAAGGCAGCAATGGTTTTCTCTTTGCTACATCCGCACACAAAATTGATTTCTTGCGGCTCGAACAGTTGCGGATTGTCTTCATGATACAAACGCGTTAACACTGTTTGTGCATCTAACTCTAATAATTCGTCATCTTTTACTGTGTGGCTAAGTGCTTCTAGATGGGTGAAGTCTTGCTGTGACTTTTCTTTATTGACCGGCAATACTTGTAAGAACAAACCTGCTGCTTTTACCGTTTCAGAGCCCGTTTTGGTTGCGAACCATAAACGCGTGGTTAATTGCTCTGATTGGGTAAAGTAGTCTTCAATACAGCCAGCAAGCGTGTCGGCAGTTAAAGGTACGATTCCTTGGTAGCGCTCACCTTTGACAGGGGTAATAGTAATGACCATATGTCCGTTACCGATTAAGTCTGCAATTTTGTTACCCGTTACGTCACTTTGTAAGCGCGCAATGCCCCGCATGTTTTGTTTATGATCACCGTTGATCACGGCATATTTCACCGGGCCATCACCTTGCAGCTGCACGGCAATATCGCCTTCGAACTTGAGTGTGGCCGTTAAAAGGCTGGTCGCAACCAGCAGCTCACCAAGCAATTGCTGAACGGGCTCTGGGTAATTGTGGCCTGCAATGATGTCACTGAATGTTTTTTCAATTTGTACCAATTCGCCGCGTACGTCTAGTTCGTCAAAAATATAGCGATGTAATAAATCAGGTTGCATTAATAAAATCCTAGCTTGATTTTAATTTCAATAGTTCACGTCTTTGCTTTTTATCTGGTTTGTTAACAGGATGTGGTGCAAAGAAACTGTTATTTTTTCTAGCAATGGCATTTTCTTCTCGCTTACGAACGCTAGATTCCGACTCTAGGTACGCCGTTTGGGCGATTGCCGCCGCTTGGCGTTTTTCAAAAAGCACTAAAATAGTCACTTCTTTTTCGTCAAATCCTTGCGCAAGCTTCACAGTAGCGCCTACTTCAGTGATTTTACTGGGTTTACAGCGCTGGCCGTTATAGTGTACTTTACCACCTTGTACCATTTCACGCGCAAGCGCTCGGGTTTTATAAAACCGAGTAGCCCAAAGCCACTTGTCGAGTCTTACTCCGGTGTTTTTGGTTGCTTGTACAGGTGAATTTTTAGTCACAATTTATTAACCATGTAGATTGTGTAGTATAAGCTGAAATCTATCATATTTTGGCATTCAAAAAAAGCAGGCTTAATCGTTGCCAGTATTGGTGTTAGGCTTGTAGAAAAGGTGTGTATTCAAGTTCTCACTCGTGTCATATTTGTGCGCTTGTTGAATTTTTGCTTAAAGGGTACACTGAGCTGCTTAATGTAGAATAAGAAAAATTGCATATGGAATTACAGTTACAACAGTTACAAAAAGCCTTATTAGGATTGCCTCACGCTAAACTAAGCCGCATGGTCGTATTGTTAGCTGTTATTTATATTGCTTATTTATTATCACAAATGTTTTGGCTATTGTGGCCACAACCTGCGAATCAACCACTTCCTAGTCAATCAGCGCTGTATTCATCAAGCAGTAATGTGATTAATACGCAAGCGATTACCAACCAACATTTATTTGGCCGTGCAGATGCCAAGGCGCAGGAAAAGCCGAAGCCCGTTGTGTCTGATGCACCAGAAACAACGTTGAATGTGCGATTGACGGGTATTGTTGCTGTAAGCTTAGATGATGCAGCCGGATTTGCGATTATTGAATCGCAAGGGAAGCAGTTAACATATGAAGTCAAAGAATCAATTCAAGGTACGCGCGCAACATTATCGCGGGTGTTGCCTGACCGCGTTATTTTGGATGTAAGTGGTCGATTTGAAACACTGATGCTAGATGGTATTGAGTATTCAAAAAATGTGGCAATGCCAGTGGCTTCAAAATCGACAGGTAAAAGCCCCAACCGTAAAAAATCATCTCAGCTGGTTGCCAGTGCTGACATATCTTCACAGCGCGATGAACTGTTGAAAGAACCAGGCAAGTTATTTGATTATATAAGAATTTCACGCGCCATGAAGGAAGGTCAATTGATCGGATATCGCTTGAGTCCAGGTAAAGATCCTGAACTTTTCCGCAAAATGGGGCTCAAAAATAACGATTTAGCTGTTGCCATCAACGGCTATCAACTCACGGATATGAAACAGGCTATGTCTGCAATGAATGAGCTGAGAAATAGCTCAGATGCAAGCATCACCATTGAACGAGATGGTCAAACCATTTCAGTACAATTCAGCCTGTAAAGTTACTACTTTTGGAGTTTAAATAAAATGGGTAATAAGCTACACCTCACAAAAATCAAAAAAGGGTTAGCTAAGTATGCAGCTCTAATGATTGCCGCTGGTCTGTCTTTATCGGTGTCTGCCATTGAGTACGCTGCCAACTTTAAAGGAACTGACATCAACGAATTTATTAATATCGTTGGTAAAAACTTAAACAAAACCATTATTATCGACCCAAACGTGCGTGGCAATATCAATGTACGTAGTTATGAGTTGATGGATGAGTCAATTTATTATCAGTTCTTCCTGAATGTGTTAGAAGTGTATGGCTACTCTGTTATGGAGATGGACAGCGGGGTACTGAAAGTTGTCCGTAGTTCTGATGGTAAAAAAGGGAATGTGCCATTAGTCAAAGGCAAAGAATTTGGTAACGGCGATGTGATGGTGACGCGCGTTGTACGTGTAAAGAACGTCAGCGTGCAAGAGCTCGGGCCCTTGATCAGGCAGTTCAGTGACCAAAAAGATGGCGGTCATGTGACCAATTTTAGTTCTGCGAACGTGATGATGCTAACAGGGCATGCGGCATCGGTTAATAGGCTTGTTGATATTATTAAGTCAGTGGACCAAGCAGGTGATAAGCGTGTTGAAATTATTAAACTACACCATGCCACCGCCGATGATGTGGTTAAAGTAGTTGAAAGTATTTATAAAGGCACCGGTAAAAACAGCGTGCCTGAGTTCTTAATTCCTAAAGTCGTTGCCGATGGCAGAACCAACAGTGTTATCGTCAGTGGCGAGTCTCAAGCACGCAGCCGTGCGACTGAATTGATTAAACGATTAGACGGCGAGTTGGAAAGCCAAGGTAATACTAAAGTATTTTATTTAAATTATGCTAAGGCTGAAGATTTAGTCAAAGTATTGCAAGGCGTGAGTAAAACCTTGCAAGAAGAATCTAAGGGCAGCAATAACAAAACCCGTTCACGCAGTAATCGTAACGATACCAGTATTGAAGCGCATCCAGATTCAAACTCACTGGTTATCACAGCACAGCCAGATACCATGCGTTCACTCACCTCGGTCATTGAAAAGTTAGATATTCGCCGTGCACAGGTATTGGTTGAAGCCATTGTGGTGGAAGTACAAGAAGGTGACGGTGTTAACTTTGGACTACAGTGGATCTCTGAAAAAGGCGGTATGCTGCAGTTTAATAATGGCAGTACGGTGCCTGTAGGGTCATTAGCCGTTGCGGCAAAATTAGCACAAGATAAAGAAGTTAAAGGTACAATCGTCGGGACGGATGATAACGCGGTTTCTAATACGGTGCGCACAGAAGAAGGTGACTTAGGCCCATTGGGTCAATTGCTTGGTGGTGTAAATGGCCTCGCGATGGGGATTGTCAAAAACGATTGGGGTGCAATAGTCCAAGCGATTTCGACTGATACGAAATCTAATATTTTAGCGACGCCTTCTATTACCACCATGGACAATGAAGAAGCGTCGATGATTGTGGGTCAAGAAGTGCCTATTATTACCGGATCTACGTCGGGTGACAATAACTCTAACCCATTCCAAACGGTTGACCGCCAAGAAGTGGGTATTAAGCTCAAAGTGACACCACAAATCAATGACGGCAGCGCAGTACAGCTGACCATTGAACAGGAAGTGTCGAGTGTCAGTGGTGCAACTGCGGTTGATATTTCTGTGAATAAGCGCGCCATTAATACCACGGTGATTGCAGATGACGGTGGCATGGTTATTCTCGGTGGTTTGATAGATGAAGATGTGCAAGAAAGCGTGTCAAAAGTACCGTTACTAGGCGATATTCCATTTATTGGCCATTTATTTAAATCAACCAATACCAAAAAGAGCAAGCGTAACTTATTGGTCTTTATTCGCCCGACCATTGTGCGTGACAGTCGCAGTATGAATGAGTTGAGTCATGCGAAATATAACTTTATTCGCAGTGAGCAGGTAAAGCGTAATGAAGATGGCATTCAATTAATGCCGTCAGAAGATACCCCTGTGCTACCAGAGTGGAATGATGCCTTGGTATTACCACCGACTTACGAAGAGTTTTTAAGTGGCAAAAACAAGCAAGAGCAAGAAAACAATGACTGATAGCCAAGTTGATGTTCTCGCAGAGGACCATACTGCCGAACTAGATAATGCGCAGGTAATTCGTTTACGCTTGCCATTTGCTTATGCGCGCCGCGAAGGCATTTTGCTCAGTGACACGCCTGATGGTTTAAAAGTGTTTTATCGTGGCGAGCTGTCAGTTCCGGCATTACTGGAAGTACGCCGAGTTGCGGCAGAACCTTTTACGCTGGTACAACTTGAAGACGATAAATTTGAGTTATTGCTTGAAGAATCGTATCAGCGTGATAGCTCTGAAACGCAGCAAATGATGGAAGACATTGGCAACGAAGTTGACCTGTTTTCGTTGGCGGAAGAGTTACCGCAAACAGAAGATTTGTTGGCTGCGGATGATGATGCACCCATCATTAAATTGATCAATGCCATGCTCAGTGAAGCAATCAAAGAAGGTGCGTCTGATATTCACATTGAAACCTTTGAGCAAGATCTCGTGATCCGCTTTCGGGTTGACGGGGTGCTTAAAGAGGTACTCAAACCAAACCGTAAACTCGCCTCGTTACTCGTGTCGCGTATTAAGGTAATGGCTAAGCTTGATATCGCCGAAAAACGCATTCCACAAGATGGTCGTATTAGTTTACGCATTGCTGGGCGTGCGGTAGATGTGCGGGTGTCAACCATGCCTTCAAGTTTTGGTGAGCGAGTGGTATTACGTTTACTGGATAAGAACAATGCTCGATTAGACTTAGAAGACTTAGGGATGACAGAGCGTAACCGAGAATTATTTGCCGGCATTATTAGTAAGCCTCACGGTATCATCTTAGTGACGGGCCCGACCGGTTCAGGTAAAAGTACCACGTTATATGCAGGTATGAGTCAGATAAACTCAAAAGATCGTAATATTCTGACGGTTGAAGATCCAATTGAATATGAAATTCCTGGTATTGGTCAGACGCAAGTTAACGCGAAAGTTGACATGACGTTTGCTCGGGGGCTACGCGCTATTTTGCGTCAAGATCCAGATGTGGTGATGGTCGGTGAGATCCGAGACTTAGAAACAGGCCAAATTGCCGTACAAGCTTCATTAACGGGTCACCTTGTAATGTCGACACTACACACCAATACAGCGGCGGGTGCCATCACCCGTATGGAAGATATGGGGGTAGAACCGTTCTTACTGTCTTCTTCTTTATTAGGGGTGTTATCACAGCGCTTAGTCAGAACTTTATGTTCAAACTGTAAAGCCGGTCATCATGCTGATGACGGTGAATGTGAATTGTTAGGTATACCGAGCGGTCAGCAAACGACAATTTACCGCGCTGTAGGGTGCGAAGAGTGTAATTATAATGGCTATAAAGGCCGAACCGGTATTCATGAGTTACTGATTGTTGATGAACATATTCGTGAGCTTATTCATAACGGTAAAGGTGAGCAGGCGGTAGAGAAGTATATTCGTCAGCACAGTCCGAGTATTCGTCAAGATGGTTGTTCGCGTGTTTTAGACGGTAAAACAACGCTAGAAGAAGTATTGCGAGTGACTCGCGAGGAAGGATAAGCATGGCAGCATTTGAATACCGAGCTTTGGATGGCAAGGGAAAAGAAAAAAAAGGCATATTAGAGGCGGATACCGCTAAGCAAGTGAGACAAATGCTGCGCGAAAAAGCCATGATGCCTTTAGAGGTATTACCTGCGGCGGAGAAAGATAAGCAGCAGTCTTCTGAGGGAATACAGCTATTTAGAGGTTATAAGCCCTCAGTTGCTGATTTGGCATTGGTGACCCGTCAGCTTGCGACATTAATTCAATCATCGTTGCCGGTTGAAGCCGCAGTGATGGCGGTTGCTGAACAATGTGAAAAACCCAGACTAAAGCGCATGCTGATGTCGGTGCGCTCTAAAGTCGTTGAGGGTTACACCCTTGCTGATGGTATGTCAGAGTTTCCTCATGTATTTGATAACCTATATCGGGCTATGGTTGCTGCGGGTGAAAAATCAGGGCACCTAGATCAAGTATTGAATCGTCTTGCTGATTACACTGAACAACGTCAACATATGCGTAGCCAAATTACCCAAGCGATGGTTTATCCGACCATTTTGGTGATATTTGCGATTGCCATTGTCTCTGTATTACTAGGTACTGTGGTACCCCAGATATTAAAAACCTTCGAAAAGTCTAAGCAAGTATTGCCATGGACGACAGAATGGGTCATGGCCGCCAGTAACTTTGTTCAAAATTATTGGATGATTAGTCTCGTAATTATTGTGGGTGGCATTTTTGGTATTAAGCAAGCGTTAAAGCGTCCGAAAGTGCGTTTTTGGTATGATAGTCAACTTATGATTTTACCCGGTATCGGCAAAGTCAGTCGCAGTATCAATACAGCGCGTTTTGCACGGACTTTAAGTATTTTATCCTCGAGTTCGGTCCCTTTATTAGAAGGAATGAAAATTGCCGGTAAAGTACTGGAGAATCAAAAGATTAAATTTGCTGTGGCTGAAGCTGCAACCCGAGTAAGTGAAGGTGCAAGTTTAAGAGCGGCGTTACATCAAACGAAATTATTCCCGCCAATGATGTTACATATGATCGCCAGTGGTGAAAAATCAGGCGAATTAGAACAGATGTTGGAGCGAGCAGCTAATAACCAAGATCGTGAATTTGAAAGTATGGTTAGTGTGTCATTGGCATTGTTAGAACCAGCAATGATTGCCAGCATGGCAGTAATCGTACTGTTTATTGTTATGGCTATTTTACAACCTATTATGGCAATGAACCAAGCAATTGGTTTGTAGTCAAAAATATCGATAATGTATATAAAAATACAAAGACATTAATAACTTTTGAGGTATAAATTGTGAATAAACAGTCAGGTTTCTCACTATTAGAAGTGATGGTAGTACTTGTGATCATTGGTATGATCATGTCTATTGTGGCACCCAATATCATGGGTCAGCAAGAAGAAGCGCAAATTGATAAAGCCCACTTAGATATTCAGCAACTTGAAGATGCGATGAGTATGTATAAGTTGAAAAATAAAAAATACCCTACCACAGAGCAGGGCCTTGAAGCATTGGTAAATGAAACAACAATAGACCCTGTGCCAAAGCGTTTCCCTGATGGTGGCTTTATTTCTAAATTACCAGAAGATCCGTGGGGTAGTCCTTACCAGTTAGTTAGCCCAGGTGAAATGGGTAAAATTGATATCTTTTCAATGGGGCCAGACGGTGAAGTGGGTACCGAAGATGATATTGGTAACTGGGATCAAGAAGAGCAGCAATAAAAGCCGCATAGATTATGATAAAGCATCCTACCCTAACGCATAAATACCAACGAGGATTTAGTTTAATCGAAATCCTCGTGGTACTGACGATCATTGCTTTTGCGACCAAGTTGGTGACCTATAGTTTTGGCGGCGACATGGAAGAAGAGCTAGAAAAGCAGGCGCTCAGAACACATGGTATTATCAATTTAGCATCGGAATTTGCGGTGCTGAATCAAGTTGAACTTGGGTTTCACCTAGATAAGAAAACCCTAGAGTTTTTAGTGTTTGATGGGGAAAACTGGATAGCTTTTGATGCGGAAGAACTCTACAAGCCAATTAAATTTGAAGATGATTACAAGGTGAACTTGAACATTGAAGGATTAGATTGGGCACAAGATAACTTATTAGAGCAATCAAATTGGCGCGCATTAATGGGGACTGGCGATGAGCAAAGCTTGCTTGAACTGAAGAAGCTAAAAGTACCTCAAGTCCTCTTGTTATCATCGGGTGAAGTCAGTGCCTTTCAACTAAGCCTTGAGTTGGATGACGACCCACAAAGCGTTTACTTTGTGGAAGGTGAGTTTGTAGCGCCTGTTAATTTACGCCGAGAGCCAGAATGAAGCAGAATACATTAGGCTTTACTTTACTAGAGGTGATGGTTGCGCTAAGCATATGTGCGATGGCAGGTATTGCGGCAATGCAGGTCACTGGAGAGCACATTACCCACATTGGCGCGTTAGAAGAACAAACTTATGCCTCTTGGGTCGCGGAAAATCAAATGGTCATGATGCGCGCCAGTGGTAAAAAATGGTCAGGGAAGAATAATGCCAAAGGGGAAGAAGAACTGGCTGGACAGAAGTGGTTTTGGCAGCAATCAGTGATAGCGACAGAAGATCCCAGTTTCGTTAAGGTGACGGTCACCGTTTATCAAGATGAAGCATTACAAACGTCGGTTTATGATCTCACTACCTTTATGTTGAAAGGCAAATGATGATGCGCCAACGAGGTTTTACCTTATTAGAAGTGATGGTTGCGCTGGGCATTTTAGCGTTTGTTATTTTAGCGACTCATCAAATATTAGACTCGACGTTGAAAGCCAAAGAAGCCTCTGAGGATGTTATTGGTGAATTAGAATCATTACAAACGACGTTTAGGTTAATGGACCAAGACTTTAATCAAATGACCAAGCGTGAAGTACGCAACGAGTCAGGTGATAGCAACGAAAGTTATATCATTCACGGGCGTTATGAGATGAATAGCCAATACGATGGTATTGTCTTTGTTCGTGATGGTTGGACAAATCCGATTAGCTTATTACCAAGGTCTGAGTTACAAGCCGTTGGGTACCGGGTGGTTGATGATAACTTAGAGCGTATTTATAGAATTTATGTGGATGAGCTTGATGGCTCAGAACCTCGCTCACAAATCGTATTAAAAAATGTGGAAGATCTAAAATTTGAGTTTTTAGATGATAAGCAAAAATGGCAAGAAGATTGGAAGAAAAAAGCCTTGCCGTTGGCGGTTGCCGTCACGCTGCAACTTAAAGATGCAGATCCTATTAGGCGTTTATTTTTAACCCCTGGAGATGGGAAAGAGCAGAGTGGGAATGAGCAGAGCAGTGGAGATCGCTCATGAAGCAGCAGCGCGGCGCAGCACTTATCATTGTATTATTTATTGTCGCTTTGGCTGCGACAATCGCAGCTGAAATGGCCGCTAACTTAATGGTACAAGTGCAAAGAGCACAAAATATTCAAACCCATCAACAAGCAAAATGGTATAGCTACGGTGCAGAAGAATTAGTGAAAAAGGTCTTACTGGAAAGTAAGAAAGAAGACACCGAAAAAGTACACCTTGATCAGCCTTGGGCACGTGAAGAAGTCCCTTACCCTGTTGATCAAGGGACATTAAGTGGGGAAGTGACAGACTTACAAGCTTGTTTGAATTTGAACGCGTTAGCAGCGCCAAAAGATAAAAATCAAGCGAACAATCAAACGAATCCAGCCCACAAAGCGTTATTAGAGCTGCTTAAAAATATTGAAGACCTTCCCTTAGATGAGAGTGAAGAAGCGTTAGCAGATAGTGTGTTTGATTGGTTGGATCAAGACAGTATTACATATCGCTCAGGCGCCGAAGAAGATGAATATATGTCTCGTAGGACCCCTTATCTGACAGCCAATAACTTGCTTGCCTCAGTTTCTGAATTACGGGTGATTAAGGGGTTTAATCCGTTGGTAATGAAAAAGCTGTTGCCCTATGTATGTGTTATACCAGGCAATACCGAATTAAAAGTGAATGTAAATACCATTAAATCAGAGCAAGCTTTATTACTCAGTGCGTTGATGAAAGGACTATCTAAGTCCGAAGCTGAAGCGATTATTTCAGCGCGGCCAGAAAAGGGCTTTGATTCAGTCGATGAGTTTTACACGGAAGCTGCCAATCAAGGCGCTTCCAAAGACAGTAAATCGGATAAGGTATTTACCGTAGATAGTAATTATTTTAAGTTACGCGCGAAGGCCGAGTTTGATGAACGGCTTTTTACTATGACCTCAATTATACAAATAAACCAAGGTCAGGCGACTATACTAGCGCGCAAATTTGGAGGCGTACAGTGACAGAAAAATTGGTGATCCGAGTCGGACAGTCACACCAAAACTCAGTGCATTGGTTGATCTTTTCAACGCATGATGAGCAAATAATCGCCAGTGGTGAACTGGCAAAGGGTGCAGAGATAGGTGCACTGACAGAAAAAGCAGCACCACGAGATACCGTGTTGCTATTACCGAGTTCACAGGTGCAGCTCAAGTCAGTGGCATTGCCCACTAAATGGAACCGTAAGCTAGAACAAGCTTTGCCATTTATGCTTGAAGAGCAGCTGGCCTGTGATGTTGATGATGTTTTTATCGCCATAGGTAAGCCCGTCACTGATGGTGATCAACACAGTATTCAAATTGCTTTATGTGATCAAAAGTGGCTACAAGATTGGCTGGAGATATTTGATTCCGCCGAAATTGAGTTACATAGCATTGTGCCTGATGCGCTGTTATTGCCAGAACCGGAAGAAAATGCTTTAGCGATGGTTGAATTGGCAGATCAATGGTTATGTAGATTTGGGCAATGGCAGGTGAGTGCCATTGAAAAGAGCTGGGGTGCAGATTATTTACATGCACTTGCTCCTGCTGAAATAGCGCATTACAGTCCTGCTGATACTTTGCCAGATATTGCCCCCAAGGTAGCCAAAGAAAGCGAATATGATTTACCGTTGGCAATATTTGCTAAGCAACTAAAGCACCAAGGCTTTACACTGAGACAAGGGATATTTGCTGGTAAGAAAAAGCAGCCTCAATGGTGGCGTGATTGGCGCAGTGGGCTTATCGCAGCAAGTATTGCCGTTGTGTCGTTTATTGGGGTGAAAAGTACGCAATTAATTATGTTGCAGTCACAAGCGGATGCATACAAGGCTGAAGCTGTGACGGTATATCAAAAAGCGTTCCCTGGCAAAGTGGTTCGTCCCCACTTATTAAGACAGCAAATAAAAAATGAGTTAGCGGGATTGAGCGGCTCAGAGCAGGGTGGGTTTTTAGAGCTCACAAATCATTTTGTTGCCGTGTATGGTGAGGTTAAAAGCTTTACGCCTGAAACGATACGCTATGATCGTCGTCTTAATGAGTTGAGAGTACGTGCGCAAGCCGGTGGCTTTCAGGTATTTGGCCAAGTAAAAGCGATTTTAGAACAACGAGGCTTAAATGTGCAGCAAGGATCACTTAATAATGATGGCGATGTGGTTATTGGTGAGATCCGCTTGAGAGGTGAATCATGAAGCAACAAGCTATGAAGTATTGGCACTCGCTAAAAGAGCAAGAACAACGCTTGGTGATGGTTGCTGGCGGTATATTTATTATTTTCATTTTAGTGATGGGGATCTTTAGGCCGTTAAACGAGGGCGTTGAAAAAGCAAAAAAAGACAAACTTCGTCAACAAGAGCTCGTTGCTTGGGTAAATGCAAGTGTTGGCACCTTAAAATCGAGCGCTTCAACTAAGAATACGAACCGTGTTAACTTGTCACAATTGGTGAATCGAACTCGTGGGAAATATGGCATTAGTATTAGTAAGATGCAGCCAAGTGATGGCTCACTGCGGGTGAATATTGATACGGTTGAATTTAATCAGCTTATTGCATGGATTGATGAGTTAACGAATACGCATGGCTTAACGGTTGAAAATCTTGATATTGCACAAGATGATTTACCCGGATTTGTTCGCGTTAGCAGATTGGTTTTAGAGAAGTGATGATGAAAAATATAATGGGTCTATTGTTGGCGTTTGTACTCGCATTTGTTGTATTTACAATCTATAGCATGCCGGCAGCGATACTTTTACAGTTATTAGAAAAAGAGCTTCCGCCTACGCTAAATATAGGCTCGGTATCAGGGACTGTTTGGCAAGGTAAAGTGAGTGAAATTCGTGTCAATAATATCCAGCTCAATAATGTTCGCTGGGATGTTCAGGCGAGTGCTTTACTTACCGGCAACTTGCAAGGCAAAATTAATTTTGGTAATGCCCGAGACAAGCAGGAGATTTCGGGAAATGGCCAATTCGTTGTGGGGCTCACAAATCAATCTATTGAGCTCAGTGATACCACAGTGAGATTTAGCGTTGAACAAGCAATGTCTCAAGTTACGCTGCCGTTACCTGTACAGGCGAAAGGACGAGTATTACTGGATATTGATACGTTCAATACCGGTGCACCTTATTGCAATGCGTTAGCTGGCGAGATCCGTAGTCCGGGTATTAGCGTACAAGGACTCAGTGGTTGGTTTGACATTGGAGCTTTAGGCGGGTCTTTGAGTTGTAAATCAGGTAATATTTCGGTTTTGGTTGATCCAGATAATTCACTAGGCTTACAGGCGGATGCGACACTTGCAGAGCATTTTCAGTTCCGTGTAGCAGGAAATATAAAGCCACAGGCCTCTTTACCAAAAGAAGTGCACGATGCGGTAAAGTTTCTTGGTAGACCAGACTCTGATGGCCGTTATCCGGTGAACTTATAATTATGGATGGCATTGATTTTAAATATACTGCACAGCAACAAGCGGTGTTAAATCAGTATTTTTCAACGCGTGATACGGCATTTAATTTAGAACAGGTGGCTGGTTATTTTTTTGCTCAAATTTGCTCACCAGATGCAACGGAAGTTGAACAATGGATGAAGGTAATCACCGCCGAAGATGATGCGATTTCTGAAGACGTGGTCTTTGCATTAATGGCATTACATCATGACATTAGTGAGCAAGTTTATAGCGATTGCTTTTGTTTAAAGTGGCATGAAGACACTCATTACCTTGATTGTCAGCAATGGAGTCGAGGGTTTTTATTGGGGGTTACCCCTTATTATGAGCGACTCATACATGCCCAAGAAGTCAGTGAAGAGTTGAAACAAGCTTTACAAATGTCTACTGAGCAACTGAGCTTTTTTACCTTAGAAGAGTCGCAAGTTAAAACATATTGTCAGCAAACACATACCGATATGACATTATTTATCCAACAACAAATGCAACTGGCGGGCGAGTTTGCGGGTGGCTATGCACAGTTAATTGAAGCCACCGCAATAAGTAGTGGTTTATATGACTCTGAGAATGACTTTTAACTAACCTCAGGTTTGGGTAAGGGTTTTGGAATAGAAAATGTTTTGTAAACAAACTTACGTACAATCCAATGATGGTATTTTGTTCAACATCAAGGCGCTTTTATGCAGTAATAGCGGGCTATTACAAATGAACGCAACGCCGAGAGTGAGAAAAATAGCTTTATTGGGCAAAGTCGATCATCCAGAGCTGAGGTTAACTAACCTAATTCTAACTCAATATGTGTGCAGCCTTGAGCGCAGCAAATAATGCCCTGTTGAGTGTTACTTGTCGCCAGATCAAGCGTTAATGGCTGTTGGCACGTTTCACATAAAATAGTTTTGCCTTTCCCCAGCTTTTTTAGAATAGTGCGTTGCTTATCGAAAGAGTGCGCGCGCTGCTTATTTAATTGACTAAAGTCCATTATCTGCCTTTTTATTTATTCAATATACTGCTAGTAACGTTACATACCTGCATGAGAGTAGGCGCGTATAAGTCAAGGTTGACGCCATTTTCTTCGCAATAACGTAAATGAAATTCACGTAATTTTTCATCGGTGGCCAGTGCTTCATTAATGTAATTTTGTTCTTGAGTGCTTAGAGAGACAGTGCGTGTAACGCTTTCCCTCGCTTGTTGTGCCGCAGGGCTGCGTGTTATTTTACTGGACTCGCTTAATACATCTATCCCTTGATTTAGTAGTGTGTCGCGAGGTCCTTTAATCGACGGGTGATCAATGGTAAATAGCCCTAATATAATGATCACGAGTAGTAAAAATTTCTTCATAGCGGTAGTAACCTTGATCTTGATAGCTTAATTGCGGCTATTAGTGTAATAAAATGCTGCTTTTAAAAGCAAGTTTAGTGCTCAGAGACTGGATCAAATAATGCCATTTTATTTATTAATTAACCACCAAGCGCATCGTTTTATCGTAAAGTGTTGCTCAGTTTAGAGATTCTTGTGTGATTTTGTATCCATAACTTACTAAGCTTGCTTATAATATCCATATGAATAATAGGGTCACTGTAGCAAGTAACCTGTCGATCGTAGCGGCTTAAGGAGCTTAGATGGACAAGCAAATAAAGATTAAGAATATCCCATCCGAGGTCAAAATACAGAAACCGGATGACCTCCAACCTGATAGATTCAACCCTCGTAATCGTATTTATGTACGTGCGGTGAAAGGATTACATCAGTTACTACGGCAAAGAATCGGGTTTATTGGCATGCTGGCATTTATGGCGTTACCGTGGATCAGCTTTCATGGACAGCAAGCGGTATTATTTGATTTGTTTGAGCAAAAGTTCAATATTTTTGGCTTAACACTGCTCCCCCAAGATTTAACTATTTTGGCTTTTATTTTAATGATTGCCGCATTTGCTTTGTTTTTGGTCACGACTTTCTATGGTCGCGTATGGTGCGGTTATACATGCCCGCAAACGGTATGGACATTCATTTTTATCTGGTTTGAGGAAAAGTTTGAGGGCAAAGCTAATCAGCGTAAAAAACTCGATCAACGAGAAATGAGCTTTGATAAATTTTGGCGAAAATCCGCTAAGCATATTAGTTGGGTGCTGTTTTCATTGTATACCGCAATTACGTTTGCAGGCTACTTTACGCCTATTCGTACGTTATTACCTGAGTTATTGGCGCTGACAGCAAGCAGCTATGCCTTTTGGAGTATTGCTGTTTTTACGGTTTGTACTTATGGCAATGCAGGGTGGATGAGAGAAATTATGTGTTTACATATTTGTCCTTATTCACGTTTTCAGTCAGCGATGTTTGATAAAGATACTTTCACGGTAAGTTACGACGAAGCCAGAGGTGAGTCGAGAGGTCCTCGTTCTCGTAAGCAAGATCCAAAGGAGTTAGAACTTGGCGACTGTATTGACTGTAATTTGTGTGTACAAGTTTGTCCAACAGGGATAGACATACGAAACGGGTTGCAATATGAGTGTATCAATTGTGGGGCATGTATAGATGCCTGTGATGGCGTAATGGAAAAAATGAACTATGCTCCGGGTCTTATTTCTTACACAACAGAGCGGAATTTAGAGAGCTCAGCGGAACGCACTAAGCCCATCAGAGGGAAATTGGTTGGGTACTTGCTCATCCTCATCGTTTTATGTGCAGCATTAGTGATGAATATTGCTATGCGCAAACCGATGGAGCTAGATATTATTCGCGATCGAAATCAACTTTATCGGGTTAACTTTGATGGCTTAGTAGAAAATACCTACACACTAAAAGTGATTAATAAAGCACAATCCGCGCAAACATATACTGTTGAGATTAAAGGGCTCAGTCATTACCAAGTTATTGGTAAATTATCACTTCATGTCGAAGCGGGCCGCTCTATGAATTTACCTTTATCAGTGATCATTGATCCGTATGACTTAAACAAGCCAGTAACAGAGTTTACATTCGTTATTGCGCCAATAGATAACCCAGAACAGCAGTTATCACAACAGACTAACTTCTTTAAAGGAAGATAATTCAGTACACTACCTAGTATGAGTTAAAAGCGGGGTTAACCCCGCTTTTTTAATATTTGAGAGTACTATGAGTGAATTTAGCTTTGCCAATTTAACACCAGACTTAATTCTCGATGCGATAGAAAGCATTGGCATTTATCCAGAATCGGGTTTGTTAGCATTGAACAGCTACGAAAATCGAGTCTATCAATTTAAAGCAGATGATAATTGCCGCTATGTTGTTAAGTTCTATCGACCCCAGCGTTGGACTAACGAGCAAATACATGAGGAGCACTCGTTTTCTCTTAATCTACTTGAAGCTGAAGTTCCTGTAGTTGCGCCAATTGTGCGAGATGGCACCAGTTTATTTGAATATCAAGGTTACCGTTTTACGCTGTTTCCAAGTGTGGGGGGAAGACAATTTGAGATGGATAACTTAGATCAGCTTGAGATGCTAGGGCGCTATATTGGTCGTTTACATAGTGTTGCAGGAAATCATGTGTTCACTCATAGGCCAACAGTTAACACACAAGATTATTTACATCATGCCCGAGAGGCTATTTTATCTAGCCAGTTGTTGTCAAAATATATGGAAACGCCTTTTTTGACAATATTAGATCAGCTGATAGATAAAACGGAACAAACATATTATAAAACTGACCAAATCCGTTTGCATGGAGACTGTCATGCTGGCAATATCTTGTGGTCAAATGATAAATTGTTACTTGTCGACCTAGATGATTGTCGACAAGGTCCAGCGATTCAAGATCTCTGGATGATGTTAAATGGAGATAGACAAGAAAAAGCGATGCAGTTAGATACACTTCTGTGTGGCTACGAAGAATTTCAAAGTTTTGATCACCGTCAATTAGGTTTGATTGAACCTTTACGAGCGATGCGAATGGTGCATTATATGGGCTGGCTTGCGACTCGATGGCAAGATCCTGCATTTCCACGGAACTTTTCGTGGTTTGCTACAGACAAATACTGGGAGCAGCAGGTCTTAGCGTTAAAAGAACAATATGCGGTATTAAATGAACCCGCTATAAAACTAATTCCATAAATTTGAGAGAGACCGATGTTAAAGAAATTACAATTTGCAGTATTATTATTTTGTTTGCCCTTATTTGTTATGGCAGCCGATTTTACGGATGGTAAACATTACCAAACACTGACCACTGAAAAAAGTGCCTCACCAAAGGTAACTGAATTTTTCTCATTTTATTGTCCTCATTGTTTTCGTTTTGAACCTGTAGCGAAGGCTTTAGCGGATAATTTACCAAAAGGGGCTGTGTTTGAAAAAAGTCATGTAAATTTCCTTGGTGGCTTGTCTGCAGACGTACAAAGTAACTTAAGTTATGCCTACATTGTGGCTAAAAATGCCGGTAAGGGTGATGATATTGCTGCGAAACTGTTCGATAGTATTCATGTGAAAAAAGTGCCATTAGATAACATTACTGATTTAAAGAAGTTATTAGAGGTGAATGGTATTACGGGCGCACAGTTTGACGCCGCATTAGCAACCATGCCAGTGATCAGTGAAGAAAAAGCGATGCAAGATGCACAAGAAAAGTTTTCAAAGGCGGGAGCGCTAACAGGTGTACCTACTTTTATAGTAAATGATAAATATAAAATTAATGTGAGTGAGTTACAAAGCCAAGACGAATTAAATGACTTAGTAAAACACTTATTAAAAAAATAAGGATTGGAGAATTTAATGTTAAAAGTAATTAAAGCGGCAGCGATAGCGATGATGATGCCTATGCTGGCCAATGCGGCTGTATTTGAAGAGGGCGTTCATTATGAAGTGATCTCAGAACGCAGTACTAAAAAACCAGAAGTAACGGAGTACTTTTCGTTCTATTGCCCAGCATGTAATGCATTTGAACCCTTGATTGCTAAAGTTAAGCCGAAACTAAATGAAGGTGTTAAGTTCAAAAAAAGCCATGTTGACTTTGTTGGTACGCGAGATGAAAAATTGCAGAAAATTATGAGCAATGCGTTAGCTACCGCAGAGGTGCTGCCACAAAAAGATAAAATCGTGACTGCTATTTTCACTCATTTACACGGTACGCGCGGTAAAATTAATGAACTTGCTGATATGAAAGATATTTTTGTCGCGCAAGGCGTTGATGGTGAGAAGTTTGATAAACTGTATAAGAGCTTTTCGGTACGTACAAAAGCATCGAAAATGGTCAGAATGCAAAAGCAAATGCAAGATAAGCGTGCTTTGACTGGCGTTCCTACTTTTATTGTTAATGGTAAATATAAGCTGCGTTTACGCGAGTCTAAAACAACCACACCAGAGCAAATTAGTGAACTAATCAATTACCTTGCTGCAAAGTAAATATTTGTTAGACTTAAAAAGCCCCGCATAAGCGGGGTTTTTTGTTTAGGAGAGTCACGATGGAAAAGGTTTTGGTGTCGAGTTGTTTGCTTGGGCAGCCGGTTCGATATGATGGTCAGGCACAGCGGCTGAGCGACCCGTTTATCTCTCAGCTGTGTGAGCAACAACGCGTGGTATCATTTTGTCCAGAGGTGGCCGGTGGGTTACCTACTCCTAGAGACGCAGCCGAAATTTTGATGTCACAGATAATTACTGTATCAGGAGTTGACGTGTCAGATGAATTTGCAAGAGGTGCAAAATTGGCTTTAGCTCACTGTTTAGCAAGCAATATACGTTTTGCTTTGTTGAAGGAGTCGAGCCCATCATGCGGCAGAAATACGATTTATGATGGGTCGTTTACAGGTAATAAAGTTGCAGGCATGGGTTGGACTGCGAAGCTCTTAGAGCAAAATGGTATTCGTGTTTTTAGTGAGGAGCAGATCCCAGCACTGAGCAAAGCGCTGAGATCACTTTAATGAAAGCGCTTATTTACGTTGTAGAAATACACCTGACTCAACATGGTGGGTGTATGGGAACTGATCAAAAATAGCGATACGCGAAACACTATGCGTTTCACAGAGTAACTCTAAATCACGTTCGAGTGTGTCTGGGTTACATGAAATGTAAATCACATTGTCGTAATTGGCGACAAGACGGCAGGTTAGTTCGTCCATGCCTGCTCGGGGTGGGTCAACTAGGATTGTTTGACAGTTGTAATCTTTAAGTTCAATGCCATTTAATCGCGAAAAACTACGCTCGCCTTTCATCGCCTGGGTAAATTCTTCACTAGACATTCGTAAGATATCCAAGTTGTTTACCTTATTTGCGGCAATATTAAATTGTGCTGAGTGAACTGACGGTTTAGATATTTCTGTTGCGAGCACTTTATTAAAACTACCAGCCAGAGCAATCGAAAAATTCCCGTTACCACAATATAACTCAAGTAAATCGTTCTCTAATGGTACACAGAGTGACTGTGCCCAGGCGAGCATCTTCTCATTCACAACGGCATTAGGTTGGGTAAAGCTATTCTCAACTTGTTGGTAGATATAGGTCTGGCCATTGACATTTAATTGTTCGGTCACATAATCATGTTCGAAGATCACTTTCTGTTTTCTCGCACGCCCAATAAAATCAACTTTATAGGTTTGCTTTAATTCAGTCCGTAGCGTCTCCATTGCTGCTTGCCACTGTTCGTCTAGTGGTTTGTGATAAAGTAAACTAATGAGAATCTCTCCACTTAGCGTAGATAGGTAATCAATCTGAAACAGCTTACGACGTAGTATTTCATTGTGACGTAATTTGTCCATCATAACGGACATTAACTCACTGATAAGGGGGGCAGCTGGATCGAATTGTTCAACGCGTATTTTCTGTTTCGTCGCTTGATCAAACATGATGTGGTATAGATCATCACCTTCATGCCATACTCTAAATTCAGCGCGTTGGCGATACTGTGTTTTCGGAGAATCGTATACCTCTAAATCAGGAGCATCAAAACGCGCGAATTGTTGAGAAATGCGCTGCTGCTTTTCTTCAAGTTGCTGGGCATAAGTGGAAGTATCAATTGTTATGACGGCCATGATCAGAATTACCTTACTGTATAGAGACGCGCTATTTTAGGCACCGTTAGAGATTTGTCCAGTGTATCGCGAAAAACGCGCTTATTTTCTATACTAAATAACTTAAGCTTTATTTAAATCTGCCGATAATGAAGGCATTGTAGTTGGCTCTTTTAGCCTACTAGTTTCACCGTGTGGAGCCACATCATGAAAATAGGACAACTTAATCAATTACTTAACCCTGCTAGCTCGTTTAGAGCAGGTAATAGCAAACCATTTATGCCGACCATTCAGAATAATGCAGATAGTTACTCTGGAGACAAAAGTAAATTGGCTGCAAAGTTTTTAGACGACAAGCTTGCTGAAGCTCTTGGTATTGAGAAAAAACCTGAAAAAGAGAAGCCGCTGTTTGACTTTGAGTCGATTGTCAAAAATGTTTTGGATTTTGTGAAAGGCGCAGTTAACAAAGCTAAAGCAGACGGTAAAGACGATGACGAACTACGAAATATGCTAGGGGAGGCGCGCAAAGGTGTGCTGATGGGCATAGACGAAGCAACGGATGAGCTAAAAGAAAGTAGTATTTTTAATGATGAGATTGGCGAAGGTATTGCGAAGTCTAAAGAGGGTATTTTTAATGGCTTAGATGAATTCGAAAAGTCATTGTTTGAACCTCAACCAGATAAAATGTCAGTAAGTGCAGCGCAATATGCGAGTTTAGCAAACCAAGCTGATTATACTTTTACGACGGCAGAAGGGGATGAAGTACAAATTACTTTTAGTGACGCTTATTCTCAGAGCCAAGGTGCGAGTTATGCAAAAGAGGGCAACCGAGAAGGCTTTGCGTATGCTGAGCAAAATAGGCAAGAAGTGAGCTTTTCGATCAGTGTGAACGGAGATCTGAACGAAGATGAGCAAAAAGCCATTAATGAGATGATGAAAGATATTCGAGACGTCAGCGACTCTTTCTTCGGCGGCGATTATGATGAAGCATTCGACAAAGCAAAAGAGTTGAATATAGGCAGTGATCAAATAGCTAACTTTACGATGGATTTGAGACAGACTAAAACTACTGCGGCAATTAGCCAATATCAACAAAGTAATCCGCTTAAAGATTTAGAGAAAGCACTACAACCTCTAGATAAACAATTAGAAACGATCAATGAAAGTGCAAAGTCGTTTGGATTAGAGAGCCAACTGCCAGATATTTTGGAATGGATGAATCATGGTCAAGATAGGCTTAATAATTTTTTAGATTATGCTGAGGGTTTTTTTACGCAATTGAATAAGCCTCAAGAGCGTTAGCGATAATTAGGGATTCATTTTCTGCTTTGTGCGTGGCACACTGCACGTCACTTTATAATGGCGGAGTATAGTTGTGTCACCACATGTATTGGTATTTGATTCGGGGATTGGTGGAACCAGTATTTTACAGCATCTTGAATCTAAGCTCCCACATGCACAATTTAGTTATGTGATGGATAACGCACTATTACCGTATGGTTTACAATCAGAAGCTGTTATTAAATCGAGACTTGCAGCGTTAGTTACACGCATTAAAGAATTAGATCTTCAAGTGGATCTCATTGTTATTGCATGTAATACGGCGTCAACCGCAGCACTAAATACAACACGTCAATTAACGAATATTCCAATTGTTGGGGTCGTACCAGCGATCAAACCCGGTGTATTGCTGAGTAGCTCAAAGCATATCGCCTTGTTGGCAACGCCCGCAACATCAAGCAATGCATATACGTACGGACTCATTGAGGAGTTTGCACAGAATTGTAAAGTTGACTCACATCATTCAACCGCTTTAGTGTCGTTAGCTGAAGCTGCTTATTGGCAACAAGAGCTTGACAATAATATGGTGTTTTCTGAACTTCAAACACTCAATATTGCTCAGAGTGTAGACGTCATTGTACTTGGTTGTACGCATTTCCCTATTTTAAAAGCTGCTTTGGCATCATTTTATGGCAGTAACGTTAAACTTGTGGATTCAGGAGAGGCAATTGCTCGACGTGTGTTGTCTATTTTGGCACCTCCAAATAATACAAAAGGGTCCAGCGAAGAGAGAATAAAAAAGCCATTACAATTTTATGCAACGGCTCCTGATAAAGTAAGATCTGATGATCGTGTCATCTTGCAGTTAAACCTTAGCTATTAGCCTCTTCTTCTTCCGCATCATACTGCTTTTGTTTTGCAGCTCTTACTTTAAGTGTTCTTTGTTGGAACTCTTGGTCGTTTAATGCTGAAATAGCTTTGTCAGCATCTTGCTCAGCCATTTCTACAAAGCCAAAACCACGACGTTTACCTGTGTTTTTGTCTTTTAATAGACGAACGCTAAAAACTTGTCCTTGTTCTGAAAATAATTCTCGTACGATGCCTTCATTGGCTTTATAAGGCAAATTGCCCACGTAGAGAGTTTTAGTTTTAACTTCTTGCTTTGCTTCTTGCGGCTCATTAGAAGTAAATATAACAACTAAACCTCCAAAAAGAATACCAGCAGCAAATAAGATAGGTGCGCTTAATGCAATATTAGGAAAAACAAATTGCAACGTAAGAAAACCAAGTACAGCAAGTGCAATGGTGATTATAAAAGGCTTTTGATCCGATGATTTCATAATTGATCTACCAATAAACAGGGGATAAACATTAATTTAACAAAACGAGTGGCTATATTAGCGATATATATAAACTTCGCAATAATAAAACTGCAATTAACGAAGAATACTGCATTAAAAGTAAGCGAAAATGGAAAATATTGCGAACTTTGCTTTTTTTTTGTTCGAACGAACAAAAAGTTTAAAAAAAGGCTTGATCAAAAAAAGGAT